>JAZKRS010000008.1:0-61769 GCA_036626435.1 Haloarculaceae archaeon | reverse complement strand
GCGGAAATCCCCGAGCGAAGCGAGGGGATGGGCTCGGAGGGATTTGAACCCCCGATCGGCTGATATCTCCGGTAGCGCCTCGGAACTCCAGAGGGTCATCAGCGCGGCCGGTGATCAGCCGGCCGCTCAGTATATCAGCTGGAGCTGTCGTCCCAGGCGCCGTAGCCTCTGGAGTCAGCCGCCTTCCCGGACTAGGCCACGAGCCCGCACTTCCCTGTTGGTCGATTCGCGCTAAAGGGATTTCGATTACAGCGGAGTGATCGGAGACAGCTCTGCAGGGAAAACACCCAGTGGTTGCCCGTCTGTGACGGGCGCCGGGCTCTGGTCAGCACAACCCCAGACTGAAGTCGTGGGAGAGTCAAGTCAGTAAGAGGACAAACACCCCTATGGGACTGTTCAATCGTCTCGGCCGGAAAGTCGAGGAGCTGAAACAGGAGGCGACCGAAGTGTCCGAGGAGTCGGCCACCCACCGGTGTGAGCGCTGCGAGACGCTGCTCTATACCGACCACGAAGTGTGCCCGGAGTGTGACGCGCCGGCGGTTGTCGTCCTCGAATCCGGGGAAGGCTAATCCGCGCCGACCGTGTCATGGGTCACCTTCCCCGGGTTCTCCTCGTCGCGTGTCTGATCGCTGTGGCGGGCTGTGGGGCAACCGGCGTGACCGGGACCGACACACAGATCAGCGGCGTCGATACGCCAACGGCCACTGTGGATGGGTCGGCCAAAGCCCCGGTCGACGCCGACGGAACGAGGCGAGACGACTTCGAGCCCGCCAGAACCGTCGACGTCTCTGTCGTTCGCGTCGTCGACGGGGACACGATAGACGTCCGTCTTCCTGACGGCAGCGAGGACACGGTCAGGCTGGTCGGGATAGACACGCCGGAGATCCACGTCGAAAACGAGCCCGGCGAGTACGAGGGTGTTCCGGACACGGAGGCGGGCGCCCGATGTCTCCGGCGTGCGGGCCACAGCGCCTCGGAATACCTGACGGGGCGACTCGACGGGTCGAGCGTGACACTCACCTTCGACCCCCGAACCGACCGCCGGGGCGAGCATGACAGGCTGCTGGCATACGTCTATCAGGAGGGGGAGAACCTGAACCACGAACTCGTCGCCGCGGGACACGCCCGGATGTACGACACCGAGTTCACCTTCCGGGAGGCCTTCGAGGCGAGCGAGGCGGAGGCACGGGACCGCTCCCGCGGGCTCTGGACCTGCCGAGACGGTAGCTGATCCGGGACGGGTGGTACTCGGGCGGAGGATGTCAGCCCCAAAGGAGGACGGAGAGTGCGACCAGAACGCCCGCGACAACCACGAGAGCGCCGAGGATGACGAGCACCTCTCCGACGAACACCGCCGCGAGCCCGGCGACGACGAGCGCGAGAGCCGCGAGCACGAGGACAGTTAGTTCCGGACGACCGAGGATCGGTTCCCCGGTTTCCGATTCCTCGGGGGTGGGTGGCTTCGCGAGCGACTCGTCGACCTGTACCTCCGAGGTTTCCTCCTTGGGCGGTGTGAGTTCGACGTCGATCCACCGTGTCTGTGCGCCGTAGCCGGAGACGACCTTGAGCTTCCCCAGCACTGGTTTCGCCGGGAGCCTACCCGTATTGACATTGATCCGGACGGCACGGCGAGAGCCCCCCTCGACATAGTGGTTGTTCGCATCGATGGACGCGAACTCAGAGAGTGTATCGTCCAGGTGGAGGTGGACGTGTACCGACTGGCCGTGATTCTGGAAGGCCACGTCGAAGGGGCCATCGGTCTCGAACGATGCCGGCACGTCGAGTGAGTGTATCTCCTCGCGGCTGACGTGCACGGGTAGCTCCTCTGTCACACGTTCAGGTGCGCGTGGGCAGTAGAAAAAGGTTCAGGCCGGGGCGTCCTCGCGCATGTCCGGCGGCAGGAGGTTCGGGATGCCATCTTCGATCGGGTAGACCTCGCCACACTCCGTACAGACGAGACGTCCGGCGACGATCTCCCCCTCCTCGTGCTCCTCGACATCCAGTTCGAGGTCGTGTTTGTCCAGTGGACAGCAGAGAATTTCCATCAGCTCCTCCTTCATACCCGGACTCTGGGATGGCTGATTCAAAAGCGTTTGCAGTCTGAGCCGCCTCGGTCAGTCAAGCGGATGTTCGAGGACGATCGACTCGTCCCGCCCCGGGCCGACGCCGACGGCGTAGATTGGCGTCTCGAGTTCCTCGCTGATGTACTCCAGATAGGCCCGTGCTGCCGCCGGCAACTCGTCGAAGGCATCACCCGCAACGGACGCCCAGTCGATGTCCGGCCACCCCTCGAAGGTCCGGAACTCGGGGGTACACTCACCCCACTTCTCGGTCGTGGTCGGCATCGTGTACAGCCGATCGCCGTCGCAGTCGTAGGCGTGGCCGACCTTTACCGCCTCGAGCCCCGCGAGCACGTCAATGTGGTTCACCGCGAGCCCGGTGAAGCCGCTGATGCGGGCCGCGTGGCGGAGCATGGGCATATCCAGCCACCCGACACGACGTGGCCGCCCCGTGACGGTTCCGTACTCGCCGCCCTCCTCGCGGATGTACTCGGCCAGGTCTTCGCTCTCCTCGTCGCCGCGCAGTTCGGTCGGCAGCGGGCCGGTCCCGACGCGTGAGAGGTACGCCTTGACGACCCCGACAACCTCGCCCTGTCCGACCGCGGTCGGGGCGAGCCCGGTGCCCGTACAGGCCCCGCCGGCGGTTGGGTTCGAGGACGTCACGAATGGATAGATGCCGTGATCGATGTCAATAGACGTGCCCTGGGCACCTTCGAGGAGGATGCTATCCCCCGACTTGCGCCGCTCGTCGAGGAACGCGCTGGCGTTTACGGTCATGCCCTCCTCCCCGAGGCGGCGCCCGTACTCGCTGTACTCCTCGTGGATGGCCTCGACATCGAAGGCCTCGCCGGCGTCCATCCCGAAGACGTCCTCGACGATGGCTCGCTTCTGTGGGACGACGTACTCCAGTCGGTCCCGGAGGACGTCGGGGTCTATCAGGTCGCCGACCCGGATGCCCCGGCGACCGGCCTTGTCCTCGTAGGTCGGGCCGATCCCACGTCCGGTCGTGCCGGCCTCCAGGTCGTCGTCGCTTTTTGCCTCCTCCTCGATCCCGTCGAGGACGCGGTGGTACGGGAGGATGGCGTGGGCGCGCTCGGCGACGCGGACGTCGGGGTCGAGCCCGCGCTCGCGGAGCCCGTCCAGTTCCTCGAAGAGCGTGCGCGGGTTGACGACACAGCCGTTGCCGAGGACGCCGACCCTGTCGCGGATGGCGCCGCTTGGAACCAGCGAGAGCTTGTACTCCTCCCCCTCGTGGACGACAGTGTGGCCGGCGTTGTCGCCCCCCTGATACCGGACGACGACATCCGCGGGCTCGCCGAAGAGGTCGACAATACCGCCCTTGCCCTCGTCGCCGAGCTGTGCGCCGACGATTGTAACGGTCATCAGGCCATCCTTCCGGCCAGCGTGATAAACAGATTTCGGTCCTGAAGGCCGGCAAACAGCAGCGTTTAAGTCCACACTGTGAGTTATTTTCGAACAATGCGCGCTATTCCGGCCGAAACCGGCGTATTTTGCCAGCAAGCCCGGTTGCGGTCCATTTAACGACAGCAACCTTTAAATCCGGCCAATACAAGTTAACACGTGCCATGATAGATAGACTTGAGAAGGAAGTCGATATGCTGGAGCGCCATCTGCAGGTACTGCGGATGGTCATCGAAAACGAGCCGATAGGTATCGTCAAAATGTCTAACGAGACTGGCTACCCCCACCACAAGGTTCGCTACTCTCTCCGGGTTCTCGAGGAGGAGAACCTCATCGAGCCCTCAAGCCAGGGCGCGATCACGACCGAGGAGACGGAACAGTTCGTCAACGATCTCGACGGGAAGATAGACGACATCGTCGACAAGCTCGACGGGATGAAAATCGACGGCGTCGCGGAGATCGAGGGCTAGAGGTCGGGGACTGTCAGGTTGAAGTTCTCGCTGCGAGCCTCGACGAGACAGAGGTGGTAGCCGCGCTTTCTCGACAGGTTCACGAAGCTTTTCTGCTTGCTGCGGCTGAACAGCCCGCCGCGTGTGGCTTCACTCGCCGTCTCGAGAGCGCCTGGTTCGAAGAAACTCTCGGTGACGGAGAAGGCGGCAGCGAACTCGTCACTGGCCTGTCCGACGCGCTCTGCCGACGTGATGAGCCGCGCCATCATCGACTCCGTCGTCCCCTCCCGCGAGTTGTTGAGGTTGGCGACCAGAAGCGGGTCCCCCATCCGATCGCGCAGGACCACGTCGAACGACTCCGTCGAGCTGGTCTCCTGGCCCTCGTCGGAGGAGACGACGTCGATGGACCCATTCAGCTCCGCGCGGTCGATTTTCGGGAGCGCGTCGAACAGCGTCGCCAGCGCCTTCGTGTGGCCCGTATCACGTATCGCGAATAGCAACTCCCTGGCGACCCACTCGACGAACTGGTAGACTGTGGTCCCCTCGATGAAGGCGACGTAGGTCCCCCCGTCGACAGTGACCGAGTCTGCGTCGAACTGCGTGTGCGTTTCGAGCCGGAGGTTCCCGACCACGTCCTCCTTACTAACCGCCCTGTCGTGGGCCTTCTCCAGCGTCGCGTCCCCCTTCGAGTGATACCTGACGAAGATGTCCGTCCCGTCGAGGGCCTCCTGGGGTGTGATGCGCTGTGACCCGTCGGTTGCAGCCCCGGACTCGCGCTCGAGTCGCTCCAGTTCCGACTCCAGACGCTCCACTTCGGCTTCGAGTTCGTCCCGTTCCACGCGGAGAGACTCGAGTTCGGACTCCAGGCGCTCAATATCGTCCTCGCGGTCGTCGAGTTCCGCCTCTAACTGGTTGATTCGCGCCGTATCGACCGTCTCGGGGGAGCCTGCTTCCGGCTCCTGGTCACCCGGGCTATCGGGTTCGGCGGCTGTCTCGTCACCTTCCGCTGTGGTCGTCGTGCTGGACTGTGTGGCTGGTTCCGGCTGTGAGATGTCCGGTGACCGTTCTTCCATCTGGGACCGCCCCGGGTCCAGCGACGGGACGGCTCTCGTTTCGAGCGCGTGACTGCTTCCGGAACTGGCCGTCGAGGGTTCCCCACTCCCCGGTTCCGCAGCCTCCGTCTCGCGCTTCCGATCGGGCGGATCCGACCGACGGTCCGGTTCCGGGCCCGTCTGGGTCGTATCGGCTCCTGTCAGTCGCGTGGAAGGCTCCTGACGAGCTGACTCGTCTGTCTTCTCGTCCGCTCCGGCCTCGGGCGTGTCCTGGTCTTCGGATGCCGCCTCAGCGGTCTCGTCCTCGGTGGCCCCCGGACTCTCGTCTGTCGTGGACTCTTCGGGTTCAGTCGGCTCCGGAATCTCGATGGATTCGATGTCGGCGGGATAGACCGTGTAGATGCCGACCTCCCCGTTCGCCCGCTCGAAGGCCTCGTCGTCTTCGAGCAGCCGATCCGCGTTTCCGACGAACGCGACACTCATCGACCGACCCTGGTGGTAGACGACATAGTAGTCACCGCTGAGGACGTTCTCTGCGAGTTCGATATAGCCGGTGAACCCCCCGCTTTCGAGCTTCGAGTCGACCTCTCGGATGCCAGTATCCTCGGTGTAATACTGGGCACGCGCCTCGTCGCTTCGCTCCTGCATGATAGCCAGAAGCGGCAACGCGGGGATCGGCGCCTCGTGGACGGTTCCCTCTGCCCCCTCGAAGTCGTCGACGGTCCCGTTCCGGATTCCGACCGCGGTCCCTTTGGTCATGTAGAGTTCCGCACCGCCGGCACGCACGACCCCCGAAAACTCCTCTGCAGTGAGATCCTGGAGAGCGCTATATCCACCTGAGAACCTGCGTTCCGCCCACTCGTCGACCCGATCGATTACTCGCGTGCTCATTGTGTTTCACAAGCCCGATACGGGACTAATACTTTGTGGGCTGTGGACGGTACCGATACATTCTTTATTACGTCTGTGTATTGGTAGCACGTGCAACGTCGTAAGCTGTTGTCAGGATGTGGCATCGTGCTGGCAGGCGTACTCGCCGGGTGTGGCGGGGGCGGTGACGGAGGCGGCGACAGTACCCCGACCTCGACCCCCGAGAGTGAGACGCCGACAGAGACACCAATGCAGGAGGCGACCGAGACAGAGGCACCCGCGGACACCCCTGCCGAGACAGCGACACCCACCGCGGAGCCGACCGACGAATTCACACACGAGATGAGTGAGGAGTTCACTGTCGGTGACGGGGACAACGCAGTCACGTACGAGATCATCGACCTCTTCCGGACCGATAAGATCGGCAGTTCCGCCAGCAACACGGAGGCCAGCAGGACGTTCCTGATCGTCGTGCTGGATCTGACGAACCCACAGAACAACGAACTCCCGTTCCCCAGACGCGAGTTCCGCGTCCAGACCGAGGGTTCGTGGCGCCGCTTCGACCGGGACGGGACCGAGAAGATCAACGCCGACGAACGGCTCAACGTCGACCAGATCGGGGATGCGACGCTCAACGCCGGCGAGACAAGAACCGGTGCGGTGGCCTTCGACGTCGATCCCGATGCCTCCTACCGGATCTGGGTTACGCCGACCGGGGACGCCGAGACGCCCGAACACTTCGTGCCCGTCGGCGAGGTGTCGTCGGTCCAGGAACTGCAGGGATCGCTCACCGGATAGGTCGGGTCACCCCTGGCCGACCATGCTCTCCTCGTCACCCCACTCCTGTTCGCGGAGTTCGTACTTCTGGACCTTGCCGGTCGCCGTCGTCGGAAGGTCGGCGACGAACTCGAACCGGTGGACGACCTTGTAGCTCGCGAGGTTCTCCGTGCAGTGGTCTTCGAGTTCCTCGGCCGTGACCGGCGGATTCTCGGGGTCGTCGTTGGCCGGGACGACGAAGGCCTTGGGCGTTTCGCCCCACTCCTCGCTGGGCGCGGGGATGACTGCGACGTTCGCGACCGCGTCGTGTTCGAACAGCGTGTCCTCGAGTTCGATCGAGGAGATGTTCTCGCCGCCGGAGATGATGATGTCCTTCTTGCGGTCCTGGATGGCGATCATCCCGTTCTCGTCGACCGTCGCCAGGTCACCCATGTGGTAGTAGCCCTCGACGCGGTCGTTAAACGCCTCCTCGGTCGCGTCGGGCTTGTTCCAGTAGTGATCCATGATCTGGTTGCCGCGAACGACGATCTCGCCAATGGACTCGTCGTCCCAGGCCACGTCATTCCCGTCCTCGTCGACCACCCGCAGTTCGGTCCCGAGGTAGGGGAGGCCCTGCCGCTTCTTGATCTTGAAGCGGTCCCGGCTGTCGTCGTCGAACTTCCGGCGGGCGTCCGAGGTCGTGATGAGCGGGCCCGTCTCGGTCGCGCCGTAGACGTGTTTCAGGTACCAGCCAAAGTCGTCCTCGACGGTCCTGATCGTCGCCTCGGGCGGGGCGCTCCCGGCGGTCGCGATCCGGACGTCGTTCGTCCCCTCTGTCTGGACATCTCCGCCGTGTTCCTCGTAGTAGTTGATAAGTATGTTCAACACCGTCGGCGCGCCACACAGGTAGGAGACGTCCTCGCCGGTGACGGCGTCGAAGATACCCTCGGCGTCGATGCCACGCGTACAGACGTGTTTCGCCCCGAGGCCGGTGACGGCGTAGATGTGCCCCCAGCCGTTGACGTGGAACATCGGCAGGGTCCACAGGTAGATGTCGTCGTCGGTGATGTCCTGGTGCTGGGCGACGAGGTAGGCGTGGAGTGACTCACACCGGTGGGTGCGACAGACGCCCTTGGGGTCGCCCGTGGTGCCCGAGGTGTAGTTGATGGTGATGATCTCGTCTTCTGCCATCTCCGGGCGGTCGTAGTCGGTCCCGGCGCCTTCGAGAACCGCCTCGAAGGACTCCCAGTCGCCGTCGACGGCGTCGGCGTCGTTCGTGATGAACGTCTCGGTGGGGACGTCGTCGCGGACCTGCTCTATCTTCTCTGCGTACTCGTAGTCGGCGTAGATGGCGTCGACGCCCGCGTCGGCGAGGATGTACTCGTAGTCCTCGGGGATGAGCCGGTAGTTCAGCGGCGTGTGGACCGCGCCGACCTGCATCGACCCGTACGCCGCTTCGAGCTGGTAGTGGGTGTTGGGGTCCAGCACTCCCACCCGGTCGCCTTTCTCGATGCCCCGCTCCTGGAGCGCCGCGGAGAAGCGGTCGGCCCGCTCTGCGAGTTCGTCGTAGGTGTACCGCTCGCCTGTCGTTGCGACGACGGCCTCGTAGTCCCCGTAGTACTTCCGCGCCCGGTCCAGAAAATCCGTAACTAGCAGTGGTTTCTCCATCGCAGATAGCAGTTGTCCGTAATAATGGATAATGTTTTTTGCTTTTATTAGATATATGATAGCAGCGGTCAGGCCACGTTGACAGTCTCGCGGTAGGCGCCGTACTGGCTCTGGAAGACCTGCATGATCTCGCCCATCGACGCGTAGGTTTTGACGGCCTCGACCATCGCGGGTATGACGTTTTCGTCGTTGCGCGAGGCCTCGGCGAGTTGCTGCAGCGCGGCCTCGACTTCCTCGTCGTCGCGCTCCTCCTTGACCTCGGTCAGCCGGTCGCGCTGGCGCTTCTGGACGGTCTTGTCGACCGTCAGGAGATCCGGGTCGGTATCCTCCTCGATCGTGTACTTGTTGACGCCGACGACGACCTCCTCCTCGTTCTCGACGCGCTCCTGGTACTCGTAGGCCGAGTCCTGTATCTCGCGCTGGAAGTACCCCTGCTCGATCCCCTCGAGGACGCCGTCGCGCATCGAGCCGTCGCCCATCTCGCGGATCTCCTCCAGGTAGGCCATCGTCTTCTCCTCGACCTCGTCGGTGAGTGACTCGACGGCGAAGGCGCCGCCCAGCGGGTCCATGATGTCCGCGGCGCCGGACTCCTCGGCGATGATCTGCTGTGTCCGCAGGGCGATCCGGACCGCCTCCTCGCTGGGGAGGGCCAGCGCCTCGTCGTAGCTGTTGGTGTGGAGGCTCTGGGTGCCACCGAGTACCGCCGCGAGGGCCTGTATCGTCACGCGGACGATGTTGTTCAGGGGCTGCTGGGCGGTCAGTGACTGCCCGGCAGTCTGGGTGTGGAACTTCAGGATGCGACTCGCATCGTCCTCGGCGTCGTACCACTCGTCCATCTGGCGGGCCCAGATGCGCCGGCCGGCCCGGAACTTCGCGATCTCCTCGAAGATGGAGTTGTGTGAGTTGAAGAAAAAGGAGAGCGTGGGGGCGAAGTCGTCGATGTCCATCCCGCGGTCGAGGCAGTCCTCGACGTAGGCAAAGCCGTCCGCGAGGGTAAAGGCGAGTTCCTGGATCGCCGTCGAGCCGGCCTCGCGGATGTGGTACCCCGAGATGGAGACCGGATTGAACTTCGGCGTGTTCTCGACGGAGTACTCGATGACGTCGGTGACGAGCTTCAGCGAGGGTTCGGGTGGGATGACCCACTCCTTCTGTGCGATGAACTCCTTGAACATGTCGTTCTGGAGCGTCCCGCGGAGCTGCGCGCGGTCGACGCCCTGCTGGTCGGCCAGGGCGATGTACATCGCGTAGATGACCGGGGCGCTGGGGTTGATCGTAAACGAGGTCGAGACCTCGCCGACGTCGATGCCGTCGAAGAGGATCTCCATGTCCCGGAGCGTGTCGACGGCGACGCCCTCCTTGCCGACCTCGCCGTCACTCATCGGGTCGTCGGAGTCGATACCCATCAGCGAGGGCATGTCGAAGGCAGTCGAGAGGCCTGTCTGGCCGTTCTCGATGAGATAGTGAAAGCGCTCGTTGGTCTCCTCGGCGGTCCCGAAGCCGGCGAACTGGCGCATTGTCCACGTGCGCCCGCGGTGCATCGTCGGGTACGGGCCGCGGGTGAAGGGGGGCTCTCCGGGGAAGCCGAGGTCCTCCTCGTAGTCCAGGTCCGCGACATCTTCCGGCGTGTACAGCCGGTCGACCTCGAGATTCGAGATGGTGGCGAACCGGTCCTGGCGCTCGCCGTAGTTGTCGAGTACCGGGTTGAGTGTCTCCTCTTCCCACTCCTCGCGAGTCTCCCGTATCTCGCTCAGCTCGTCATCGTCGTACATGCACGACAGGTGGGCGCAAGTCGGCTTAAGGGTTCTGTGTGTGGCGTGGTACCGCCCTGAGAGTGACACTTTTGGTCGTCGGGGCAGTCGCTGAGAATATGGGAACCGAAACGACCGAGGCCGATGCCGACTCGGCCGTCGTCACCGAACGGGAGGGACACGTCGCGGTCATCAGACTGGATCGCCCGGAGCGGCTGAACACGTTCTCGACGCAGTTGGCGCGGGAACTCGACGACGCCCTGGGCGAACTGGAGGCCGACCCCGATGTTCGGGCCATCGTCGTCACCGGGGCCGGCGACGCCTTCTCGGCGGGCATCGACCTCACGGAACACGGTGACTACGACGACGCATCCGAGTTCGAGACGTGGGTCGAGCGGATGGAGGAGCCGTTTCACACGATCGCAGAGATGGGGACGCCCGTCATCGCCGCAGCCCACGGCCACGCGGCGGCGAACGGCCTCGGCCTCGTGTCGGCCTGTGACCTCGCGGTGGCCGCCGAGGGAACGCAGTTCGGCGCGACGGCACCGAAGGTCGGCCTCTTCTGTATGGGGCCCTCTGTCCCCCTGCGGGAGTCGGTCACCCGCAAGCGTGCACTCGAGATGCTCCTCACGGGGGAGCTGATCGACGCCGAAACAGCCCTGGAGTGGGGGATCGTCAACCGCGTCGTCCCCGAGGGCGAGCACCGGGCGGCCGCGATGGACCTCGCAGAGACGATCGCCTCGAAGAGCCCCCGCGGCGTCCAGATGGGCAAGCGGGCCTTCTACGAGATGGAGGACATGGGCTACCACGAGGCGCTCGACTTCTCGAACGAGCAGTTCGCCGCCGTCTGCACGACGAGGGACGCCCACGAGGGGATCGAGGCGTTCCTCGACGGCGACCCGCTGGACCCGGACGAGTGGCCCGGCGAGTGAGCAAGAAATTTGTGGGGGGCTGGGGAAACATTCTAATGTACGTATGAAAGAAGAGATGCTCACACTGGATTTCCTCGACAGAGCCGTAGACATCTACGACGACGTGACGGGGGTCATTGCCCACGACGGCACGGAGTACACCTACGAGGAGGTCAACGAGCGGGTCAACCAGCTCGCCCACGCGCTCGCCGAGCGGGGGATCGACACGGGGGACAAGGTCGCGTTGCTTTCGCCGAACACGCACTACTTCATCGAGACGCTGTACGCGACGAACAAGCTCGGTGCGGTGTTCGTCCCGATGAACTACCGGCTCAAGCCCGGCGAGTTCGAATACATCCTCAACGACTGTGACGCTGACCTCGTCATCGCGGATTACGATTACGCAGACAAGATAGAGCCCGTCCGGGACGGTGTCCCAGCCGAGCACTTCATCGGCTACGAGGCGGATCAGATCGAGGGCGACTGGGACGACTACGAGGCGGTCCTCGGCGACCAGCCGACAGACGAACCCGAGCGTCCGGACATCTCTGAGGACGACGACGCCAGCATCAACTACACGTCGGGCACCACGGGCGACCCCAAGGGTGTCGTCCGGACACACCGGACCGAACACTGGCACGCGCTGGTGCTCAACCAGCACATGGAGATCCGCGACGACGACAACTACCTCTGGACGCTGCCGATGTTCCACTGCAACGGCTGGGGGCACACCTACGCAATCACCGGCACCGGCGGCACCCACGTCTGCCAGCGGACCTTCGACGCCGCCGACTGCTTCCGCCGCGTCCGCGAGTACGACATCTCCTTCATGTGTGGCGCGCCGACGGTGCTGAACGCGCTCATCCAGCACTACCAGGACAACGACGGCGACGTCGTCACGCTGGGCGACCGCGACCTCCGCATCGCCACCGCTGGCAGCGCGCCTGCGACGGCGACCATCGAGACCGTCGAGGACGACTTCGGCTGGCGTATCATCCACATCTACGGGCTGACCGAGACGGCACCGATCATCACCACGAGCAACTCCCCGCGCCGGCTCGCAGAGCGCGGGCGGTCGCTAAAAATCAAGCAGGGCGCGGAGACGCTGTGTACGGATCTCCGTGTCGTCGACGAGGACGGCGAGGACGTCCCACGCGACGGGGAGACGCTCGGCGAGATCGCGGTTCGGGGCAACCAGGTTATGGACCGCTATCTCAACAAGCCCGAGATCACTGAGGAAGCATTCAGCGACCGCATCGAGGGTTACTTCCACACGGGCGACCTCGCGACGATCGACGAGGACGGGATGATCGCCATCCAGGACCGCAAGAAGGACATCATCATCTCCGGCGGTGAGAACATCTCCACCATCGAACTCGAGGACGTCCTCTACGATCACCCCGGCGTTCTGAAAGCTGCTGTGGTGCCCGTCCCGAGCCAGAAGTGGGGCGAGACACCCAAGGCTATCGTCGTCCCCCAGTCGGACGCTGACCCGACCGAGGAGGGGATAATCGAGTTCGTCAAGGAGAGACTGGCCAACTACAAGGCGCCGACCAGCGTCGAATTCTGGGACGACCTCCCCGAGACTGCGACCGGCAAGGTCCAGAAGTACGAGATCCGCAAGGACTACTGGGAAGACGAAGAACGGATGATCGGCCAGGAGTGATACTGACGGCTATACCGTCGGCGAATAAAACGACTCAAATCGTGGTGAAATGACGCGAACTCGGCTTTACTGTCTGGTGTTTATACGCCCCTCCAGCCCGTAATAAAACACGCCCACG
Source organism: Haloarculaceae archaeon (assembly GCA_036626435.1). Classification (GTDB taxonomy): domain Archaea; phylum Halobacteriota; class Halobacteria; order Halobacteriales; family Haloarculaceae; genus SW-9-67-25. The sequence continues at coordinate 49,049 of JAZKRS010000008.1, read as the reverse complement.
AACCCCGTGGCGTGACAGACGATGCACGACGACACCACCCCTCCAAGCACGACTGGCGACGACCACACCGGCCGGTACAGAACTATCGACTTCGCGGACGGCCTGCTCATCTTCGACCGGAAGGCCACCGCGGGCTGGATCCAGTCGGACGTGACTGTCCCGCTGGCCGACACTCGCTGACGGTATTCCCGAGGATAATACCGCCGGCAGTGCCGATGAATTATGAGCATGGGTAATTACTTGTGTCTCCGCGACGTAGCTAAAACTGTGATGGCTGTGACAGAGACCGCCACGATGGGCATAGATCACCCGACAGTCGTGCCCGAGAACTTCGACCCCGAGGCGGAGAGCGGAGAGTCCAGCGAGAGGCCGCTGTCGGAGCATTAAGAAGCTTCTTGTGTCCCACAGCAGTACACCGCCCCATGGGTCTGTTCGACAGGCTACGTGGCGACGGGAAGCCCCGCGTTGCTTTTTTTGGCATCGACGGGGTCCCATACAGTCTGATTGCCGAGAACCGTGACGAGTTCGAGAACCTCACGGTCATCGAAGAGGAGGGGAGCGGCGGGGCAATCGACAGCATCGTACCGCCGGAGTCGAGCGCCTGCTGGCCCTCGCTGACGACCGGGGTCAATCCCGGTCAGACCGGAGTCTACGGGTTCCAGGACCGCGAGACTGGATCCTACGAGACCTACGTCCCCATGGGCCAGGACGTCCAGGCGACCCGCGTCTGGGACCGCGTCCAGAGCGCACAGCGCCAGGCGACAGTCATGAACGTCCCCGTCTCCTTTCCGCCCCAGGAGAACGTCCAGCGGATGGTCTCGGGCTTCCTCTCGCCCGGCGTCGACCGCGCCGCGACGCCGGAGGAGATACGCACGTACCTCGACGGCATCGACTACAAGATCGACGTCAACGCGAAGCTGGGCCACGACGAGGACAAGTCCGACTTTATCGAGGACGCCCACGAGACGCTCGACGCGCGCTACGAGGCGTTTCGCCACTACATCGAACAGGACGACTGGGACCTCTTTTTCGGCGTCTTCATGACGACCGACCGCGTGAACCACTTCCTGTTCAAACACTACGCGCAGGACGGCGAGTACAGGGAGGAGTTCCTGGAGTTCTACCAGAAGGTCGACCGATACCTCGGGGAACTCCGGGACCTGCTCGCCGACGACGTGACCACGCTCGTCGCCTCGGATCACGGCTTTACCAGCCTCGAGTACGAGGTCCACCTCAACGAGTGGCTCCGATTGGGGGGCTGGCTCGACTACGAGAACGACGATCACGACGAACTCGGCGATATTAGCGACGACACGCGCGCGTATTCGCTCATCCCTGGCCGCTTCTACCTCAACCTGGAAGGGCGGGAACCGAACGGGAGCGTCCCGGAGGAAGAGTACGAGGAGGTCCGTGCGGAGCTGCGCGAGAGCCTCGAACAGCTGGAAGGGCCGGACGGGACGCCGGTCGCTGACCGCATCGAGACCAAGGAGTCCGCATTCCGGGGCGATCACGACGACATTGCGCCCGACCTGACCGTGATCCCGAACCACGGGTTCGACCTCAAGGCCGGATTCAAGGGGGGCAACGAGGTGTTCGACACCGGGCCGCGCAACGGGATGCACAGCTTCGACAACGCCTGCCTGTTCGTCGACGACCCAGACGTCCGCATCAACGACGCCGATCTCTACGACATCACCCCCACGATTCTGGATCTGATGGATCTGGAGGTTGCCCGGACGGAGTTCGACGGATCGAGTCTGGTCGCGAACTGATCAGTACAGGTCCTCGAGCTCCTCGCTCTGGAAGGTTTCCGCGGGGTCGCGCTGTTCCCGCTCGGATCGTGCCTCACGGGCCCGCTGCATGAATTCCTCGACGCGCCGGGACCGCTCGACGCCGCCGAGCAACACGAGCGCACCCAGGCGCTCGGTGTCGATCGGGAAGTCGCCGCCGCGAACCTGCAGGGACCCGGTCTCCTCCTCGACCCACTTGCGAGCGCGCTCGACTCCTTTCCGGGAGATGCGGTCGGGGTTCCCCGCGATGACCAGCAACGCGGCTTCCGCATCGACGGCGTCCGGGAGACTCATACCCGTCAGAAGAGCGCTTCGCGTGATGCTCGTGATCGTGTTGACGTTCTCGCCAGCGTCCACGCTCGCTTTGGCCGTCGCGTAGCCGAGACTTGCGATCCCGCTGCCCCGGAGCGTGTTGATGATCTCTGAGGAGTCGACGACACTTTCTGCGACCCCGTCGACGATCTCACCCGACGCGAGCAGGAGGCCGACGCGCTGTGAGATCTGCTCGTTGATGGACTCGTAGCCTTCCTCGACGCTCTCGCCGGATTCGCGCCAGGCGTCGTTGTCGATGAGGAGGGTAGCGTCTGATTCGCGGGCGACCGTCTTCAGCGAGCGCCCGGCGTTGGTCTGGTAGATCGAGCCTTCGTCGCGTCCGGGGAGGATGCCGAGGACGTAGATGGGAATATCGTATATCCGGCGCAGTTCCTTCGAGAGTGCGGGTGCGCCGCCGCTTCCGGTGCCACCGCCCAGGCCCGCGACGATCATGACTGCTTCCACCTCCGAGTGTATGCGTTCGCCGAGCTGGTCCAGGACCTCGGTTGCCTCCTCCTGCATTATCTCGGCGCCCAGCTCGTTGTCGCCCCCGACGCCGTGGCCTTTGACGCGGTCCTGACCGATGAGCATCGAGTCGAGGTCGAGAGCCTGGAGGTCGGATGCCGCGGTGTTGACTGCGAACGCGTCCTGGATGGCCTCGAAGCCCATCTCGTAGTCGAACTCCACGATCGACTGCGCCACCTTCCCGCCGGCTTGACCGACACCAATCAGGACGACTTTCATAGCGAATACGTGGACAGACTCGATAATTAACGTTTGGCTCGACCCGTATCTTCAAGTAGGAAGGCCCGGCCAGGCGGCCACATGGACGAGACCTTCGAGGACCGACTGGCTGCGGTCGAACGGGCGCTGACCGACGGTGACCACGACTGTTCGGCGCTCACCGAGGGGGCCGCGACTGCCGACCGGGTCACCGATCTCGAAGCCGATATCGAGGAGTTGACTGACCGCGTCGCGGAACTGGAGGCCGCGACGCAGGCGTTGCGGGGGTACGTCGGCAACGTCCGGTCCGTCAACGACGAGGTCGAACAGCGCGCGGACAAAGCACTCGCGAAAGCCGAGACTGCACACCAGATCGCCACTGCTGGTGACACTCCAGACACCAGTACCGACCAGAATACGCGAGTCCAACGATGCGAGCGGTGTGACCGTCCCGTGGACGAGATGGATCAGGACGATAATTCGTCATCGAGCGCCGGAAGGGGTCGCTCCCGGCTGGAGGAGCTGAGTGAGAACGCGAACCAGAAGCCACAGCAGGACAGGCTGTCGAGAGCCCCTGTCGGTGCGGAGACGGACGGCGGACACCCCTACCTGGACGACGAGGACCGTGATACGGCGGATGGGTTGCTCGCCCGGATCCGGGATCTGATCTGATGCTCCGCGTCGTCGTCGCGGTCGCGCTCGCAGCTGCGCTGCTTGGGGCGTCGATGCCCGCTGTCGACGCTGCCCGCGTCGACAACGCCGAGGCCAGGGTCGGGGCGGAAATCGAGGGGCTGGCGAGGACGGCAGAGCGATTACAGAAGCGAAACGACCCATCCCCGCCCGGGGTTCCCGGCGCGCGCAGGACGGTCACGCTCCACATGCCCGGGCCGTCCTGGGGGAGTGCCAGCCTGGACTACCTCTCCATCCCGGGATCAGCAGCCAGACCGGGTGCATCGGATCACACCACGGTCACCTGGCGCGTCCAGGGCGGGCGGCGTGTGACCCGCAGGCTGTCGGTTCCTCTCTCCGGTCCCGGAACCGGTCTGACGATCCAGGGCGGCGGCAGCCGCCGGATCGTCCTCGAACTGACCCGGCGCGACGGGGAGCCGGTCGTCCTGGCCCGTCGCCCCGAATTTAAGTCGGATGACAGGGCCAGCCTGGCCCATGATCTCGCTGGGCTCGGCTCTCCCCGACCAGCTGTCGGGAGGGCCGGATGACGCTGGCTGTAGCTGCGAGCCGAACTTCGAGAGTGACGTGCTCCGAATCGACGCCTCGGACTGTGAGGGCGGCGGCGAACTCGAGAGTAGCCCCGGCTGTCGGACGACCGCTATCGATGTGCTGGCCGAGCGCGACGCCAGCGCCGTCGTTGTCCATGCTTTCGGCTTCGAGTACAGGTACGTCGGAGCGGCCGCCGGGTTGCTGGTCGCTGCGGGCCGGTTCGTCGAGATGGTGCGGGGCCGCGACGAGCGACTCGCAGAGCGCGCCCTCCGTGACCCGCTTGCCGCCGCCCGGGAGGCGACCGGGCGCGCAGGCGCAGTATCGGATATCGCTGCCGAGGTTGGCCTCGCCGAACTCGCGGACCTTGCGCGCGGGTACGGGTCCGCACTCGCGCCGGAGACCGGCCTCCTCGTGAGTGACTGGCGCGTCGACACAGCCTGCCCCGGAGGCGCACGCCTGGTCGAAACAACGGATCTCGATACTGGCGGGACAGTCCGCCGGTACGCGACCGGAGACAGTCGGGGCCGCTACGTCCTCGAACCGCTCGAGCACACTCTCACGGACCGGGAAGCTGAGACGGTCGCGGCCGCCTACGAGCAGCTGGCGGCGGGGCGTGTCTCCGGCGGTGATCGAGCACCGGGTCGGGCCGTCCGTGCGGTAGCACGAGACGGTACGTCGATACAGCGCCTCTCTCGGGTGCTGGACAAGCACACTCGCGGATACGGCCTGCTCGAAGACCTGTTCGCGGATCCGGCTGTCTCGGACGTATTCGTCACGGCGCCAGCGCCGGACAACCCCGTCAGAGTGCGGGTCGACGACGGAGTCGTCCCGACGAATGTCCGCCTGACAGAGGGTGGGGTGGCAGCGCTCGCGTCACGGTTTCGCCACGAGAGCGGTCGGGGATTCTCCCGGGCGGAGCCCACACTCGACGCGTCGGTGACCGTCGGCGACAGACGCGTCCGGGTGGCCGGCGTCACCGAGCCGGCGAGTGACGGCACGGCCTTTGCCTTTCGCGCCCACGACCGCGACGTCTGGACGATTCAGGACCTCGTCGCCAACCACACGCTCACGGCCGACGCCGCGGCGCTGCTGTCCCTCGCTGTCGAGCGGGGGCGGAGTCTGCTCGTCGCAGGCCCCCGCGGTGCGGGAAAGACGACGCTGCTCGGCGCGCTTTTGTGGGAAATTCCGCCCCCCATCCGGACGGTCGTCATCGAGGATACGCCGGAACTCCCGGTCGACCCACTCCAGAACGCCGGCCGGGACGTCCAGGCGCTCAGAACCAGCGAACAGCGGGCGGAGATTGCCCCGGTCGAAGCACTCCGGACCGCACTCAGACTCGGAAACGGCGCGCTGGTCCTCGGCGAAGTCCGCGGCGAGGAGGCGCGTGCACTCTACGAGGCGATGCGCGTCGGGGCCAACAGTGAGGCCATCCTCGGGACCATCCACGGCGACGGCGCCGAGGCCACCTACGAACGGGTGGTCTCCGACCTCGGCGTGCCGCCCACGTCGTTCGGCGTCACTGACCTCGTCGTCACGCTGGAGGTGGCGAAGTCGGAACCACAACCCCGCCGCGTCCGGACCATCGAGGAGGTGGTTGGCGGTGAGAACCCCACGTTCGAGCGCCTCTACGGCCGACCCGACGGGCCGCTCGAAGCGACCGGGCGCGTCGAGCGCGGGAACAGCCGTCTCGTGGCTGCGCTGGCCGCGCCCGGGGAGATGTACGCCGACGTGCGGGAGGTACTTTCCAACAGACAGTCCCGCATCGGCGAGCGGGCTGCAGGTGGACACACCGGACAGGAATGAGGGGGTGTCGAGCATCAGACTGGCTCGAAGCGTCTCTGCGTGCGCTGGCTCGGCCCTATCCCTGGAGCGCTTCCGCGAGCGACGGCCTGGAGCGCGCGCTCGACTTTCTTGGTGCGGGAATCGAACCGGAGGTAGTCGTCCGCGCTGGCTACGGCCTCGGGATGATCGGTGCATCGATCACACTCCTCCTCTGGGGTGCCCTGGACCTCGGATACGCGGGGCTGCTCGCAGCGATCGCTCTCGTGCTCCTCGCAGTGCACGTCGTCCACGTCGCCCCCCGGACACTCGCTCTGGCTCGCCGGACGCGAGCGCTCGGGAGCGCCCCGGACCTCGTGGCACGAGCGGTGCTGAGTATGCGCCTCTCGCCGTCACCGGAGCGCGCGGCTGCGTTCGCGGCGGAGTCCGGCGACGGGCCACTCACCGGGAGTATGGCAGGACACGTCTGGCGCGCCAGGGCGACAGGGGCGGATGCGCTGGAGACCTTCGCCAGAGAGTGGGAGGAGTGGTACCCGGGCCTCGGACGCGCGCTGGAACTCGTCTCCGCGGCTGGCGAGATGGATGGTCACGACCGAGAGCGGACGCTGGAGCGCGCGCTGTCGGTCGTGCTGGAGGGAACCCGCTCACAGATGCGGTCGTTCGCGACGCGAATCAACCGTCCGGTGACGGCACTCTACGCATTCGGCGTCCTACTCCCGACGGCCCTCGTCGCCTTGCTGCCGGCTGCAAGTGCCGCAGGCGTCGGCGTGACGACGTTGACGGTGATCGTGGTCTATGACCTGTTGCTCCCGCTTGGAATCGTCGGTGCTTCGATATGGCTGGTGGTCCGCAGACCAGTTGCCTTTCCGCCGCCACACGTCGACCGCTCACACCCGGACGTCCCGGACAGGACAGCGGTCGTGCTCGGGATCGGCCTCGCCGCTGGCGTGGTTGCGTGGATCGCCGCCGCTGCATGCCTGCCGTCGTGGGCCGGCCCGTTCGCGGCAGTCGGAATCGGATCCGGGACCGTGCTGTGGCTGCACTTCCGGCCAGTCGTCGCAGTCTACGGCCGGATCCGGGAACTGGAGGCGGGGCTGACCGACGCGCTTGCGCTGGTCGGCCGGCGCGTCGCAAACGGCGTCGCCGTCGAATCGGCCATCGAAGCGGCCGCAGCCGACGTGGACGGCGCGATGGGCGACGTCCTCGACCGCGCCGTAACCAGACAGCGACAGCTGAGCGTCGGCGTCACCGAGGCGTTTCTCGGCGACTACGGGGCGCTCTCGGATCTCCCCAGTCCGCGCGCCCGCGGAAGCATGGCTGTTCTCGGGCTGGCAGCACAGGAGGGGGCGCCTGCAGGGGCAGCGCTACTCGCGCTCGCAGACCACGTCGACGAGTTACATCGCATCGAGCGGGACTCGCGCCAGGATCTCGAGAGTGTCCTCGGGACGCTCCACGGAACTGGAGCACTGTTCGGGCCGATGGTCGCCGGTGCGACCGTTGCGCTCGCCGACGGGATCGCGAGCGGTTCGACGCTTCCGGGTGGCGGGCAGTCGCTCCCGTGGCTCGGTGTGGCTGTTGGCGGGTACGTCCTGGCCTTCGCGGTCGTGTTATCGGCTCTCGCGACGAGCCTCGCGCGCGGATTCGACCGCCCGCTGGTCGGCCACCGCGTGGGCCGTGCGCTCGTCTGTGCGACTGTCGTCTACCTCGCCTCGTATCTCCTGGTCGCGGGAGTGGCCTGAGATTTATACCGGAACGGGCGACCAGATCCTCCGTGTTCGACGCACCACTCGATACGCTGTACGTCTGGGTCGGCCTCGGGGCTGTCAGCCTCGCTGTCGCCGGGACAGCCCTGTCGTTCCCGACTGCCAGCCCCGCCGCGGCTCCCTCCGTCGCCGACGCCGTCGATACAGTCGCGGCCAGCGAGTTCAGCGCACGCGAGGAAGTGGAGGTGCCGGCCGGCGATATCCGCCTCGGGCCACACACGCTCGCTCTCCGGACGGATGGGGGACGGGCACATGCCCGCTTCGAGTACGGCCCCGTGACGCCAGTTCGCGGCGGTACCCTCCGTGCCGTACTGACCGGAACGCCGCCCCGGGAGGCCTTTGGTGACCGTAGCGCGTTCCGCGAGGCGATCGAACGGGCACAGTATCGCGATCGCGGGTTCAGAGATGGTCCGAGACGACTGATCATCCGGCGCGTCAGATGGGGTGAGGTGAGTGCGACGCTCGTCGGATAGAGGGCAGTTCGAGCCCGTCGTCGCGCTGGCTGCTGTGCTCGCGATCAGCGCCGGCCTCGTCACCTACGCAGACGTACTCGATCGGAGGCTCCCCGGCGAGCAGAACCGCGAGACGGCCCGGACGACACTCGACAGCGTTCACGACAAGCTCCGAGTTGCCGGCGTAATTGTCCCCAGCAGACTCGACCGGGCGATTGCGGCGGCACCCGACGGCTGGCGGGTGAACCTGACGCTACGTACGCGCGAGGGATACTGGCAGCGCGGCCCCGACCCGCCCGGTGACGGCCTGGCAGCGGAGCGACGGGTCAGCGTCCGTGTCGGCCCTTCTAAACTCAGTGCGGGGACGCTCCGGGTGGTGATCTGGCGATGAGAGGGATCAGCACCGCCGTCGACGTCACGGTGTTCCTGTTGCTGGTCTCAGCGTCTGTCACCACCCTGGCGCTCGTCCCGGATCCGGAGCCGAGGGCAGTCACGGTCGACGATCGGGCGAACGTCCTGGGTTCCGTCACGGCAGATATCGAGTACCAGATCCGTGGCTCCGACCGGCGTTCCCACGGGACCGTCGCCTCGCTTCTGGCTCGCGGGGCAGTCGCGAACGCGACGATCGACGGCCGCCCGCTCGCTTTTGAACACGATGCCTTCCTCGAACGAATCCGGAAGGTGGCAAGCCGTGCTCTCGGGCCGGACAACCGGACACAGGTCGTCGTCCGCTGGACGCCCTATCGCGGCAGCCCAGTCGGAGGGGCGGTGCGGATCGGGCCGGCTCCGCCCCCTCGGCGGGACGTGACCGTCGCGACGCTCACCGTCCCCGTTCCGAGCCCCTCGACTGGGGGACAAGCGCGGACCCGGCCGAACACGGACAGCTTTCGTGACAGCGCCTCGGTCGCGGCTCGTGGGACCGTCGACGCCCTGCTGCCGGGGGGCCGTGCGACGCTCCCCTCGAACCGCGTCTCGCCGGCGCGGGTTGTCGCGTCGAGCCGGTTCCGGACGCTCGCAGATGCGACGAACGTTTCCGTGGCTGGGGCGCTGTCGCGGGGCAACGTCTCGCTCGCACGCCGACGGCTAATCGGTGAGCTGACTGACCGGTTTGCCGCCGACATGCGAGCCAGGTTCAAGACACCGGAGGAGGCGGCAGCGACACTGCGCGTCGATACGGCCAGGATCACACTCAGGCGGTGGGAATCGTGACGCGCGTCCCCTTTGCGCTCATCGGCGTGGTGCTTCTAGTCGGAACGGGGACACTCGTCGGATCGCTGGGGAGTCCGGCTGTTTCCGAACCAGCCGTCGAACGCGCGATGGACCGCGTCGAAGCCGAGTCTCAGAGTGCGCTCCGCGACGCCGCGATGACGGCGGCCCACGGCGCAGCAGGGGAGCCGGTGACGGTGCCGGCGACCACCGAGTACGGAAACGTGCTGAACAGCTCACAGCCGTTCCGTGACGCCCTCCGGGTTCGGATCTACCTCCGCTCCCGGGCCAACCTCCAGCGGATCTCGGAGCGGCGACACGGGGTCGACGTCCGCGCGTCGCTTCCGCCGATCGAGAACCCTGCAGATCTGCGCACGGCCAAGCGCCGGGTCCAGATCGACCGCGCCGGCGAGAATGGGGCGTCACTCCGGGTCAGGCTGAGAAATGTGACCCTGTCGGCCTCGCGCAACGGCCGCCCCCTCGGAAGTCGAACCGAATCCCCGACACTCGTCGTTTCAATGCCGGTTCTCGCCGTCCACGACAGGGTACAGCTCTTCGAGAAGCGCCTCGAAGCCGGGCCACTCAATCCGGGGCTCGGTCGCCGGCTAACTGCCCGCCTCTACCCGGTCGTCTGGGCCCGGGGATATGCCCAGTACGGGGGTGCACCTATCGAGAACGTACTCGCAAACAGGCACGTCGCGCTCTTTACGAACAGTGCCGTCCTCTCACTCCAGCGTGACGTGTTCGGCCACAGCGATCCGGCAGGCCGTCACGTACTCGGGCGCGCGACGGCCCACGCTGGCCTGACCGATCTACTCGCGGGCACGGACTTTCCTATCACGGACCACCTGCTCGATGTCCACGAAGGGATCGGCCTGACACCCCCTCCATCTGACGTACTGGAGTCATCCGGTGACGTCGATCCGCCGGTGAGCCCGGGGGAGCAGGTCACGATCGGAGTCAACGACACCGCTGACGAGGCATTCCTGTCCACACACGCCCGACTCGAGCGCATCCTCCGGCACAGTTACAGCGCGAGGGTCACAGTCCACCAGCGCGTCCGGGATCTTGGAACCCGTCAGATCCGGCCTGCAGAGCCCCCCGATCCCGGATGGGGACACGTCGATTCCAGTACACACACGACCACGACTGTCCGAGAGCGCGAACCCGGACCGCCCCATCCTGCCCCGGGAATCGGAAATCACGTCCTCGACGTCTGGGGTCGGACGGTCGTCCGTGAACACACGACGACGCACTGGTGGGAGGGGCCGGAGGGTGGAACGAAGACGACCCGGAGCGAGTCGATCGAGCGAACGGCGGTCACCTTCACGCTGCGGGGCAACCATAGCCTCGGGCCGGCGCCCGCGCGGCCGATAGCGTCGGTCCACGAGCGGGGCGGCCGCTTCGACGGGACGAACCTCGCCGACATCCACGGGCTGGCCAAAGGCCGGGTCGTCACCGAACGGGGCGGAATCGATCGGCTGGCAAAGCGGGCAACAGATGGCAAGGACGTCTCCGAGACTGCAGTCGTCCACGGCCAGCGACCGGGCGGGCTCGACAGCTGGGTGTACACGGATCTCGCCGGGTTGCGCGAACGCGTCAGGAACATCTCGACGACGACCACCCGCGGAAACCTCGCGACGTATCACTCGAATCCACCGGCTGCTCTCGCCTCGATACTCCGCGAGCGCAGAGACGACCTCGTCGACGTCCCCGATACCTACCCGGATGTCCCACAGCGAGCGCGAGTCGCCGCCCGGACCGCGTACGTCGATGAAGTAATCGGAGCGCTCGACAGACGGGCACAGGAGCGATCGGAGGGCACGGCTACCCTTCGAGACCGGCTTGCGGAGTCAGGCGGGGACGGGCCTGCCGGCCCGATCGAGCGTCTGCAAGCTGGGTACGAGCACCGCAATCAACGTGACTCGCCGGGTGCGCTCGGCGGGTTGGGGATGCAGATCGACGCGGAGCCGGCCTACCTCATCCGGGATGCCGTCAGCCACGATACGATCCCCGCAATCGAGCGCGGAACCCGGGAACACCCGCTCGTAGTCAAGAACTGGAACGTGCTGACGCTCCCGTACGGCGATATCGCGGACGCCATCGTCGGTACGCTCCTGGGTCCCGACACGACGCGACTCCGAACGGGTGCCCAGGTGCTCCACACAATCGAACGGAACGAGGGCGATGTCCCGGACGACGTCGACCGGGATCGACTCGAACGCCAGGTCAAAAGCGGCACAGACACGGGAGCCCGCGTGGCCCGCTCGACCCTTGCAGACTTCGATCTCGGAACCGGCGCGAGCCGCAGGGCAACTGTTCGAACCGCGATGTCGCAATGGAAGACCCCCGGAGCGCGTGCACTCGCCGTGACCAACGGCTCGGCGGCAGAGGCGATACACACCGCCGCAGTCGAGCGCTGGCCCGGACAGCTCTCGGAAGGGGACCGTGACCTGCTCGCACTCCGTCTCGAACGGGACATCGAGCAGGCGATCAACTCGGAGAAGGCCCGCCCGCTGGAACCGACCGTCGACGGAACCGCCACAGAGTTCCGGGCCGCAGTCAGAGACGAAATAGCGAGCCGGATCGGCGACACGATGGCGAACGCGACGAAAGCAACGGCCGAGGACCTCGCTGGCCGCTCGCTCGGCCGTCTCCCCTCCGGGATGCCGGTCGCGCCGTCGCCCGGGTTCTGGTACGCGACCGTCAACCTCTGGCGCGTCGAGGTGGCGGGCGAGTACGCCCGGTTCGCGGTCAGAGTCCCCCGTGGGACTCCCGATTCGCCGGGCGCACAGCTCCACTACGTCCGCGACGCCGGATCAGTCCGGCTCGATGTCGACGGGGACGGGGCCCGCGAGTTGCTCGGGCGGTCGACGCGTCTCTCGTTTCGGACCGGCACGGAGGTTGCCATCGCCGTCCCGCCCGGCCCCCAGGGCGTGGGCGACGTCGACGGCAAGGCAGTCGAGGAGTCTCCCGGGTGGCCCGAGCCCGGCCGCTGATACTAACGGCTATAAGCCTGTGAGCGATTTCGACCCCCGTGGGGTCGACTATGCTCACGAAGGTATAGCCGTCAGTATGAGGTGATACTATCTTGTATCCACACGCCCGTAGGGGAGGTATGCTCGAAGGCGAGTTCCCGGCGGCAGGCGAGGCGACGCGCGACGAACTGCGGGCGGCGTACGACGACCTCCTCGCAGCGACCATCCAGTCGGCTGAGACGTCGACGGTCGCCGGGGAGACGGGCATCGACGAGTCGACGCTCGAGGCTCTGCTCGACAGTGACTCCCCGAAGCTTTCGCTCGAGGACACTGCTGCAATCCTCGGGACCGACTCCGACAGACCCGACGCAGAGACTATCCTCGCGGAGGCCCGCAATATCCTCCTGATGGGGATGTCCGCGGCCGTCCTCGACGTGGAGGCCGTCGCGGCGGGGATCGACGACGAGATGGAGCCAAAGGAGATCCAGCAGAAGATCGAGGGCCGACATCCGATGTCACTCGACGAGTACGCGCTGTTGCACTCCTACATCGAGGGGGAGAAGCGGTAACCATGCAGGTCGCAATCCTCGGCTGCGGATACGTGGGGCTGGAACTGGGCCGACAGCTCTCGCCCGACCACGAGGTCGTCGGCGTCCGCCGGTCGGACGAGGGGATCGCGGCAATCCAAGACGCGGGATTCGACGCCGTTCAGGCCGACGTGACAGACCAGGGCGCGCTCGAGACGGTCCCGGACGTGGATGTCGTAATCTTCGCGGCGAGTTCCGGCGGACGGGACGCAACGGCGGCCCGCGAGGTGTACGTCGAGGGGCAGCGGACGGCTATCGACCACTTCGGGTCCCGTTCGCCGTCCCCCGACCGGTACGTCTACACGTCGAGTACCGGCGTCTACGGCGACCACGACGGCGACTGGGTCGACGAGGAGACACCGGTTCAGCCGACGACCGACAAGACCGAGATGCTCGCCGAGGCCGAGCGGGTCGCGCTGGAACGGCCCGGCGAGTACGGCACGGACGGAACCGTCGCACGGTTCGCCGGGCTGTACGGCCCCGGCCGCTACCGGCTGGACCGGTACGTGGAGGGGCCCGTCACCGAGGGGTACCTGAACATGGTTCACCGCGACGACGCCGCCGGCGCCGTTCGGTTTCTGCTGACCGAGGGTCGTGCTCGCGGAGATGTGGTGCTGGTCGTCGACGACGAGCCGGTCGAAAAGTGGGCGTTTGCGGACTGGCTGGCCGACCAGTGTGGCGTCGACGCCCCGCCGAAACGGACGGCCGAGGAGCGACTGGCTGGGGGTGACCTCTCGGAAGCGGCCAGTCGACGGCTCTCGACGAGCAAGCGCTGCTCGAACGACAGGCTTCGCGGCATGGGCTACGAATTTGCTTATTCCACGTTCCGGGAGGGATACCGGAGTGCTATCGAATCCTACCGTCAAAACCGGGGGACGTAACCGGTATTTCCGTCTGTAGTCCGGGAGGGGAACGTATTTTTGTCTCGGCAACGACCGGTATCTCGTATGCTAGCCGGTGATGGCACAGCCCTCCAGGTCGATAGGATCCGGCCGCTCCTGGAGGAGCCGGTCCTCGCTGGCGCGATCGCGGGTGGGGTCGTCGTCCTCGCGGTTCTCGCCTGGCTGCTCGTTCGCCGATTCCGGCGGACAAAGGGGGAGAAGCTATCGACTGTGCTCTCTGCGTACGACGAGGTTGCCGTGCTGATGCACCCCAATCCCGACCCTGACGCGATGTCGGCAGCCCTCGCGGTCGGTTCACTGGCCGAAGCGGCCGGAACCGAGACTGAGGAGTACTACACGGGGGAGATACGCCATCAGGAAAACCGGGCGTTCGAGACGGTTCTCGATCTGGATTTCAACCACATCGAATCGAGCGCGGACATCGATCCGGACGAGATAGTGCTCGTCGATCACAACGAGCCCCGCGGCTTCTCTGGAGCGGAGTCAGTCGATCCGGTCGCAGTCGTGGATCATCATCCCGGTGGCGGCACCGGCTCCGACTTCACCGACGTCAGGACTGAAAGCGGGGCCTGTGCGAGCATCTTCGCCGAGTACTTCGAGGAGCTGGGGTGGGAACCGGTCGACCCCGACGAGATGGGATCCATCGAGGACAACGAGAAGGTTCTCGAACCCCGCGTCTCGACAGGGCTGCTCTACGGCATCCAGTCCGATACCAAATCGCTGACAAAGGGTTGCTCGTCTGCCGACTTCAGGGCCTCGGAGTACCTCTATCCGGGCGTCGACAGGGACTTGCTGGATCGCATCGCAAACCCGCAGGTCGACGCCGAGGTGCTGGAGGTGAAGGCAACCGCGATCACCGACCGGGAGGTCCGCAACGCCTTCGCGGTCAGCGACGTCGGCACCGTCTCGAACGTCGACGCTATCCCGCAGGCTGCGGACGAACTCCTTCGTCTGGCGGGCGTGACCGCTGTCGTGGTCTTCGGGGATAAGGGCGACACCATCCATCTGTCGGGGCGCTCGCGCGACGACCGCGTCCACATGGGCAAGACACTCCGTGCTGTCGCCGACGAGGTGCCAACGGCCGGTGCCGGCGGGCACGCACGGATGGGAGGTGGACAGGTCCCCGTCGAGCACATGGAAGGGATCGGGCCCGGCGAAGGGCTGACCCGAACGCAGCTCAGAGAAAATCTCTTTGCAGCGATGACTGGCGCCCTTTGACCCACCCCACCATGACGGGTTCGCCCGTGGAGAGTGGAACTTCCTCTCCGGTCTGCTCGTGTCGTGCTTCCGCCTCGAAAGATGCTGGTAGGGCCGTTTTTACACCGCCGGCGCCTACGGGGGATATGGCGACACGCGAGGCGACCTGGGCGTACCGCGACCGGTTCTCCGACGACTTCGCACGGACGTACTTCCGGGCGTTTTCCGACTGCGTCGTCTCCAGCATCGGCGTCGGCACGTACCTCGGGGAGCCCACGGACGAGACGGACGAGGCATACCAGAAAGCTGTCGTCGAGGCGCTCGAATCGGGGATCAACGTCCTCGATACCGCTATCAACTACCGCTGTCAGCGCAGCGAGCGGGCCGTGGGACAGGCTCTGGCCGAGGCCGACATCGACCGCGAGGCAGTCCTCGTCGCGACGAAGGGCGGGTTCGTCCCCTTCGACGGCCAGCGGCCAGCCGATCCGGGGCGGTACGTCCGCGAGGAATACGTCGACACCGGGATCCTCGACACCGACGACCTCGTCCACGGCCAGCACTGCCTCGCGCCCGACTTTGTCGACGATCAACTCGACCGCTCGCTGTCGAATCTTGGACTCGACACGATCGACCTCTACTACGTGCACAACCCCGAGACACAGCTCGAAGCGCACTCCCCCGAAGCGGTCTACGACACCCTGGAAGCGACCTTCACCCGACTCGAAGAGCGGGCCGCCGCTGGCGATATCCGTCACTACGGCGTCGCCACCTGGGATGCATTCCGCACGCCGACAGATCACGAAAAGTACCTTTCGCTCCCCGAAATCATCGAGCGGGCGCGCGCTGCATCCGACACTGCGGGTACGACGGCGACGCATCTCCGTGCGATCCAGCTCCCGTTCAACGTCTACATGGCCGACGCGTTCACGGTCGAGTCACACGAGAGCGCCGAGGGGACAAAGAGCGCCCTCTGGTTCGCGAGCGATGCCGACCTCGCCGTGTTCACCAGCGCCTCGATCATGCAGGGGCGCCTCACCGACGAGATGCCCGGCGCCGTCGAGTCTCGCCTCGACGGCGAGACGCGCACACAGCGTGCGATCAACTTCGCGCGGAGCGGCCCGGGCGTGACCTGCTCGCTGGTTGGGATGAGCAGCGCGGACCACGTCGCCGAGAACGTCGCGGCCGGAACTCACGAGCCACTGGGCGCGAGCGCCTTCGACGCGGTCTTCGAGTGACTACCCGACCTCTTTCCACTCCCGGCCACACTCCGGACAGGTACGAATCTTGCCGATCTCCTCGGGGTCGTTTTTCGTCTCCAGTTCCTCGCCACACCCGGTACACGTCAGGCGCTCGTACGTATCCTTCTCGATATCGCCCGCGCGCAGCCCCTTCCGTACAGATTGCATATCCGGGCCTATGCTATCGAATGACAAAAACTTCCCCCCAGCGGCGGCGACCGCTGCCGAACCCGGCCAATCGGTATAGCCGTCAGTATGACCTATACGAGATACAGTCATTCTATTGATAATTCATTCACTGTTCTCATAGCGGCCTCAGAGGCAGAGACGACTTTCGAGGGTTCCAGCGTGGTATTTTCCCACGAGGGCAACCGGGTATCGGGACCCGGCTGGTCGATCGTCTCCGCGTACGCACCGACCTGGTCACGCTCTGATGCACGGTCGTAGGACAGGCCGTTGAGTGCCGCGTCGAGCTCGTACTGCTCGATCAACTCGCTCCCGACATCCCGATATGTGTCGACCAGTTTGTCGTATGTCGGTTCCACGCCGTGGTCTTCGAGAGTTCGGAAGAGCGCGATCCCGACCTGTGTCGCCATCGACGCCAGGCCGTTACTTCCCCCAACCGGACGGTGGTCGTGTCTGTGGATCCCCAGGTCCACCTGTACAGTGCCTCGCTTCCCCGCGAAGTCGTATGTTTCTCCAAGCATTCCGATTTCGAGCCCCCAGGCGCGCTGTGCGCGGAGTTTCCGTGCAGTCTCCGCGGTCAGGGCGAACTCACCAGCGAGTGGATACCGGAACGCCGAGAGATACTCGAGAATCGGCTCGTCGTGTCTCGCCGACAGCGCCCGGAGCAAGGGGGCAACGAACAGCCGGGTCAGTCGCCCGTAGAGTTGCCGCTGCTCGACGCGTGCGTAGTACCCCTTGACGAATCTGTAGCCGCTGTGTAACGGGGCCAGCAGCCGGGGCACGTGGGAATCACGGTAGGTCACGGTGTCGGCATCGTGGACCGCGACGTACTCGGCTCGGTTCGCCGCGACGCCGAGTCCGAGCCAGACGTCACGCCCCTTGCCGACCTCGCCATCGAGGCCGTACCTCCCGAGCACCTCCTCCACCAGATCGGAGTTACACCAGAGCACAGTCACTGGCAGATCCAGCGACCGCACCCACTGGGAGAACGCCACTGTGGCCCGTTCGGGGGCACGTAACGGGACGATAACCTCGCCTGAACCGACGCGTTCCAGCGTTTCGAAGATGTGTGTGGGCTGTATGGCCTCGATCGTATCGCCCGCGATCGGTACGACGACGGCGCTCTCCGCGAGCGGTGCCTCCGGACTCCCGTCGGTCAGGTTGTGGACAGTCGCGATCTGCTCTTGTTTGTAGTCCATCAGAGAACCCCCGTCGTTCTCATCCGCCAGCCCCAAGTACTTCTACGATTGTCTCGTAGAGATCTCTGTCGGGCAGTTTGTCGGCAGTCGTGAGAAGCGCGTCTACGGATCCGCCGATCAAGAGGACGCCGTCACTCGCTCGAACAACTGCACACGACCGTCTGGCGGTCTCGACGACAGTCGCCACCTGCTCGGAGGTCAGTCCCGCTATCTCGACGACCCGACTCGGAGGCCTGTCGGCTCCGCCACCGCCATCCGTTCGTTCCAGATAGCGCGATGCGGTGCGGGGATCCGGGACGACGAGTTCTGTGGCCCGAACCGAGTCGCCGTCCACGACGGTCCGCTCGGAGAACGCATCACCGATCAGGGCGGCGTCGCGCGTCTCGGCGACGTCGTGAGTTCGCACGACGTTCGCCCCCCGCTCGACGGCCATCGACGTGGCCGCGAGGCTGACAGGTAGCGCCTCCTCGGTCGACCGATCACCGAGCTTTCGCAGGAAGTTCTTTCGGTTGATCGAGACGAGAATGGGCTGTCCCAGGGCACGGAACTCCGGCAGCCGACGGAACGTCTCACGGTCGTCGGCGAGCGTCTTGTTCTCGCTCCACCCGCCGAAGGCCGGGTCGACGATCGTCTTTTCGGTCAGGCCGTTCCGTTTGAGCCCCTCGTAGAGCTGGTCGACGTAGTCCGCCGACGCGGCCCACTCCGGCGACCGAACCCCGGCCCAGTCCACTTCGTCGACCGCTCCCGGCGCCGAGAGGTCCGGCGGGCTGGCCATCTTGCCGACTGCGACATCGTACTCCCGGCAGACCTCGGGCATCCTCGGGTCGGCGAATCCACAGATATCGTTGACCATGTCGAACCCGCGATCGAGAGCTGCCGTTGCGACCTCGGCATAGCGAGTCTCGATCGAGAAGACCGCCTCACCGCTCACTGATTCGATAGTCTCGACCGCGGTATCGAGCCGGTCGAGTTCCTGATCCGGTGACAGGACGTCCAGACGCTTGTTCGCCGATTCGAGGCCGATGTCGACGATATCCGCCCCGGTATCGATGAGTTCCTCGTCGACGTACGTAGCTGCCCGGCCGTGATCAGAGTAGACAGATGGATCGTACGGGGACTCCTCGCTAACGTTCAATACACCCATTATACGCGGCGGCTGATCGTCTCCGATCAGTAAGCCTGCCGCGTCGACCGTTCTCATGTAAGGCGGTTGGGTTGGAACTATTAATGGCTGCTGTTTTCAGTCGCGTGCCGGGATCCGGATCTGTTGATCGCCGGCGACATCCGTTACTCGGTCGACGCCACCAGTCGTACTATACCGGTCGACGTAACTTTTGATACTCCTCAACCGGACGTTCCCGGCTGAAAGTATCAGGGCTTACGTCGACCGGTATAAGGCTACAAGCCCGTGAGCGATTTCGACCCCCCGCAGGGTCGACTATGCTCACGACAGTATCGCTGTCAGTATCAGGAGTCTGCGGGTGGGTCGATCGTCCCCTCGATCGTTCCGTAGATGCCGAAAATGTTGTCGTAGCCATCCTCGCTCGCGAGGACGGGAACGAGCCCTTCACGCTCGACTTCGTGGACAACCTCGTCGTCACGTGCGAACACCGAACCGACCTCCATTCTCTCGAAGTTCTGGTAGTTGACCTCCGGTCTGCCGCCGCCTTTCGGGACTTCTTTGTGACCCTTAATTAGGGTGACTTCGGTGAACTCCGCCGGTTCGTCCTGGAGGACACCGTGGGCACGAAGAAACGCCTCGGTCGCCTCGAGCCCGAAGTCGACTGCCCGCTGGCTGCCCTGGTGGCCCGCTTCGAGACTCACCGCATGCGGGACCACGGAATCCAGCGTCGTCGATCGGAGCGACCTCGAATCGAGAACGTACTCGACCGGCATGGCAGTCACCGAGTGCCGAACGGAGTCGGTCAGCTCGCTGAAGATGGCAAACGGAGGTGGGGCGCTCTTTGAGGTGTGAATTGCGAGCACCGCGTCGGCGCCATCGAGAACCCCGACCAGACGTGTAGCCAGCGCGGTTTCATACTGATCACTCTCGTGGTCACCCGGAAACGCGCGGTTGAGATCGGTGTCTGTGTATCTCTCTCCTGTGGCCAGCGCTCGCTCGTTGGCGATGATCAGCTGTACTGTCCCGTGGTCGACTGCCAGGGTGTCGGTCAATCGCTCGACGATCCGTTCTCCGGCTGGTTCGTCCCCGTGGATCCCACCGACGACGGCAACCCGAGGGGCCCCGCTCCCCCGCTCGACTGTCCTCATACGAGAAGTAAGCACGCTCGGGGTTCTCTTTCTATCGGTTTGAAGGGACCGGGGCCCGGGTTTCTGATATGGACCCGACTCCCGACGAACTCGCGGGCGTGGTCGACCTCTTCGGTGCCCTGACGCGGGCGGAACTCTGCGAGGGGGTGGCCGAACTCGCCTTCAAGCGCGGCGAGGAGTACGATCCGGATGCCTTCGATGGCAATATTGACGACGCCCTCCGCTCGTACCACCTGGTTGCGGTCGAAACAGACGCCGGGGAGTCGCTGCTGGTCGTCGGCCCGGCCGCGTTCCCCGAACTCCCTGATGGGGCGACAGACCTGCCCCATATCCTCGATGTCCCCGAGCGCGACCCGGATCACGAGACCGCGGGGACGGCTGCAGCACGTCGGTTCCGACAGGACGCCGCGACGGCGATCGACGACGGCGACACAGACCGGATCCGGGCGCTTTTCGACGTCAGCTACGAACTCGAGGCCTGGGGGGCCGTGGACCTCTCAGAGGCGCGCGAACGGATGGACGACGCCCTCACGACGGAAGGGAACCGATAGTATAAGATTCTTCCGCCCTCAAGTATCGGGTATGGACCTGTCCGGGGTGCGGCGCCACGAGCCGACGGCGGTCACCGACCAGGAGCAGGAGGCTGCTGTGGTCGCTCCCGTTATCGAGGACGGGGACCCCCGGCTCCTGTTCACCAAGCGCGCCGACCACCTCTCGGATCACCCCGGACAGATGAGCTTCCCCGGCGGGGGGCGCGAGCCGGTCGACGCCGACCTCCGCGAGACTGCCCTCCGGGAGGCAAACGAAGAGGTCGGGCTGGAGCCCGATGAGGTCGAGTGCGTGGGCCGGCTTGACGACATCCGGACTGTGACGCGGTACTCGGTTCGCCCCTACGTCGCGGAGATCCCCAACAGGCGATACGAGCCCAGCGACGAGGAGGTCGCGGAGATTGCAGTCCTGCGGCTGTCGGAGTTGACCGACCTCGGCAACTACGAGAGCGAACGCCGCAACCATCCCTACTACGGCGACATCCGGCTGCACTTCTTTCACGTCGGTGGATACACGGTCTGGGGCGCGACGGCACGCATCCTCGTGCAGCTTCTCGAACTCGCGACGGGCTGGGAGAGGCCGTCAGAACCCGACCGCGTCGTCGACCGGGACGCCGACTACCCCGTCTGACTGCGCCCGTCGCGGCGCCAAACCGCCGGACTGCAAACGACAGGATTTTGCCACGCCCTCACCAGACTGTCGGTAATGACTGCACTGGCAGGAGCGACGCTCGCGGGCGTGGGCGTCGACGCCGTCGCGCTCAAGCCCGCGGAGATGGATCTCTCTCGGGCAACAGGGCTGTCCGTGGAGACGCTGACAATCGACTACGAGGGCCGTGAACACGTTCCCGACCCGGCCACGCTCGCCGATCTCGCGGCCGACAGACCGGTTCGTGTCACCGTCCCGGTCCGGGCTGACGGCTTCGACCCACACGGGGACGACAGCCTGCTCCGGTCGGTTCCCGGATCGGTAAACCTCGTCGCGGTTGCTGGCAACCCGGCCTACCTTGACGCCTGGGAGTGTCGCCGTGCCGTCGCGCCGCGGCTGCGCGAGGTCGCCGAGGCCGCCGAGGACCCCTGGATCGGAACCGAGAGCGTCGAGCGCGTCGCGCTCGCGGTCGGGGGCACCCAGTACGACCTCCTCTCGGGCACGACTGCCACTGAGATCCGGGCGCTCCGTGCGGCCGGGTACGACGGCGACGTGGCCGTCTACGCGCCGGTCGCTCTGAGCGACGACGAGGATACGGTACTCGACACGATCGGCGGGTACGCCGCCCGGCGCGCCGACGTCCGCGAGGAATTTCCCGACGACGTGCCGACGGACAGCCGGGTGACGGGCGAGGCGCGCGAGACGCTGCTCGCCGGCTGTCGGCGGTACGCGCTCGTCGGCGGGGTAGATACGATCGCAGAACGCGTCGACTACCTGCATGACACTGGCGTCGACCACGTGGTCGCCTATCCCGCCCGTGGGCTCGATCCGTTGCTCGGATAGCGACCGCACCGCATCACGATGGGGACCGCCTATCGGCTGGGAGAGCAGCAGATACCGAGACGGTACAACTATTTTGGCGAAAACGGTGGATTGTGTAGGTAGCAGCGTTGTCCATAGGTGAATCAAGATAGGAACCGTCTGGCTGCGAGGGTCGCGGGCCAATCGCAACCCAGAAGCACAATCCGCCCGTACCGCGGGTATGACAGACGGAAAAAGCGGGACATTCCTCGTCACCCATGCCGACGAGGAGTCCGCGGTCCTCCGGGACGTGGCCGACGGGCAGGTCCACACCCTCGCGAGGAACCCCGACCTGGCCGTAGCGGAAGTCCTCGAGGCGACACTCGAACCGGAACCCCCGATGGAGGTAACCTGGCTGGTCGTCGACATCGAGCGCACCCGGACTATCCCGGTCGAGACGAGTTCCGAGACGCCGACCCGGCAGGCACAGGAGATCGCGGCCGCCCAGCCGGTCGGGGACGTGACCCGGCAGGAGCGGGCCGGCGAGGGGGAGGTACACGTTCTTTCAGTCCCCTCAGAGCGGACCGACGACGCGGCGGCCGAGGTTCGTGACGACGAGGCGACGCTGTCACGGGCCGCGCGACTCGGCGTCGATCGCGTCGAGATCAGAGCCGACGAGGGCGTCGTGAGTGTCCGCTACCTGCCCTGAAATTGCGACCGCGTAGATCAGACTGTGGGTCCGTCCGCACTCTGGACCTGCCAGCCGCCCTCGATGTCACAGGCCTCGCGGACAGTGAACTCGAAGGCCGTCTCCCCGGTGAGTCGCGATCCACCCTCGACCTCTTCGACGCGGAGCGGAACGTCGAGCGAGTCACCACAGCAGCCCACGCCGACAAACTCCGCCCACTCGTCGCCGGGTTCGGCGGTGTCGTGTGCCTTCCGCAGGTACGACCGGAAGGGGGGTCCGTCGACGGTGTCCCGACCCCAGTCCGAGAGGTCCGCCGGATACGAGACAACGACGCGCATCGCAGCACTTTCGCTCATACCACACTGTAGGGTTCCCGGGCGCATAGTCCTTCGGTGGACCGGTATCCGTTGTGGCTGTTCCGCTCTCCCGGCGCGGCTAAGGGTCTGTCACCCAGTCCTGCGACCTCTCGACGGCATCGTCCCACCGGCTGTACATTTTGTCGGCGTCGGCCGACGCCATCTCGGGTTCGAACTCCTCGTCGATCTGCCAGTTCGTGCGCAGTTCGCCCGTCGTCTCCCAGTAGCCCACCGCCAGCCCGGCCGCGTAGGCCGACCCAAGCGCCGTCGTCTCGTCGACGACTGGACGGACGAGGTCGGTCTGGATGATGTCGGACTGGAGTTGACACAGGAAGTTGTTCTTGACCGCGCCGCCGTCGACGCGGAGGGTCGTGGTGTCGACCCCGGAGTCGGCTTCCATCGCCTCGGCGATGTCGCGGGTCTGGTAGGCGATGGCCTCCAGCGTGGCCCGGACGATGTGTTCCTTTTGTGTTCCGTGGGTCATGCCGACAATCGTTCCGCGGGCGCGGCCGTCCCAGTGTGGGGCGCCCAGGCCGGTAAAGGCCGGCACCATGTAGACGCCGTCGGTCGAGTCGATCGAGCGTGCGAGCTGTGCGGTTTCGGCGGGGTCGTCGATGAGGTCGACGCCTTCGAGCCACTCGATTGCGGCGCCGGTGGCGAAGATGGCGCCTTCCAGAGCGTACTGGACGGGCTCGTCCGAGAGCTGGAATGCGACGGTCGTGAGGAGGCCGTGGTCGGATGCGACGGCTTCCTCGCCGGTGTTCATGAGGTAGAACGAGCCAGTGCCGTAGGTGTTTTTCGCGTCGCCTTTGTCGAAGCAGGTCTGGCCAAACAGCGCTGCCTGCTGATCGCCCAGTGCGCCGGCGACGGGGACTTCCGCATCCAGGAAGCCGTCGGGGTCGGTGGCGCCGTAGGTATCTTCGTCCGAGGAGGGGCGGACCTCGGGGAGCATGGTGGCGGGGACGGAGAACTCTTCGAGGAGTTCGTGGTCCCAGGCCATGTCGTGGATGTTAAAGAGCATGGTCCGGGAGGCGTTCGAAACGTCGGTGATGTGGTTGCCGGTAAGCTTGTAGATGAGCCAGGAGTCGATAGTGCCCATCAGGAGTTCGCCGGCTTCGGCGCGGTCACGGACGTCTTCGGGGCGAAAGCGCTGGAGTTTGATCGGGTCGGCGTTGTCGAGGAGCCACTCGGTTTTGGTTGCCGAGAAGTAGGCGTCGGCCTCGAGGCCGGTTTTGTCGCGGATCCACTCGACTTTGTCCTCTTCCTGGAGTTGTTCGACCCGGTCGGTGGTCCGGCGGTCCTGCCAGACGAGGGCGTTGTAGACGGGCTTGCCGGTCTGTTCGTCCCAGACGACGGTGGTCTCCCGCTGGTTGGCAATGCCGATCGCCTCGAGGTGTGACGGATCGAGACTCGACTGCGAGAGTCCCCGGGAGACGACCCGTTTCGTGTTTTCCCAGATTTCGACGGGGTCGTGTTCGACCCAGCCGGGTTCGGGGTAGATCTGTTCGTGTCGTTCGTAGGCGTTGGCGACGACCCGGCCGTCGTGGTCGAAGACCATGAAGCGTGTGCCAGTCGTCCCCTGATCGATCGCGCCGACGTACGTTCGGCCCATTATCCGTGTTCGGAGTTACGTCTGTCAGCCATGTGGTGTCACTACCGTCTTACCCAGTAGACGGCCGAGGATATAAATACTTACCACGGAGGATTCCCGACGACAGCGGACCAGGTTCGGTCCGACACCTACTGCTGGAGGGAGTACAGGCGGCGGAATGCGGTGAGTGGAAACCGCAGTTCGACGCGGCTCGGCGGTCGCCCCTTCCCGTTGTTGACATCCGCTTGGACGCGTTCGACGATCCCGATCTCTGCCATCTCGTAGAGGAACCGCTTGACCGTCCCCGGTGATAGATCGATCTCGGGTCTGGAGCTGATGGCTTCCGTGGTCGCGGTGACCGATACACGCTCTCCAGGGTCGAGGTCGACGAGTTCCCGGAGTACGGCCTGTTTGTTGGCCGGGAGTGCGAGCACCCGCCCAAGTGAGACAGAGGGTCGGGGGATATCTTCGATCGCCGCGGTGACGTCCTGGTCTGTGATTCGGGTCTGCCCCTCCCGGTCGGCACGGTCGGCGGCGATGAAGAGGGCTACCAGCGCGTCGTGTGCATTTCCGTCGGCCCAATCTGCGATCTGGCGGGCCATGTCGTGGTTGAGCGCCTGCCGGGCGAGGCCCTTCGAGGCGCGCGTCATCAACACGTCGACGAGCATCTGTTGCTGGTAGCGCTCGACGTAAATCGACGTCGCCGTATACCTGGTCAGTGCTATCTCCGCGGGATCCATCCGGCCGATAGCCAGCCAGCTCACGTTGCTCGGAAGGCCTGCGAACACGTCAACAAGATCGTCGACGCCGGTGCTGTTCGGTTCACCGACGTGATCGACCGCGATGACGACGCCGCTGGATCTGGGGCCTCTGAGGATATCGTGGAGGCGATCGCGGAGTTCGTCGGTGCTGATGCCGTGCTCGGGAACCTGCTCGTCGACGAGAGCGTCGAGTACACTGTGATAGAACGCGAATGCACTCGTTTCCCCACGCGTGTCGGTGTAAACGAACCGCGGTGATGTGGGAGATCCTGCCCGGGTGCTCGTGTGGATGATCGACTGCGTCTCCGTCGAGAGGGGCTTCAGGTGTGTCAAAAGCGCCGTCACGACGGCCGACTTTCCGGCCCCGAACTCCCCGTGGACGTACGCGTTTGGCGGTAGTTGCCCGTCGAAGACCGGGTCGAAGTGATCAAGCAACCGTTCGAACACGGGACCTCGGTTGGAGGGCTCCTCGATGTGTGCGACTGGAGAGAGAGCCTGGTAGTCCTGAACCAGTCGGGGCCGGCCGTCCCTGCGCTGTCGTCGTTCTATTCTGGCGTCGATATCCATGGTCGACTCAGGCGTCTGTTATTGAACAATTTGTACACATGATAAAAAGTAGGGTGGTTGCGAGGCGAGAATCCTCATACTGACGGCTATAACTTCGTGAGCATAGTCGGCCCCCCCGCGGGGTCGACATTGCTCATGGGCTTATAGCCGTCAGTATCAGAGGTAGCCAGCATTTGGCAGAACGCCAGCCAGCGAGAGGGCAACGACGAGCACCATCGCGATGGCAATGGCCATCGCTGGCGGGTCGACGTGCGTCCCGGAGTGTGCGTAGAACATGCGCTGGGTCAGTTCACCAAGGAGCCCGCTGACTGTTCCGAACACGCCAGCCGCCAGCAGCGCAACGACGGGGCTGGCCACCGGAAGGAAGACGACTGCACCGACTGCTCCGATGAGAGTGATGTGGTGTGTGACCGGAATCTTCTCGACACCCAGGTTGAGAAAGAGCAGGCTAATCGCGGAGATAGCGTAGCCGAGGAAGATGCTCCCGGTCTGGATGTAGATGTATCCGCCGAGGATACCGCCGATGAGACCGATGACGGTGACGCCCGACCACTTGTACTGGTGGGGCAGCCACGGCTCGGTCGCCAGGCGACCCTCGTGTTCCAGGGGCACTTCGCCGCCGTTCGCGACTGCGCGTGGCTCTTCTTTCTCGAAGGGGGACATGTCCGTGATGTTAGATCCCGCCCACTTCCCGACGATCGGGTAGCTGAAGACGACGCGCGCGATGACCGCAGTCGCGACGACGGAAAACGCGATGAAGTCTGTCGCGGCAGTGCCCCCGATGACGACGAGCGCGTTTCCAAGTCTGGTGATGAGCATCCCGAGAGCGCCGAAGATGGCACCCACCGCGAGGATGTCCGGCTTCGTCCCGAACGCGTACAGGATGTTCTTCCCGAAGTGGTAGTCCCAGCCGTCAGGTTCCATTTCGGGGTACTTCTTTCCGGCGTAGGCTGTAGCAGCCACGCCACCGGCGAACGCGATGTGTGGGCCGGTGATTGCACCAAAGCCGATGACGCCGGTGATACCAGCCGCGAGTTCCCCTTCGGGAACGGCTCCGACTGTCCCCGTGATTTCCCGCTGAAGAATCGCGACACCTTCGCCGAGGAAGACGACAAAGCCGGTGAAGATGAATGCGGGGAGCGCGCCGAGAGCAGCTCCGAACGCACCGCCGGCCAGGGCGGTGATGAACAGCACGGCGAAGTCCTCCCAGGGCATACCGATGACCGGAACCTGAAGCACGACGTCGTACATGGCTCACTCCTCCGTGGCCCAGTCCAGCGAACGCTCGACTGCCGCGTCCCACCGGCTGTGCATCTCGTCCGCTTTGCTGCTCTCCATGTCGGGTTCGAAATCCCTGTCGACCTGCCAGTTGTCGCGCAACTCATCCAGGCTGTCCCAGTAGCCGACCGCGAGGCCGGCCGCGTACGCCGACCCCAGCGCCGTCGTCTCGTCGACTTCCGGGCGCGCAATATCTGTCTGGATGATGTCGGACTGCAGTTGACAGAGGAAGTTGTTCTTGACTGCGCCGCCATCGACACGGAGCGACGTGGTCTCGACACCGGAATCGGCCTCCATCGCCTCGGCCAGGTCTCGCGTCTGGTAGGCAATCGATTCCAGGGTCGCCCGAACGATGTGTTCCTTTCGCGTGCCACGGGTCATGCCGACGATGGTACCACGTGCGCGGCCGTCCCAGTGGGGTGCACCGAGGCCAGTGAAGGCCGGTACCATGTACACGCCATCAGTCGAGTCGACCGAACTCGCCAGTTGGGCCGTCTGTGCGGCGTTGTAGATGAGGTCGACATCCTCGAGCCACTCGATAGCGGCCCCAGCGATGAATATCGAACCCTCCAGTGCGTACTGGACGGGTTCACCGGATCTCTGGAAGCCGACCGTGGTGAGCAGACCGTGGTCGGATTCGACGGCATCGTTGCCGGTGTTCATCAGGTAGAATGCACCCGTCCCGTAGGTGTTTTTGGCGTCGCCAGCGTCGAAGCAGGTCTGGCCAAAGAGGGCCGCTTGCTGGTCGCCCAGCGCGCCAGCGACAGGCACCTCTGCACCGAGGAACCCTTCAGGGTCAGTGTGGCCGTATAGATTCTCGTCAGAGGAGGGACGAACTTCCGGGAGCATCTCTCTGGGAA
Source organism: Haloarculaceae archaeon (assembly GCA_036626435.1). Taxonomy (GTDB): domain Archaea; phylum Halobacteriota; class Halobacteria; order Halobacteriales; family Haloarculaceae; genus SW-9-67-25. The sequence continues at coordinate 21,149 of JAZKRS010000008.1, read as the reverse complement.
CGCCGAACTCGGCGAGGAGTTCGTCGTCCCACTCCATGTCGTGGATGTTGTACAGCATCGTCCGCGAGGCGTTGGTGACGTCAGTGATGTGATTGCCAGTCAGATTGTAGATTATCCAGCTATCTGGGGTTCCCATCAGGAGTTCACCGGCTTCGGCGCGGTCGTGCAGATCCTCGGGACGGATATTCTCGAGTTTCAGCGGCTCGGCGTTTTCGAGAATCCACTCGGTTTTCGTCGCTGAAAAGTATGCGTCACATTCCAGGCCGGTTTTGGCTCGAATGTTTTCGACCTTGCCCGCCTCTTCGAGTTCCTCGACACGGTCGGTCGTCCGGCGGTCTTGCCAGACGAGTGCGTTGTAAACTGGTCTACCGGTCGCTTTGTCCCAGATGATTGTCGTCTCGCGCTGGTTCGTAATTCCGATCGCTTCCAGCTGTGAGGCTTCGAGGTCGGCCTCTTCGAGCCCAGTCGTGACGACTCCTTTCGTGTTCTCCCAGATTTCGACGGGGTCGTGCTCGACCCAGCCGGGTTCGGGGTAGATCTGTTCGTGTTGTTCGTAGGCGTTGGCGACGACCTGGCCGCCGTGGTCGAAGACCATAAAGCGTGTGCCAGTCGTCCCCTGGTCGATCGCGCCGACGTATGAGTTTGCCATCTTCGAGTTCTCCATCGAGCGGTTAATTTACTGATTACACCGCTGCGATAGTAAACAATTGAACGGAGAAGTATAAAAGTTACTATCGCTGCGGTAGTGGTAGTAAACATATGGGGCTGGAATGAACTGTGTGTCGTGTTGGTGGCGATAGCTCGGTGAATGTACCCGATACCGCGGGAGATTCGACGTGGTTCGCGAGCCTGTGGGAACCAGTACGGTATGGGTTTACTGAGATCTCCAGGTCATCAATAAAATAAAGTGTGTGGGTGCCAAACGCGTATGAGAACAGATGGCATCGGTACCACATATCGCTGTCGTCGGCGGCGGCTCGACCGGAGCAGGGATCGCCCGGGACCTCTCGATGCGCGGCCTGGACGTGACCCTCCTCGAGCAGGGGAACCTCACCCACGGGACGACCGGTCGGATGCACGGCCTCCTCCACAGCGGCGGCCGGTACGCCGTCTCCGACCGGGCCAGCGCGACAGAGTGCATCGAGGAGAACCGCGTCCTCAGGGATGTCGCCAGCCACTGCGTCGAGATGACGGGCGGCCTCTTCGTCAAGCGCCCCGAGGATTCCGAGGAGTACTTTCAGGAGAAACTCGGTGGCTGTGAGGCCTGCGGCATCCCGGCGGAGGCCGTCTCTGCCGACGAGGCCCGGGCAATGGAGCCACACCTCGCGACGGATATCGAGAAGGCGATCTCGGTCCCCGACGGCGCTGTCGACCCGTTCCGGCTCGTCGTCGCGAACGCCGCAAGCGCCGTGGAACACGGGGCGCGGATCGAGACCCACTCGACGGTGACCGACCTGCTCGTCGAGAGCGGCGAAGTGGTCGGGCTGGAAGTCGAACACACGTCCGGACCCGGCAAACACGTCCACGGCGTCGAGGGCGGAACCGAGGAGATACGGGCCGACCACGTCGTCAACGCGACGGGCGCCTGGGCCGGCCGTATCGGCGAGATGGCGGGTCTCGACATCGAGGTCCGCCCCTCGAAGGGCGTCATGACGATCATGAACGTCCGTCAGGTGGACACCGTGATCAACCGCTGTCGCCCCAAGGGCGACGCCGACATCATCGTCCCCCACGAGACGACCGCCATCCTGGGGACGACCGACGAGGAGGTCGACGACCCCGAGGACTACCCCGAGGAGGGGTGGGAGGTCGACATGATGATCGAGACCCTCTCAGAACTGGTGCCGATGCTGGAGGAGGCCCGGACGATCCGCTCCTTCTGGGGTGTGCGGCCGCTGTACGAGCCGCCGGACGTCGGCAGCGACGACCCGACCGACATCACCCGCGACTACTTCCTGCTGGATCACGAGGAACGTGACGACCTGCCGGGCGTGACGAGCATCGTCGGCGGAAAGTTCACAACCTACCGGATGATGGGCGAGGAGATCAGCGACCACGTCTGCGGGAAGTTCGGCCTCGACGCCGACTGCCGGACCGCCGCCGTGCCGCTCCCCGGCAGCGAGGACTTCGACGTTCTGCGCGACTACATGGACGAGTTCGGACTCCGGTCGCCGATCGGCCGCCGGAGCGTCGAGCGCCTCGGCTCCCGCGCCGATGCGGTGCTGAAGACGGACGGGCCGAACCCGACGGTGTGTGGCTGCGAGGGCGTCACCCGTGCGGAGATTCAGGACGCAATCGGGCAGGCGGGATCGGACCTCAACGCCGTCCGCATCCGGACCCGCGCCTCGATGGGGAACTGCCAGGGCGGCTTCTGCTGTCACCGACTGGCGAGCGAGCTCCACGGCGAGTACGACGAAGCGACCACCCGACAGGCCTGGGACGAACTCATAGAGGAGCGCTGGAAGGGGCAGCGCCACGCCCTCTGGGGCGAGCAACTCTCCCAGGCGATGTTGAACTACGCGCTCCACGCGACAACTCAGAATCGCGACCACGATCCGGCAGACGGCGGTTCGGTCGACTTCGCCGCCTTCGACAGTGGCCGGATACAGGCCGGTGGCTCCCCGGAAACCGGGGTTGCAACGGACGGGGGCAACGATGGCGATTGAATCGGACGTGCTGGTGATCGGTGGGGGGCTCGCCGGCCTCACCAGTGCGCTCGCTGCTGAGCGGGCGGGCGCAGACGTCCGCCTCGTCTCCTACAGGCAGAGTACGCTCCGGAACGCCTCCGGTCTCGTCGACATTCTCGGATACACGCCCGACGGCGAGGGGCCGCTGACCGATCCTTACGAGGTGATCCCGGCGCTCCCCGAGGACCACCCCTACCGGACTGTCGAGGTCGGCGGGGTGCGCGAGGCGATGAACTTCTTCGACGACGTCGTCCCGGACTACCGTGGCGATCACACCGACAGGAACGCCCTCCTGCCGACTCACGGCGGGACGATCAAACCGACCGCGCGCTATCCGGCGGGAGCCAGCGCCGGCCTCGCCAGCGACGACCGCGACGTTCTGCTTGTCAGCTTCGAGTCGATGGTTGACTTCGATGCCCCCCACGCCGCAGCACACCTCGAGGCGGCCGACGTTCCCTTCGACGCCCGCGGGGTCACGATCCGGTTCCCCGGCGACCTCCGCGCGGATGCCAAGGTGACCAGGTACGCCAAACTGCTCGACACGAACGAGGAGGTGGCCGTTCGCGGCCGCGACCGACCAGTTCGGGAGGCCCTGGCCGAGCGGGTCAATCCGAAGCTAGACGGGGAGGGCCGGGTCGGATTCCCGGCTGTCCTCGGTGACGACGACGTGAGAGGCGTCCGGGAGACGCTGAGCGAGAGGCTCGGCGCCGACGTCTTCGAGGTGCCGATGGGGCCGCCGTCCCTGCCGGGGCTCCGTCTCGAGGATGCGCTGTTTGCGACGCTCTCGGAGGCCGGGGCCAGTATCGAGACGGGCAACCCCGTGGTCGGCTACGACGGCGGTGACCGGATCGAGCAGGTGTACGTCGAAAAGAACGGTGCCCGAATCCCGAACAGTGCCGACCAGTACGTCCTCGCGACCGGCGGGCTGGTCGGAAAGGGTGTCCAGTCCGACCGAGAGCAGGTCTCCGAGCCGATCTTCGACTGTCACGTCCGTCACCCCGGAGACCGATACGACTGGTTCGACCGGGAAGTCTTCGGCGACCACGAGTTCGCACGCTTTGGCGTCGCGACTGACGCCGACCTCCGGCCCACAGACGGCGACGGTGCGGTCGAGTTCGAGAACCTTCGAGCCGCGGGCTCGGTGCTGGGGGGATACGACTTCGCCGCGGAGAAATCGGGCAGCGGCGTCTCGATCGCGACCGGATACGCCGCAGGCCGCGCTGCAACACAGGAGGTACGATGAGCGACACTGAACCCTCGAGAGACTTCGATCCGGAGGTACCGACCACGGGCCAGGAGTTCGATCCGGCCGAACCGAACACGGGCGAGGAGTTCGAACCAGTCGACGTCTTCCCCGAGGGGGAGGACTTCGACCTGCGCCCGGGTGCGGACTCCTGTTACAAGTGCTCGACGTGCGACACGAACTGTCCGGTTGCGGAGGTCGACGACGACTTCCCGGGCCCGAAGTTCCAGGGCCCCGAACAGTGGCGGCTCAAGCAGTCCGACGACGAGTACACGATCGACGACTCCGTGATGGAGTGTTCGAACTGTATGCGGTGTGACAACGCCTGTCCGGCCGGCGTCCCGCTCTCACAGATGCACAACACGGCACGCGGCGAGTACGTCAGCGAGGAGATGTCGAAGACGTCGCTCAAGTACTGGCGCAACCGGATCCTCGCGAACTACCGGGCTTCGGCGTGGCTCGCGAGCAAGATGCCACGCATCGCGAACGTCGCGATGAACTTCGGGCCGGCTCGGTGGGTCATGGAGAAGACACTGGGGGTCACAAGCGAGCGGGAGTTCCCCGCATTCGCGACCGAGACATTCCGTGAGTGGTGGGGGAAGGAGGGCGGCCAGGCAGGCTCGAAGGAGCGTGCCCGCAAGAGCCGAAAGCGCCGCGACGAACCGGCTGACGCCGACAAGAAGGTCGCGTACTTCCATGGCTGTTACGCAAACTACAACACCCCCGAGGTCGGCAGAGCGATGGCCCGGGTCTTCGAGCACTTCGGCTACGAGGTCGTCGTCCCCGAACAGGGGTGTTCTGGCACGCCGATGTTCGCAAACGGGATGATAGACGACGCCCGCCGCCACGCCGAGGTCAACGTCTCCTCGATGGCAGATCTCGTCGAGCAGGGCTACGACGCGATTGCCTCGTGTACCTCCTGTTCGATGGCGCTGCGCCAGGAGTACCCAGAGCTGTTCGACATCGAGGGGATCGACGACCTGGCGGCTCATACGTTCGAGTCCGTCGAGTACCTCCGGATTCACGAGGACCTGCGCGGGGAACTCGCGGCAGCCGACGTCGAGGGCGACCTCGCCGCGGAGTTCGCCTACCACGCGCCGTGTCACGCACGCAACCAGGGTCTCGACCGGCAGGCGGTCGAACTGTTCGGTGACCTCGACGGCGTCGGGATCGAGGACGTCGGTGATTCCTGTTCGGGCATCTCGGGGACCTACGGCTGGAAGGCAGAGAAGTACGAGACGTCGATGAAGATCGGCGACGACATGTTCGAACACATGGAGTCCGCCGAGGGCCAGACCGGCATGACCGAGTGTCCGACGTGTGCGATGCAGATGGAACACGGGACCGGATACGAGATCCGGCATCCGCTCGAACTGCTGGAGGCAGCACTGGTATGAAGAACGTCGACGATCTCATCGAGGGCGCCAGGCAACTCTCGGAGCGCGGATTCTCGAACGGCGAGATCGCGGACGAGTTGAACGTCTCCCGGGAGACGGCGAGCTGGCTCGTCAAGCGTGGCGCCAGCGCGCCAGCAGCCGGCACAAACGCACAGCCGACGGGCGGCCCACACGACATCCACGTCGACTGGAGCGCGCTGGGACGGGACTCCGCGCGGCTGGCCTACACCGGGATGGCGATGGCCGACCTGCTCTCGAAGCAGGGCGAGTCGGTCGACCTGACCGTCGGCATCGAGAAAGCGGGTGCGCCACTCGCGACGGTGGTCGCGCGCGAACTCGACACCGACATCGCCGCCTACGCGCCCCGGAAACATCAGTGGGAAGAGGGCGACATCGAGGACCTCCAGGGTACCTTCTCGCAGAACTTCGCCGACATCCGCGACCGGGAGTGCTACGTCGTCGACGACACGATCACCAGCGGAACCACGATGCGAGAGACCATAGAGGGAATCGGCGAACGCGGGGGGAACCCGGTTGCGTGCGTCGTCCTCGTCGACAAACAGGGCATCGAAGAGATTGCGGGTGTTCCAGTCTACTCGCTGATACAGGCCATCCGAGTCGGGGATTCGGAGTAACCTATGCGCATCGCGCTAATTGCCCACGACGGAAAGAAATCGGACATGATCGATTTTGCGACCGAACACGAGGAGATTCTCGGGGCCAACGACCTCATTGCGACGGGTACTACGGGTGGACGGCTGAACGAAGAGACCGACCTGGAGGTGACGCCGATGGCGTCGGGGCCGCTGGGTGGCGACCTGATGATCGGATCGGAGGTCGTGACAGGGGACTGTGACGCCGTCTTCTTTTTCCGTGATCCGATGACCGCCCAGGCTCACGAGCCGGACATCTCCGCGCTGTTGCGCATCTGTGACCTCAAGCAGGTCCCACTGGCGACAAACCGGGCGAGTGCGACGGCGCTTTTGGGCGGCCTCGTCTCGGACGACACTGTGTGAGCGACACAGCGGTCGCCGATTCCGGGTTCACCGTTCCGTGACCTCGGATTCGTAGACCACGCCGCGATCCCCATCGACGGTGACGACAGCCCCGTCGGATACCGATTGCGTGACGCCGCTCACCATCGGCACGCCCAGTTCCCGGGCGAGCACCGCCGGATAGCTCGTCGTTCCGGGCTTTGCGGAGACGATACCCGCAACCACGGAGAGGTCGCCGACGAACTCACCGTCGAACGACTCCGGAACCGAGAGAATCGCCCCGTCCGGGCAGCCCGCGAGATCACCGTCGTGCGACACGAAAATCGGCCCAGCAGCTCGCCCGGCCGAGACACCCCGGCCAGCCGCGATGACCTCAGCCGCGACGTGGACTTTCAGCGTGTTCGTCGTGTTGGCCCCCTCGAGGTCGCTCATCATCCCCGCGAGCACCACGACTGTGTCGCCGCTTTCGGAGATGCCGGCGTCGATTGCGGCGGTCGCCGACTGGTCGATGAGTTCGGCTGCGCCGCCGTCCGGTGACGGCTGGTACCGCGGGACGACACCCCACAGGAGTGCGAGTCGGCGGCGGATCCGCTCGTCCGGCGTTACCGCCACGACCGGAACTGCGGGCCGGTACTTCGCGACCTTGTGTGCCGTGTAGCCGGATTCGGTGACGGCCACGATGGCTTCCGCATCGACGTCGCGGGCGAGATAGCGCGCCGAGCGCGCGATTGCATCCGTCCGTGGCTCCCCTGCTGCCGGAACCCGATGCTCCCGGGATTCGGAGTACTCCTTGCTGTCCTCGACGTCGCGAACGATGCGCGCCATCGTTTCGACGACGCGGACCGGATGGTCGCCGACGGCAGTCTCGCCCGACAGCATCACTGCGTCGGTCCCGTCGAGGACGGCGTTTGCCACGTCCGAGGCCTCTGCGCGGGTCGGTCGCCGGGCGTGGACCATCGAGTCGAGCATCTCCGTCGCGGTAATGACTGGGATACCGACGCGCTGTGCGTCCTGAATGATGCGCTTCTGGATGAGCGGGACCCGTTCCAGCGAACACTCGACGCCGAGATCCCCGCGAGCGACCATCACGCCGTCGGCGGCCCGGAGGATCTCGCTCAGGTTCTCGACCGCCGCCGCACGCTCGATCTTCGCCACGACCGGGATGTCGGCGCCGAACGTCTCGAGTTCCCGATCAACGGCGTAGACGTCCTCGCCCGAACCGACGAAGCTCGCGGCGACGTAGTCGACTCCAGCCTCGGCGGCCAGGCGGAGTTCCGCCCGGTCGCTCTCGTCGACGATTTCGAGGCCGAGGTCGACCCCCGGGACGTTCACTCCCTTCCGGCCGCCGAGTTGGCCCCCGGAATCGATCCTGACTACCACCGCCTCGCCCTCGACCCGGAGAGCTGTCGTCTCGATGCGCCCGTCGTCGAGCAGGATGCGGTCGCCGGGTTCGACAGCCCCGATCGACGTCGAGAGCCCAATCACCTCGTCGTCGACGGCGTCGCCGGCGACCAGACGGCGCTTTCCCCCGGTCGGGATATTGGTCGGCTCCGACAGCGGGGCAGTCCGTATTTCGGGCCCCGGGACGTCGAGCATCGTCGCGACGGGCTCCCCGCTCGCTTCGCTCGCATCGCGGACCCGCTGGATAACTCTTGCCCGGTGGTCCGTCGACCCGTGGCTGGCGTTCAGGCGGGCGACAGACATACCGGCCTCGACGAGTGCACGTATCGTCTCCTGGCCGTCCGAGGCGGGCCCCAGCGTGCAGACAATCTTGGCCCGCCGCATCAGAGGATGATGCTCTTGTGTTCGAGGAAGGCCTCGATGGTGTAGCCGATGCCCTCGCGGCCGATGCCGGAACTCTTCACCCCGCCGAAAGGGATGTCCCCGAGGCCGTGACTCGGAGCGCCGTTGATCCGGACCCCGCCTGCACGTAGCTTGTCGGCCATCCGCATCGCGCGGTCGTAGTCGCTCGTGAACACGGATGCATCGAGCCCCAGATCGCCGCCGTTTGCGATCGACAGCGCCTCGGTCTCGTCGCTGAAGTGGGTGACGGCGACGACCGGCCCGAACTGCTCCTCGTGGACGATGCGGGCGTCCTGTGGGACGTCCGCGAGCAGCGTCGGCTCGACGAACCGGCCGTCGCGCTCGCCGCCCCTGACCAGTGTCGCGCCGCGGTCGACGGCATCGTCGATCAGTTCCATCACCCAGTCGGCCTGGGACTCCGAGATGAGCGGCCCGAGCGCGGTCCCCTCCTCAAAGAGGTCTCCGGCAGCCCAGCCGTCCATCTCCGCGTCCACGCGGTCGACTATCTCGTCGTGGACATCCTCGTGGGCGAGCACGCGCGAGACGGCCGAGCACCGCTGGCCGGCGTACTTCAGTGACCCCTTCGTGGCGGCTTCAGAGGCGGCGTCGAGGTCCGCGTCCGGGAAGACGACGGCTGGCGCGTTGCCGCCCAGTTCCATGTGGAGTTCGACCATCCCGCTGACCGAGGCGACGTGCTCCCCGGCACTCGAGGAGCCAGTCATCGCGATAGCGCCGAGCCGGTCGTCACCGGCGAGTACGTCACCGATTTGGCTGCCCCGGCCTGGGACGAACCCGAAGGCACCATCCGGAAGGCCGGTCGCGGCCTCGACGATGATCTCTGCGAGGAGCGTGCCGCTGACCGGCGTCTTCGTCGCGGGCTTCAGAATGACGGCGTTTCCCGCTGCGAGTGCCGGGGCAACCTGAAGCGCCGTCGTCGACAGCGGATAGTTGTACGGCGTGATACAGAGGACGGTTCCCACCGGCTCCTTTCGGACGATCGCACGCCAGCCCTCGTGGCCGTCGCTGGACCCCTCGATGTACTCGCCGTCCAGCGATCGCGCTTCTTCGGCGGCGCGGCGGAACCGCTCGGCTGCGGCGTCGACCTCCCCGCGAGCACTGCTGATCGGCTTGCCCGCCTCGCGGACGATCACCTCTGCGAGTTCCTCCTTTTGCGCCTCGATGCCGTCCGCGATCGAAATCATCCAGTCGGCGCGCTGGACGACCGACGTCTCGCGCATCTCGGCTTCGGCGCTCTGGGCGGCGGCGAGCGCCTCCTCGGCGTCGGCGGGTGTCGCTGCTGCGACGCGAGTGAACGTTCCGCCCTCTGCGAGGTCGGTCACTTCGATGTGGTTCGTCGCTGCCGTCCAGCGACCCTCAATGTACAGCTCTTCGCTGTTCGAGACGAGATTTACTGCCATACTGGGAGTTACAGACGCAGCTATAAAAAATTTACTCGAAATCGAATAAAGAATCTCATCAGAAGGGCAAACGCGGTTACTGCATGAGTCGTGCCTTCCGCGTCTGGAACTCCTCGTCGTCTATCTCTCCGTTTGCATACCGCCGACGGAGCGTCTCAAGTGCTTTATCCACACGAGTCTCCGAGGCATCGTTTCCGCTCCGAGTCGATTTGAGTACGACGTACCCGACAGTACCCACGAGCAGGAATACTAGGAGGAATCCGAACGGGGCGAACATGAACGGTCCTCCGATCGCTCCCGCTCCGTGACTGCCTGCTGTCAACGGTACGAGGGACGCAAGTCCCGTGGTTAGTGCCATTGCAATTACTGGTAGCCCCCACAGTAAAATATAAATTTTCCGAATTATCACCGGAATAGGGCCAGGTCCGACCCAAATTCACCCACAATCAGGCGACGCGCCCGGACAGCAACCCGACGTATCCCCCGGCCAACGTCTCGAACCGCCGGCTTTCGGTTCGGTCTTCGAGTGCCTCCCGGGCCGCCTCGACACGCGATTCGAACGTCGCTGCCTGTGAGGACCGCGACAGCCGTCCGTCCGGCGCGGAGAGTCGGACGAATCCCTCGAAGGCGAGGTTCAGCGGCGCCGCGAGCGCGCGGTCGCTACGCTGGAAATTCAGCAATGCCACCCGCCCACCCGGGCCGACCAGGTCACACCACCGGTCGACGACCGCAGCGGGCTCGGAGAAGATTCCGACGACGAAGGCCGCGAGCACCGCGTCCGCACCTGTCACCGGCGGCCACGTGGCGTCGGCCTGGAGGTAGTGGACTCCCGCTCCGGTCCGGTCGTCGTGGTCGCGCGCCCGCTGGAGCATTCTGCGGGTGACGTCGACGCCGATCACTCGTCCCCCGGGCCCGACACGCTCGCGCAGGTACAGGACGTTCGCACCCGTGCCACAGCCCATCTCGACGACAGTGTCGCCCGGATCGAGATCCAGCACCTTCGCCGCACGTTCGCGCCAGGATCGCACGCCCGGCGCGGCCGCGAGCAGGTCGTAGACCCGCGCCCACCGGCCGTAGAACTGCCGGCTGTCGCCCATCGTCAGGCCACGTCGCGGACCCGCTCGGCGACTGTCGGCGCGTCGGATCCAAGTACGTAGATGATCGGCTCGATGCCCATCGCGCCGGTCTGGTAGAGCACTTCTGCATCGAGTGCTTCCCCGAGTACGTCGGCGAGCGCCTCCTCCATGTCCGCCTCGGGGTCGAACTCGACGGCGCTGGCCCCGTTCGCCACCAGAGCTGTAACGGTCTCCGGGTTGTACCGGATGTTCAGCGCAGCCCGCGCGTCGCTGCCTGCTGCCCTGACCGCGAGCAGGACGCCCGCGACGTGCTGGCTGACGCCAAACTCGGGTTCGCCCGGGATGGTCGGCCGGCCACGGACTTCGAGGATGCGCCCCGGCACGGCCGCGACGTCCTCGATCGTCTCGGCTTCCGGGAGGGCCTCGACGAGGTTCGATCCGACCGCGGGGACGAGTGCGCCGAAGCCGCTCGTGTTCTCGATGATGCGCAGCCCCCGGCGGACGGACGTGCGGACGCGCCCAGCAGCCCGCACGCGGCTGTCGGGATCGTGAACCGCGAATGCGGCCTCGTTGTCGGCGAGTTCGGGTACTGCCTCGGCGTGCAGGTCTGCGAGAATCCCGCCACGCTCCAGTTCGCGGATGCACACCTCCGCCTCGACGAGCGCCTCGGTCGGCGTCATATCCCCCTCGACCAGCCCGTCGGCCAGTTGCTCGACAAGTTCCCGGACGCGGTCGCTTTCGATCAGGCGGTCGTTGCGCTCGATCTCGCCGTGGACGTACTTCGAGACGGCGCTCTGGCTGAGTCCCAGCAGTTCGGCCACTTCGTCCTGTGTCAGACCGCGCTCCCGGAGCGCCTCGGCCAGCAGCGACCGGAACGTCGGGAGGAAGTCGTCGACGACAATCTCCTCGACAAATCTCATGGCACGCCCCCCATCACTGGTCACCTCCGAACTCGACATCGTCCTGGATCCTCGACGCCTGTGGCCCCGACTGGTCCTGGTACTTCGAGCCGCGCTCGGCGCCGTAGGGGCGTTCCGCCGGAGACGTCAGTTCCGTGAAGATGAGCTGCGAGATGCGCATGTTGGGTGTGAGTGCGACCGGCGCAGTCCCGAGATTCGAGAGTTCGAGTGTTATCTGTCCACAGTACCCGGGGTCGATGATCCCGGCTGTCGCGTGGATGACAATTGCGAGCCGACCCAGCGACGACCGCCCCTGGACGTGAGCGATGATATCCGACGGAATTTCGACGCGCTCGTGGGTCGTCCCGAGGACGAAATCACCCGGGTGGAGGATGTACTCGCCGTCCTCGGGGACGGTTGTCTCCTCGACGTAGTCCTCGGTCTCCCCTTCGCTCTCGGGGTGGATACAGGGGATGTTCGCGTGCTGGAACTCGAGAAAGGTCCGGCCCAGCCGGAGGTCGACGCTCGCGGGCTGGATCTGTAACTCCGGGTCGTCGAGGGGCTCGACCATCAGGTCGCCCTCGTCGAGGCGCCGGGCGATGTCTGCGTCCGAGAGTATCATGTCCCACAGGAACCGCCCGGACGTGGTAAAATGACCGTTTTGGCCGTGGCAAGTACAAACGTGTTACACACCTTGCGAAAGTAACTCGCTTATTCAAAACCGCAGTAGCCATTGCTCACGGGCGTATAGCCGTTAGTATCACCAGCACCCGGGCGCAAAAACATTCTCTGAGCGGGTCGATTGCGGGTGTGGATTCACCGGGATGTCTGGATCACTCTCACAGGGAGCGGGCCCTGATCTAGTGGAGTCCGATGAGCAGCCTCATGTGCCCGGAACGCCGACAGTGAGACATGAAACAGGCGATTGTCGCCCGCGCGGATCTGGGGATGGGCGAAGGAAAACTCGCCGCACAGGTCGCTCACGCCTCGCTCATGGCCTACGAGGACGCCGACGAGCGAGCGCGCTCGGACTGGAAAGGCGAAGGCCAAAAGAAGGTGGTCCTGCAGGCCGACGGCAAATCACAGCTGTTCGAATTCGCCGAACGGGCGGGCGCCAAACGCCTCCCGCACGCCGTCGTCCGCGACGCCGGTCACACGCAACTCGATCCCGGCACCGTGACGACACTCGCCGTCGGGCCGGCCGAGGACGACCGCGTCGACACCGTCACCGGCGACCTCTCTCTTTACTGATACTGACGGCTATAAGCCCGTGAGCGATTTCGATCCCCGCGGGGTCGAATATGCTCACGAAGGCAGAGCCGTCAGTATGACTGACACCTCGCGGTACGGAATCCTTTTGTACGAAAATCGCTTACCTGAAGTGAGTACCGCGACTGACTGACGCAGGATACCAACACGAATGCAGGACAACCAACAGCAGGCATACGACCGTGGCATCACCATCTTCTCGCCGGATGGGCGGCTGTACCAGGTGGAGTACGCCCGCGAGGCCGTCGCCCGCGGGAGCGCGAGCGTGGGCGTCCGGACGACAGACGGCGTAGTGCTCGCGGCGGACAGGCAGACGCGCTCGCCGCTCATCGAGCGCGAGAGCATCGAGAAGATCCATCCGATCGACGACCACATCGGTGTCGCAAGCGCCGGTCACGTCGCCGACGCCCGCAAGCTGGTCGACGTCGCCCGCCAGGAAGCACAGGTCGAGGGGCTGCGCTACGACCAGCCGATCGGCGTGGAGACGCTGACGAAGGCGGTCACCGACCACGTCCAGGAGCACACCCAGACCGGCGGCGCCCGTCCGTTCGGCGTCGCCCTCCTCGTCGGCGGCATCGAGGACGGGGAGCCGCGCCTCTTCGAGACCGACCCGTCGGGGACGCCCTACGAGTGGCAGGCCACCGCCATTGGCGGCAGCGGTGACGAGATCCGGGCCTACCTCGAATCGGAGTACACGACGGGGATGGATCTCGACGGCGGCATCGCGCTCGCACTCGATGCGCTGGCCGAGGGCGACGACGGAATCGACGCGACGGGAGTCGAAGTCGCGACGGTTGACGTCGAATCCGAGCAGTTCCGCTCGCTCGCGCCGGAGGAGGTCGCCGACCACCTCGACGAGACGTCTCTCGGAGGTGGCGAGGCGTGACCAACTTCGACGGTGTCCGCGACCCCTACGAGCCGGAACTGGCACCGTTCGAGGAGCCGACCGAGCAGTCCGGCGGCGACGCCACTGTCGTCAAGACCGGCACGACGACCGTCGGCATCACGACAGCGAACGGCGTCGTCGTGGGGACAGACCGGCGGGCCAGCCTCGGCGGCCGCTTCGTCTCGAACAAGAACGTCGTCAAGGTCGAACAGGTCCACCCGCGGGCTGTCCTCACGCTCGTCGGATCGGTCGGGGGCGCACAGTCGTTCATCCGGACGCTACGCTCGGAGGCGAGCCTCGCGGAGACGCGGCGGGACGAACCGCTCTCGATCAGTGCCCTGGCGACGCTTGCGGGCAACTTCGCCCGCGGGGGGCCGTTCTTCGCCATCAACCCCATCCTCGGGGGCGTTGACGAGGAGGGCTCGCACGTCTACAGCATCGACCCCGCCGGCGGCGTCATGGAGGACGACTACACGGTCACCGGCAGCGGGATGCAACTCGCACACGGGACTCTGGAGGGGGAGTACGATCCCGACCTCTCACTCGAGGAAGCCAAGACCCTCGCCGGGCGCGCGATTCACGCCGCGACCGAGCGTGACACCGGGTCAGGGAACGGCCTCGTACTCGCGACGGTCACCGAAGACGGCGTCGACATCGATGAGTACGGGGACGTCGGGGCCGTTCTGTAGCCGTCTCTGGTTCTGGCAACCTAAAACCACTCCCGGGCTTTCAGACGCGTCGTGATGACGACGACGTCGCAGTCCCGTAGCGGGTACTGGTCGCTCGCCGTCTCGACGACCATCTCGGCGAGGTTGTCTTCCGGTTCGACTCGCCGGTGGTTCGTCCCCGACTCGAAACAACCCTCTGTCCCGACCTCTTTATTATCCGCGACCCTACGGGCGCACAGTCGGGATGCGCGAGGCACACGACATCGAGCGGGCAGTCGGGGTCGAGTACTACGTCAGCGACGCCGAGGGCGTCGGCGGGCGTCTCCGCGAGACGCCGGGGGACTTCCAGGTCCGCGAACTCGAAGCGTTCGACGCAGAACCCGTCGACGCCGATCCGGGCGCGTTTCCCCACCTCGTCGTTCGCGTGACGCTCCGGGACTGGGACACCAACGGCTTCGCGGGTGCACTCTCGGACCGGCTGGGAATCTCGCGGGAGCGCGTCTCCTGGGCGGGCACGAAGGACAAGCGCGCCGTCACGACACAGCTGTTCTCGATCGACGGCGTCGAGCCGTCCGCACTGCCGGATATCCGGGACGTCGACGTCGAGGTGGTCGGCCGGGCCGGCCGCCCGATTCTCTTCGGTGACCTCGCGGGCAACGCCTTCGAGATCACAGTCCGGGACCCTTCCGCACCCGGAAGCGTCACAGAGGTAACCGCGGACCTGCAGGCCTTCGCTGACAACGAGCGAGAAGCAGACAGCGCCCCCGCTATCGACGGCCCGGCGACAGTCGCCGTCCCCAACTACTTCGGCCAGCAGCGGTTTGGCAGCCATCGGCCTGTAACTCACGAGGTCGGACTTGCAGTCGTCCGCGGCGACTGGCGGGGAGCGGTACGGGCGTACGTCGGCAACCCGCACGACCGCGAACCGGAGCGGACCAGAGAGGCGCGCACCTTCGTCGACGAAGAGATGGGCTCGGGTGCTCCCGATTGGGGGGCCGCCCTGGAGCGGTATCCCTCCCATCTCGGCTACGAGCGGTCGATGCTCCACCGGCTGACCGAGGAGCCCGGCGACTTCCGCCGTGCACTCGAAGCCGTCCCGACGAACCTGCAACAGCTGTTCGTCAACGCCGCACAGTCGTACGTCTTCAACCGCATCCTCTCCGAACGGCTGGCACGCGGCCTCCCGTTTGTCGAACCCGTCGCTTGCGACGTCGTCTGCTTCGCTGATACTGACTCACCCGGCAGACTCACACTGCCCGATACGGACCGCACCCAGCGGGTGACAGAGAGCCGGGTGCGCGCTGTCAGGCGCCACTGCGAGCGCGGCCGCGCGTTCGTTACCGCGCCGCTGGTCGGGACTGACACGTCGCTCGCGGACGACGAACCTGGCGATATCGAACGCGCGATTCTCGAAGACGTCGGCGTCGAGCCGGGCGACTTCGATCTGCCCGGGGAGTTCCACTCGGCGGGAACCCGTCGCGCGATAGCCGTCCGCACTGACGTCGCGGTCTCCCGGGACCCGCTGGTCTTCGAGTTCGACCTGCCGCGGGGGTCGTACGCGACGGCCCTGCTGCGGGAGTATCTCAAGCGCGACCCGGGGAAACTGTGAAACCGCGAGGGCACTCACCCGGACCGCGACCGGACGGCAGCCCACACGGCCGTCGCGCCGAGCAGGAAGGCGGGGATCAGCGGCAAGACGAGGTACGCGTCCCTCACGGTCAGCCCGAGGGAGGCAATAAAGCCCTGTGCGCGGGGGAGGTAGAGAATCGCGGCCGGGACCATCAAAAAGGCCACGAGGACGACGCCGACCAGCACCCATCCCTGCCAGCCGAAGTCTTCGCCCGCTGTCTCGTCGCCGTCGGCACTCATATTCGACGTGTCGGGGGCGAAGCGAAAAACGGTGGTGATTGCATCCTCGCACCCGCGGGGACGACGGCTTTTTCTGGTGCGGGCTGAACGCCAGATATGGTCGACTTCCAGTCACGGAATACGCGGCGTGGCGTCGACGAAGACGAGGGAGGCACCGACGAGAGCGGCCCGGAGACGGTCACGTACGCCGTCGCAACAGTCGTGGCCGACCGGGCGCTGGAGGACGACCAGACGGGCGATGGGATCGTCGACGCCGTCGAGGATCTGCTGGACAAGCACCTCCCCGGCTTCGGGGAACTGTTCCGTGTCCTCTCCCACGACCACGAGGGGACCGCAATCGTGGGGACCCGCGCCACAACAGAGGCTGGCGGTGAGGCCGAGAGTTCCTGACAGTACCGACGCCAAAGGTTCATGCCTGAACAGGCCCTAAACTGACCGATGAACGCCTCTCCACCAGGACCAGCCGGCGAACCGCTGTTCGGGAGCAGCCGGAAGTACGCCGACGATCCGTTCCGGTTCCTCTCTGCCTGTGAGCGCGCCTACGGGGACGTGGCGCACTTCGAGTTGGGCAGCATGGACACGTACCTGATCATGGACCCGTCGGCCATCGAGCGCGTGCTCGTCTCCGAGGCAGAGCACTTCCGCAAACCCGACTTCCAGAGCGACGCGCTGGGCGACCTGCTCGGCGAGGGGCTCCTGTTGAGCGAGGGCGAGACCTGGGAGAGACAGCGCAAGCTGGCGAACCCTGCCTTCGCAATGGGACGGCTCGCGGAGTTCGACGACCGCATCGTCGACTACGCCGAGTCGATGCTGTCGGAGTGGTCCGAGGGCGACGTGGTCGACGTGGAAATCGAGATGACGCGCGTGACCCTCGACGTGATCGTCGACCTGATGCTCGGAACCGAACTCTCCGAGGAGCGCATCCAAACAATTCAGGAGTGTCTCGAACCGCTGGGGGCGCAGTTCGAGCCAGACCCACTCTCCTTTGCGACGCCCGAGTGGGTCCCGATGCCCGGCGACCGCGAGTACCAGCAGGCACTCGAGACGCTCGAAGGGGTCGTCTCGGAGATCGTCGCAGAGCGCCGCGGCACCGAGGGCTCCGGGGACGGGCCGATGGATCTGCTCTCTGTCCTTCTCAGGGCCCAGAGCCGCGGCGAGCAGACCGAGAGGCAACTCAGAGACGAGGTCGTCACCATTCTGCTCGCCGGCCACGACACGACGGCGCTGACGCTGACGTACACGTGGTATCTGCTCTCCCAGCACCCCGAGGCACGCGAACGCCTTCAGGCGGAGGTGGCCCAAAAGGTCGACGGCGACCGGCCCACCATGGACGACGTCCGGGACTTCGAGTACGTCGAGTGGGTGATCGACGAGGCGATGCGGCTGTATCCGCCGGTCTACACCATCTTCCGCGAGGCGACGACGGACGTCGAACTATCCGGCTACGCGGTTCCCGAGGGGACTGCACTCATGCTCCCCCAGTGGGCGGTCCACCGCTCGCCGCGGTTCTGGGACGACCCCGAGTCCTTCGACCCCGAGCGCTGGCGACCTGAACGGACCGGGGACCGGTCACGCTTTGCCTACTTCCCCTTTGGCGGCGGGCCGCGCCACTGCATCGGCAAACACCTCGCCAAGCTCGAAGCCCAGCTCATCCTGGCGACGACTGCTGACCGGTACGAACTCGACTACGCCCGCGACCGGCCGCTCTCCTTCCGTCCGTCGCTGACGATGCACCCCGAAGGCGGGATGCCGATGCGTGTCAGGGAACGCGGACCCTGAATCAGTTTTCAGAGGTGATAACAAGACCGGAGACACCCGACTTCGACCGAAGAGTCACGCTCGTTTGTTTTCACAAGCGAAAATAGAGGGATAGTCCTTATATAGTTGAACGACTAACCCTCTTACGGAGGGGCACTGGCGGCCTCCGGTGACCCAGGAAACATATGAGTTCGAATGCAACCGACGAAAGGGACGAACCCGTCGCAGACGACGAGCAGACTGACAGGTACGCCGAGTTGAACATCGGTGACGAGGAGTTCGTGATCTACGACCGGAAGAATCATGAAGCGTGGATACAGTCGTCAGTAGCGATCACAGTACGCGACCGCCAGTGAGCTGTCCGTTTTCCTGGCACCGGTTGCCGCAGCTATCCGCTCCACGCGAAGGCACGATCGCGTAAATAACGCCCCATTGCCTTCCTCCCCGCACTGATACTAACGGCTATACGCCCGTGAGCGATTTCGATCCCCCGCGGGGTCGACTATGCTCACGAAGTTATAGCCGTCAGTATCAGCCGGATGTTCCCGGCTGAAAGTATCAGGGCTTACGTCGACCGGTATAGCCGTCAGTATGAACCGCGAGGACGCCTCCGTGGGTAATCCAGTCAGCCGATTACGTCCATTCTGTATAGCTGCACTTCCCACAGTGCAGACGGTCACCGTGGTCGGCGAGGTAAGTGTCGCCACAGCGAGGGCACTGCTCGCGGTCGGTGCTCCCGTCCTCGCCGTAGAGTTCGTAGCGGGCCATCTATGCCTGCTCGGCCTCGCCGTCGCCGTCAGCCGTGATCTTGTTCCGTTCGAGCATGTAGTCCTGTTCGACGTCGGTCGCGTGTTCGGACGACTCGTAAACCTTCGCGTAGCCGACAGTTGTGCGCATCCCGAACTTGGTGTCGAGCTCGTGGACGACAACTTCCGTGGAGTCCTTGTTGAGTTTCGCGGCCAGGGAATCCCGAGCCGAGAGACGGGAGGGCGTCGCCTCCTCGTGGGTCACTTCGAACCGGACGTCTGTCCGGTGCAACATCGGGTTTTCCTCCTCTTTGATGATATCGACGTTCATGGTGATGTACCTTCCCTCTGAATCGGGTAAAAGGATTTCGAAGCGCGGACACAGTCGAACTGGTCCAGGCTGGTCCCGTCGTCACCGTCCTCGCGCTGGTCGGCAAGACCGGCCTCCCGGACGCCACTGGCGATCACTACGAATAGGGTGAGGAGTGATGGCGACACACTTTTTATTACTAAAGCGCAATATGAAGAAAGATACAGGTCCGGTTAGTGATGTCCCTGGAAGGTAATATCCTTGCGTTCGACCCACTCGACGATCGGTCTGGTGTCGAGATAATCGACCGGGTCGAACGCCTTCGGTACCAGTTACACACACCTGAACCCATCTCTCCGACGCCGGTAGATCCCGACGAGTTTCTCTTTCCCGTAGACCGCGCGTTCAGTATCGCGACCGAGGCGCTCGCGTTGCCGATGGGGAAATCTGTCTGCGTTCGTGATAGTTCGGGGGAGATGATCACCGAAGTCGGCCATCTCGAAGAGCAGTCGGTCGACGAGGGAGCGACCATTCTCGAACTGGGTGCACAGATCAAAACGTACGTTCGGGTCGCCGGCCCGGTCACCGTCTCCGTCGGACTCGCCGAAACCAGGCTCGATTTCGGCGACGAGCGGACAGTCGAGATCGGTGTCGTCTCCTGGCACGACAGACCGGCCGCGACAGTGACGACGACGACGGATCCGGTCGACATGATGGCTGCCGTCAGCACGTTCGGATCCGCACTCAAGGCCACGAATCCGGAACGATCGTTCCCCTCGAACCGCGGTCACCCACCGGCAATCGAGCTCGGCACTACCCTCGACATCCCGGAGGCGGTACAGACGCCCGAGACGGGCATCCAGATCGAAGTGCCCCCGGAGCAGGATGCCGTCTACGTCGTCGCCCCGCTGGCGTACTATCTCGGTGCCGAGGTCGTCCCCGGCCAGACACCCAGGCTGACAACGGCGGCGGGGTTCGACCACCGACTCGATTCCCCGGGCGGGTTAGAGCACGGCGTCGAGCAGACGCTCAAGCAGATTTTCGTCCTCGACTGCGTGGCCAGAACCGAGGGTGTCTACAACATCGAACTGCGCGAGCGCAACGAACTCGAAGACCGGCTCGCACTCGACTGGAAGGCGCTGTACGACCGCCCGATCGCGGAACAGGTGGCCACGTACCTCGACATCCCGTATGCGGTTCTCGAGGACAGCGTCCCCGAGTGGCGGCTGACAGTACACGTCGAACCGGACAGCGAGACGATCGAACAGATCCCGTTCGTGGTCGACGACCTCGCAATCGTTCGGACGGCAGATGCGCCATCGACGGGGGAGCCCACGCCCAGCCCACGTGCGGCTGGTGCCCTCTCGCGCGACGGCGTCATCACCCGCTCGGCCGCCGGGGCGTCGACCGGGCACGACGTCTCCTACGTCGAACCGCAGTCCAGTTCGTCACTAGAACAGGCCTGGATCGGCGATCGCATCCCAATCGGCGCGAGTAAACTCACCATGGAGGCGTTCCAAAACCGGCTCGACCGCGATGCCAGCGCCGGGGAGATTTCGATTACGATCGCCCTGAACGACGCGCGGATGGCCGAGGAACGCGACATCGTGAACCAGGTCTACGGCGACCGCGACGACCTGCCCTTCGACGTATGCGTCTGTCGGGGCCTGACAGCCTCGGAACTGCGCGAACAGCTGCACCGGGAGTGCAGTTTCTTTCACTACATCGGACACACCGAACGCGACGGTTTCCAGTGTGCCGATGGCAAACTCGATGCATCGACACTCGATACGACGGGTGTCGATTCCTTCCTCCTGAACGCGTGTAATTCGTACCACCAGGGGTTACGCCTGATCGAAGCCGGTGCTATCGGCGGGGTCGTTACACTGAACGAGATCATCAACGACGACGCAGTTCAGATCGGGGAGACGATCGCGCGGCTGTTGCACGCTGGCTTCCCCCTGCGGGCAGCGCTGACGGTTGCACGGGACGAAAGCGTCTTCGGCGGGCAGTACATCGTCGTCGGAGATGGCGGGATGACTGTCACCCAGGCCCCCAGCCGGACGCCGAATCTCCTGCGGGTTTCCCCACGCGAGGACGGCTTTGCCGTGGATATCGAAACGTA
>JAZKRS010000007.1:0-62901 GCA_036626435.1 Haloarculaceae archaeon | reverse complement strand
CCGTGATGACGAGAGACGAAGTCTCTCGAACCACTTGACCCCGGAGCAGTTCACACTGACGACAAAACGTCCTATCCGCTCGTGTTTCGCCAGTACGAGAAAGCCGACGACGAGGATCAGGATGACGCAGACGAGACGAAGTACCATCATTCTGTCGCCGTTGCTCTGATCTCGAAAGGACAGCGATCTCAGTAGAACTCGCGGACGAGATCGGTCGCGTCCTCGGGGGCGCCATCGGGGATTTCGGCCATGTTCTCGTCGAGGCCCTCGCGTTCCCCGTAGGGAGTCGAGTCCTCGTCGCGGTAGATGACGCCGGCGAGTTCGCGGTCGCCCGAGAGAATGCGCTCCCTGGCCTGGTCGGTGTCGGTCGGGTCGTGGTCGGTCTCGTCGAGGTCGACTAGCGTGTCACGCCAGTAGTCGTAGGTGTCGACGTCGTTGAAGGTTACGCAGGGGGAGTAGACGTTGACGAACCCGAAGCCGTCGTGTTCGATGGCTTCTCTGACGATCTCGGTGTGGCGCTGGGAGTCCGAGGAGAAGGACTGGGCGATGAACGTCGCCCCCGAGGCAAGCGCCAGCGCGAGGGGATCGACCGGGGACATCTGTGTCCCGCCAGGCGAGGTCGACGTCTCGAAGCCCTGCCGCGAGGTCGGCGAGGCCTGGCCCTTCGTCAGGCCGTAGATGCGGTTGTCCATGACGACGTAGGACATGTCCACGTTCCGCCGGACCGCATGGACGAAGTGGCCGGCGCCGATCGAGTAGCCGTCGCCGTCGCCGCCGGCGACCATCACCTCGATGTCGGGGTTTGCCAGCTTCACGCCGATGCCCACCGGCAGCGCGCGCCCGTGGACACCGTGTAAGGCGTAGCTGTGCATGTAGGTCCCGATCTTGCCGGAACAGCCGATCCCGGCGACCACGAACGTGTTGTCCGGGTCGTTGCCGGTCTCGGCCAGTGCCTTCATCATGCCATTCATCGTCCCGAAGTCGCCACAGCCGGGACACCAGGTCGGTTGCTTGTCTGACTTGAAGTCGGTGAATCGAACGTCCGAGCTCATTGTGGGGCCTCCTGTGGGGTCGCAATCGCGTCCTTGATCTCCGATGCGAGTTCGTCGGCCTTGAAACGCACGCCGGTGTACTTGGTCACCCGCTCGACGCGTTCGAGTGTGTCGTGTTCGACGATGTCTGCGAACTGCCCGGTCGCATTGCACTCGACGACGATTGTCGTCTCCGCCGCCTCGACCTCCGCTGTCAGGTCGGGCCGCGGGAAGATGTAGGGGACCGAGATGAAGCGGACGTCGACGCCGTCGTCCTCGAGCAGGTCCATGCCCTCGCGGATCGCGCCCTCGTTCGAGCCCCAGGAGAGCACGAGCGTGTCCGCGTCGGGGTCGCCGAACTCGCGGTAGTCCCACTCCTCCTCTTGCCGTGCGGTTTCGACCTTGCGCTGGCGCTTGTCGACCTGCTCGACCCGGATCTCTTCGGCTTCGGTCCGCCGGCCCAGCGAGTCGTGTTCCAGGCCGGTCGTCATGTGCGCGCCGTCCTCGATCCCGGGGAAAGCCCGCGGGCTGACCCCATCCGCCGTGGGGAAGTGGGGCTGGAACCGGCCTCGCTCGTCGAGCCAGGCGTCGATCTCGTCCTCGTCGACGACCTTGCCGCGATCGATCTCCACCTCGTCCATGTCGAAGGTCTCGGGCGGAAACGTCTGTTCGGTCACGGCAAGCGCGAGGTCGGCGACCAGGAACACGGGAATCTGGTACTTCTCGGCGAGGTTGAAGGCCTCGACGGTCTTCCAGAAACACTCCGAGACGGTCGTCGGCGCGACCACGAACCGCGGTATCTCGCCGTGACCGCCGTACAGCAGCATATCGAGGTCGCCCTGCTCCTGCTTGGTCGGCATTCCCGTCGAGGGGCCCGACCGCATCACGTCACAGATGACCAGCGGCGTCTCGCTCGTGGCCACCAGCCCGAACGTCTCGGTCATCAGGTCGATGCCGGGGCCGGAGGTGGCGGTCATCGAGCGTGCCCCGGCGCGTGCAGCGCCGAGCGCGAGGTTGATCGCGGAGAGTTCGTCCTCGGCCTGGACGACCGCCCCGCCGTACTGTTCGATGCGCCCGGTCAGATACTCCATGACGTCGGTCGCAGGCGTGATTGGGTAGCCGGCGTAGAAGCGACAGCCGGCGGCGATGGCACCCATCCCGATGGCCTCGTCGCCGTTCAGCAGGACGTAATCGCTGTCGGTCGTCTCGAGGTCGTACTCGAACTCCTGGTCGGTCTCCTCGGCGACGTACTCCTGGCCGGCGCGGGCGGCCTTCTTGTTGTTCTCGACGATCGCCTGGCCCTTGTCGCCAAAGCGCTTCTCCAGGGACTCGTCTAAGTTCTCGATCGGGAAGTCCGCGACCTCGCAGGCGGCGCCCAGCGCGACGACGTTTCGCATGATGGCGCCGCCAGCCTCCTCGGCGAGGCTCTTGAGCGGGACGTCGAGCCCGATCATCCCCTCTGGGATCTCGACGTCCTGCATCGTGGTGCGCTCGCCGTCGTAGATGATGACGCTGCCCTCGTGAAGTTCGTCGAGGTTCTCGTCGATGGTTCGCTCGGTCAGTGCGATGAGAACGTCCAGCCGGTCGACGACGCTCTCAACCCGGTCGACCGACGTCCGCACCTTGTAGGCGGTGTACCCGCCGCGTATCCGCGACGCGAAGTCCTTGGATGTGAAGACGTGTCGTCCCGCCCGTGATAGCGCCTGGGCGAAGATCTTTCCTGTAGAGTTGATCCCATCGCCGGCCTCGCCGCCGATGGCCCAGTTCAGGTCGTCGGGCATGCTATCTCGGGGCTACCCAGGGCGGGAGCAAAAGCCTTCTGCAAACGGCCGACCACCCCGATTTCCCGGCCACAACGGCGCCTATGACCGGCCGACGCGCCCCGGCGAAAGCGAGGTGGACGCGGTCGGTTCGCGAAGGGGTGTTTTTGTTCCCTCGCCCCCGCAGTTCTGTCATGCGGGCGATCGCAATCAACGTCGGCGCGAACACGAACGAACCGGGGTTTCGCGGGCCGGTCTACCCGGACGGCCGATTCGAGTACGTCCCGATCCCCGAGTCCGAGCCCGCCGACGGCGCACCCACCTACGGCGACCTCGCACCGCACCTCGACGTGTCGATCCCCGCGGATCTGCGAGAGATCCCGGTTCACCTCGACCCCGAGTTCCCCGAGTACCCCTGCTGTGAGCGGTACACCTACGGCGACGAGCACGGCGTCAAGGCCGGCCCGCTGTCCGAACTCTCGGCCGGGGACTACGCTCTCTTTTATGCGACGCTCTCGGTGGCCGGCGGGGACGAGGACGACACGCCCCGGGGGGCGTCGTGGCTGCCGCCGGAGTGGGGCGCGTTCCTCGTCGGGCAGTTCCGGCTGGCCCGGGACCCTGTGACCGGCGAGGAGTACGGGCGGCTGTCGGCCACAGAACGGGAGCCGTTCGCCAACAACGCACACGTCAGGCGGGACCCGGTCGACGCGCGGGTCCTCCTGCTGGGTGATCCCGACGGCTCCCGGCTCTACGAGCGCGCCGTCCCGCTGAGCCGTCCCGGGGGCGGGGTCGAAGCCGGGGAACTCGTGACGCGACTCTCAGCGGACTCCGGGCGTGGCCCCTGGTGGCGACGGCCGCTCCGGTTCGAGGGGGACGCGGCACGGCGGTTGCTCGCAGTCGCGAACGCGACCCGGAGCGGGCTGTCGGATGGATCCTGATAGCGACGGCACGTCGACTGATTGTTCATTTATCATAGCTGAAAATAACGAGAAAACATCTATACCGTGACCCCAACATCGTTCAACTATGCGCCTTTCGAGTGGTGTCCCTGGATTCGACGACCTCGTGGAGGGCGGGCTGTTGAGCGACCGGCTGTACGTGGTCTCCGGGCCGCCGGGGAGCGGGAAGACCACGTTTTGCTCGCAGTTCATCACCCAGGGGGCAAAGGAGGGCGGGGACTGTCTGTACGTGACGATGCACGAGACCAAAGACGAGCTGTTACAGGACATGTCGGGCTACGAGTTCGGGTTCGGCCGGGCCATGCAGGCCGGGAACGTCGAGTTCCTCAACCTCGTGACCGAGGCCGGCAAGCGGACGATCGCGCAGTTCGGGACCGACGGCGGCCTCACGAACCGGCTCGTCGCGTTCATCGATTCCAACGGCGTCGACCGGGTCGTCATCGACTCCACGATGCTCCTCCAGCACTTCTTTTCGGACATGTCCAACGAGATTACGGGCTTTCTCTCGGCGCTGAAACAGACCGACGCTACCGTCCTGCTCATCTCGGAGATGACCGATCCGACCTCCTACTCCGACGAGCACTACCTCGCACACGGCGTCGTCTTCTTCCACAACTTCCTCGATTCGGGCGGAATGACCCGCGGTCTCCAGGTCATCAAGATGCGCGGGACTGCGATCGACTGTGACATCCGCGAGATAAGCTTCTCTGACCAGGGGTTGCGC
The DNA here is from genome assembly GCA_036626435.1 of Haloarculaceae archaeon. Lineage (GTDB taxonomy): Archaea > Halobacteriota > Halobacteria > Halobacteriales > Haloarculaceae > SW-9-67-25. Next base: position 58,427 of record JAZKRS010000007.1, on the reverse strand, counting down.
GTCCACACCGACAGAAAAGTCCAGGGATAGCATGTACGGGACCAGAGGATGAGCCGGTACGAACGGACCTACGGAACCAACTGGGAGACCCTCGACAAGGACGAGGCGATCGAACGAGCCTACGCGCTGGGCGTCGCGACCAGCCTGAACGAGTACCACCGCGACGAACTCGAGGCCATCCGCGCGGAGATGGACACCTCATACAACAAAAGCGTCGTCGACCTCGCCTTCGACGAGGGGAAAAACGAGGCCCAGGAGATCGATCCCACCGGTGATGACGGCGAGGGGGGCGTCTGGGCCGAACTGGTCGAAGGCGAGGCGGTCACCGTCGCCGAGGACGAGGACACGGTTCCGACCGGCGGCCAGACGGGTCTGCCCGAGGCCATCGACAAGATAGAGGCTATCGCCCGGCCCGAGCGTGACAGCACCGGAGCCGTCGAGTTCCCGGAGTTTCTGGAGCGGGATTGACCGCTCGCTACGGAGCGCCCTACCCAAACAGCCGTTCGAGGAGGGTGCGGTGACGCTCCCGTTCGGCGAGCAACACCGAGCAGTCCACCTCGTCGACGACGTCGAGATACAGCGACCCCCGGGCCAGCCGCGAGAGCAGGCCCCGCTCGGACGCCCCGAGCATGAGCAGCGTGTGGTCCCCGGCGACGCTCGCGATAGCGCCCTCGACGTCGCCGGAGTCGTCGACGACGCGGACGGCATCCTCGAGGCCGTGTTCGGCGGCCCAGTCGTTGAGGAACCGCTCGCCCGCCTCGCGCTGTCCCGGGTCGTCCACGACGTGCAGGAGGGTGTTCTCCGACCCTGCGACGTCCCTGAGCGTTCGTGCCACCCGGGCGTTCAGATCGGATGCGGGGCCACCCTCGGTTGCGAGGAGAATCCGCGAGGTGTCGAGGGCGCGGTCCTTGAGGACGAGGAAGTCACAGGGGAGATTGCCGGCAAGTTCGTCGACCGGGCGCTCGGCTCTTGTGGCATCCCAGACCTGATTGTCGCCCCAGCCCATCACCACGAGGTCGGCCTGCTTGCGGTCGGCGACGTCGAACACCTCCTCGAAGGAGCGATGTGAGAGGACAGTCGAGGTGTCGCAGTCGACGCCGTACTCGGCTGCAGTCTCGCGAATGTGGGCCATCTGCTTTTCGGACTCCTCGACGATTTGTCTGGTCTGGTCGGCGCCGTACCGTCTCGTCCTGTCCGGGAGCTGGATGACGTGGACTGTGTGAATGACGGCGTCCTCGTGACCGCTGGCGAGCTGGCAGGCGAACTCCTTGAGCCGCGACTCAGTCCGCGGGTTCGTGATCGGCACGACGATCCGGTATGGCCCCCCGTCGGCCGCCGCGGTCGCCTCGACGGTGTCGATCAGCGGCACGTACGACCGCCCGACGAAGCCGCCAAACAGCCACTCCCTGACCGAAAGCTGTCTGTCGGCCCCCTCGAAGCGGGCGGACTCGAGGCGGCGCTCTGTCGTCTGGAAGTAGTTGACGACCGTCACGAGCACGACGCCGCCGACAGTGTTCCCGAGCAACACCGGGACGACGAACTCGACGAAGCCGACGACCACCGACAGGTCGCCAAGTAACACCAGATACACCATCTCGGTGAAGGAGACAACCACGTGGAAGAGCCCGCCGATTGGGATCGCAAGAAAGGCCAGGTAGACGACGACCAGCCGGGAGATCGTATCCCGTGCGGCGTACTCGACCCAGACGACGCCGGCGACGATGAGCCCGGCGAAGGCCGCCTTCGTGAACAGAACTCCCGAGCCAGTGTCGATGCCCTTCGAGGCGATGTCGGCGGCCGCCGTCGCGGCATCGGGCGAGAGGACGCCACCGTACGCGAGCGCGCCGGCCCCGAGGGCTCCGCCAGCGAAGTTGCCGGCCAGCACGACGATCCAGTTTCGCAACAGTGCGGGGACACTTGCGACCCGTTCGAGCGTCAGCGCGACGGGCGGGAGCGTGTTCTCCGTGTACAGCTGGTAGCCCCCGAGGATGATGTAGATGAACCCCAGGGGGTAGAGCAGCGCACTCAGTACCGGATCCCCGCCAGTCGAGGCCGTAAGCGAGACGTACAGGAGGAACGTGATCGTGATCGCGAAGCCGGCCGCGAGCCCGCTGAAGAAGAGCTCCCGGCTCCCCGATGTGATCTCCTCGTCGGCGGCGGCGACGATGCGCTGGAAGACTTCGTCCGTGGAGAAGCGATCTCTGACGACCCGTCCCACCGCCGGCGCGCCGCTCCGGGATCGCTCGACCGCCTCCCGGAGGCTCTCCTCGGGATCCCGGTCTGGGTCGCGGTCTGCCATCACAGAGACGACACCCGTTGGCGACTAAACCTTTGCTGGTTCGGCGTCGGACGCCGCTACCCTTCGCCGACACGCCCGTCGTGGCCCTCCCACTCGCTGTCGCGGAGCTCGTACTTCTCTATCTTCCCGGTCGACGTCTTGGGCAGGCCCGCCACGAACTCGACGCGCCGGACCGCCTTGTAGTCCGCGAGCCGCTCCTTCGAGGAGATGTTCTCCCCGCCCGAGACGATGATGTCCTTCTTGCGGTCCGTGATTCGCAGCATCCCGTCTTCGTCGTCGGTCGCCAGGTCGCCGGTGTGGAACCACCCCTCTGCACGCGCGGAGAACGCCTCCTCCGTCTCCTCTGGCTTGTTCCAGTACCCCTCCATGACCTGATTCCCGCGGACGACGATTTCGCCGATAGTCTCGTTGTCGGCGGGCACGTCCTCGCCGTCCTCGTCGACGACCCGGATCTCGGTGCCGAGCATGGCAAATCTCTGCCGTTTCTTGACCGCAAAGCGGGCGGCCTCGTCCCGGTCGAACAGCCGCCGGTGGCGATTCGCAACTCGCTGTCGCCGGTCGTCTGCGGATCGTGGTCCTCGTAGTAGTCGATGAGCATGTTCAGTACCGTCGGCGCACAACACATGTAGGAGACGTCCTCGGCGGCGATCTTCTCGAAGACGTCGGCCTCGTCGACGCCGCGGTCCTGCAACGCGGCGGAGAGGCGGTCGACGCGAGCGCCGAGTTCGTCGTAGGTCAGCCGGTCTCCCTCGACCGTGAGAACGGCTTCGTGGTTACCAAAGTACTTGCGGGCCCTGTCCAGAAACTCCGTTGCGAGCAGTGGCTTCTCCATGCCCCCTGCCACGCCGACCAACACAAAAGGTGTTCAGGTTCGTACGTCAATCGATACCCCGCGCCAGAGCCGTCAGTATCACAGCGAGACCTGCTGGTGGCCGTCCTCGCCGGGACAGGTCGCGTCGCGGTCGCTGTACCCCTTGCGGCCGATGGCTGCCTCGCCGAGCGCGCCGTAGGCCGAGTAGCGGGCGTCCTCCTCGGTCTGGAAGACCTCGTTGGGGAGGGTCCCGAAGACTTCCTCCAGGGTCACCGCGCCGTTTGGCAGTTCGAGTTCGACATTCCCGTGCTCGGCGACGAACTCTTCGGTCGTACTCGGAAAGGTGTGTGTCGCGAACGACTCGTCCGCCTCGTTGACGATCCTCATACACACCCAAAGTACACGGTCATTCATAAACCTTAACTATCGATAATTTAGATTAGTTCTAGGACGTACAGTGCGTATTAGGGGCATGGACCGTGGGCACACGTGACGTACCGTGACTGCAACTGGTTCATCTTCATACTGACGGCTATAACTTCGTGAGCAGAGTCGACCCCGCGGGGGGTCGAAATCGCTCACGGGCTTATAGCCGTTAGTATCAATCGACTGTGGCCAAAGCACTGGGTGATCGAAACGCCGATACAGATCCGTCGCGTGGCTCGGGTATGGTCGTCGCAGACCTCCACGTGCACACGACGAACTCGGACGGGGCGCTGACACTGGCGGCGCTCCCGGACGCGGCCCGCCGAGCGGGGGTAGAGGTCGTCGCTGTGACCGACCACGACCGCACCCATCCGGACCTCGACGCGCCCGTCACCGAGGTTGGCGGCGTGACCGTCGCCCACGGCATCGAACTGCGGGTCGACTCCCCGGCCGGCCGCGTCGACCTGCTCGGGTACGGGGTCGAGGAGCGGGACGCCCTGCTCGCGGAACTCGACAGGCTGCAGGCCGACCGGATCGAGCGGGCGCGAGCGATCGTCAGCTGTGTCGAGGGCCGTCTCGGCGTCGACCTCGACGTGGCCTTCGAGCCAGGTGTCGGCCGGCCACACGTCGCCCGCGCCATCGCGGACAGCAACTCGGAGCACGACTTCGCGGCCGCCTTCGAAGAACTCATCGGCGACGACTGTCCCTGTTACGTGCCACGCGACATCCCCGGCTTCGAGCGGGGGCGCGCGCTCCTCTCGGAGGCCTGCGGCCTGGTCGCGCTGGCTCACCCTCTGCGGTACGACGATCCCGGAGCAGCTCTGAAGTTGACGGCCACCCTCGACGCCGTCGAGCGTGCCTACCCCTACGGCCGCGAGGTCGACCTGACGCCCGTCGACCGGGCCGTCGAGGCCCACGACCTCCTCGTCACCGGCGGCAGCGACGCACACGACGACCGCCTCGGCCGGGCGGGACTCGACCGGGAGGGGTACGACCGCGTGCGCGCTCGCCTGACATCGAGTCCGTAGGGTTCAATGCTGGAGGCCGCCTACGGGGGTGTATGCAGTGTCACTACTGCGACCGGGCCGCCGATATCACTGTCGAGAAGGATGGCCTCCGTGTCGGCGTCTGCGAGGAGCACTTCCGCGAGCAGATGGAGGAACTGGCCGACTCCAAACGGCTCGGGGACATCGAGGAATCGTTCGACATCGACCAGGCGGAGTGACGCTACTCGTCTGATTTCTGTCGACGACGGCGGCGCTGTGCAGCGATTCTGTCGGCGATATCGGCCGGGCGGTCGTTGCGGTTTCGTGTCATTGGGGACCATGCCGACGATGTCGGCGTATCCCAGTTCGGACTGGGGGATAAATACTCCCCACCCAGTGTTTCTGGGCCGGAAACTCGGCGCAGTGCCGCCACGGGCGGGATGCCTATTCGGCGTACTGCTCGATCAGCGACCGCAGCTGGTCCTCCCCCTGGACGCCGACGATCTCCTCGACCTGTTCGCCCCCGGCAAACAGGACGAGCGTGGGCACGCCCCGGACGCCGTAGGCGGCGGCGAGTTGCTGGTTCGCGTCGACGTCGACCTTGGCGACGGCGGCGCCTGTGTCGGCCGCGAGACTCTCGACGATCGGTTCGAGCATCTTGCACGGCCCACACCAGTCGGCGTAGAAGTCCGCGAGAACGACGTCGTGCTCGGCAGCCAGGCTGTCGAGTTCCGACTCGCCGTCGACGTGAACCGGCTCTGCGGGTGCTTCTGTACTGGCCTCGGAAGTGGGTTCGACTGTCATCACCCCCAGATAGGAGCCACCGGCAGTTAAGGGTTTTGGGGAAAATGCGCAATATCGCAAGAGCGAATTACGACCATGTCAGGTCACTCCGCGACCGGCGGCGCGGCCGCCGACTCCTCCCGGAGTGCGGTGATGCTGCTGTAGATCACGGCTCCGCTGACGAGGAGTGCGGAGCCGAGAATCAACACCAGGCTGACGACGTTGAGCGCGCCGATCCCGTAGATGTTGCCGATTTCGCGGACGGCAACGGCGAGGGAGCCGCCCAGAAGCATCAGCCCGAAGTACACCTTGATCTCGTCCTCGTCGACGATACTGGTCGCGGCGGAGCCGAGGCGGGCGCCCAGCGCGCTCCCGGCAAGCAGCGGCAACACGATCGTGAGGTCGACACCGCCGTCCATCGCGTAGAGGAAGCTGCCGATCCCCCCAGAGAAGACGATCTCGAAGAGGTCGGTCCCGACCGCGATCGGCACCGGGACGCCGATCAGGTAGAACAGGGCAGGCATCCGGATGAAGCCGCCACCCACGCCGAGAAGGCCCGACAGCAGGCCGGTGGCAAACGCGACGCCGAGGATCATCCACAGCGACACCGTGACACCGCCACGGAGGTCGATCATCGGCGGCACTCTGTACGACTGGATTGCCTTGGCGACGGCGGGAATGTCATCGGCATCGGCCTCCGTATCGGCCGCGTCGTGGTCGATTCCGCCGTCCCCACTTCGCTTCAGCGCCTCGTAGGTGACGAAGACACCGATCCCGCCGAGCAGGAAGACGTAGGTGACGCTGATGATGCTGTCTGCCAGCCCCAGGCCCTCGAGGTGGAGAACGATCTCCTTTCCCGCCTCGATGCCGGCAGTGGTCCCGGCGATCATCAACACCCCGAGCTTGTAGTCGACCTGTCCCAGATCGCGGTGTTTCAGCGTCGCGATGACCGAGGTCCCGAACACGAACGCGAGGCCGCTCCCGACGGCGACGCGGGAGGGATACCCCATGACGAGCAGCGCCGGCGTGACGAGAAACGAGCCGCCCATCCCGAAGAACCCGAACAGGATGCCGATGAGCAGACCGAACCCGACGAACAGCAAAAGCAACGCCAGCCCGATCCCGAATATTTCCATGTTAGGCGTTCTTTATCTGCTCGATGACCGCACTGCTGAACAGTTTCTCGGCGACACCGTACCCCAGATAGAGGATCACGGCCTCGAGGAGGACGAGTCCGATCACCAGCACCGCTTCCGCGACCGTCGGGACGCTTCCGACATCTATCATGCCATCTCACCGCCGTTCTTGTGTGGTCGTGTCTGAACCATGCTCTTCTGAACTCGTTTCACTGTAGCCAGTTGGAGTAAATAACAGTTTTGAATTTTTCACACAATATTATTGTCGTGGATGGCAGGCGTATCCAATCGGAATATACACGTAAGGTATGCGAATATACGGCACTCGAGGGACGGGGTCGGGGATGCCCAGTCGTGACGTGTCCCCGACTGCGCGCACCTTGGCCAGCTGCGCGGAGACGAACTGCCGAGAAATAGTAATGTTCAAACAAAACAATATTATTGCGTGCCCACGAAGGGACACGCATGAGAGCGGTGTACTCGACAGACCTGTCGGCGGCCAGCGAAGCGGCAATCGAGAACGAGACCTGTCTCGAGTGTCTGGAGCGGATCGGCGTCGGATCGATCCATCTCGTGACGGTCGTGCCCTCGAACGTTCACTCCGGAATGCCGGGGATGAACTTCGAGAAGCGGCGACGTCGCGGGCTCGACCGCTACCAGAGCGTCATGGAGGGGGCCGGGTTCGACGTCGAGACGCACGTCGTCCGCGGGACGCCCTACCGCCGCATCAACGGCGTCGCAGACACCGTCCACGCCGACATGACGATTGTCGGATCGCGCGGGCAGAGCCCGCTCGAAAACCGGGTGATCGGCTCGACCGCGCGGAATCTGGCGCGGACGACCGTCGTCCCGCTGCTAGTCAACCGCGTCGAGCGGGCCACCGACGAGCCCGACGTGCTCCGGGAACACCTCTTCCAGCGGATGCTCTATTCGACGGACTTCTCGGAGAACGCCGAGCGGGCCTTCGACGCGTTCTCGTATCTCCGCCACGCGACCGAGGAAGCGACGCTCGTTCACGTGCGCTCGCCGAAGGACGAGGGCGTCGAGGACGAAGGACCCCGCGAGCAGCTGACGGAGCTCGCGGAGACGCTCGAAGGCTGGGACATCGCCACGCAAGTCGAGGTCCGGCGGGGCGACCCGGCCGAGGAGATCCTCGCGGTAGAGGAGTCAGTCACCCCGACGACGACCATCCTTGGCTCGCGTGGCCGGAGCCGAATCCGGCGGCTGCTGCTCGGAAGTGTCTCGGAGGAGGTCGTCGCGCGGGCGGCAGGCAACGTATATCTCGTGCCGCCGCCCCGGACCGCCTGACACCGTGTCGGGCCGACGTTGGCTAGTCCGCGCCGGTCGCGGCGGGGTCCGCATCCGGCGTGCGACTCCGCCAGTACCCCTGGAGGTACGCGCCGATGAACATCCCGGCCAGCGCCCAGAGGATGGTAACGTTGCCGATCCCGAGGCTGGCGTAGGCTGCCCCGGGACAGATGCCCGAGAGGCCCCAGCCGACGCCGAAGATTGCGCCGCCGACGACCACGTTCCGGTCGAAGGACCTGAGCCGACGTTCGAAGCTGGCGCCGGTCAGGGGCGCCCGAGTCAGCACCCGCGAAGCGACGAGTACCGTCACTCCCGTCACTCCGGCACCGCCGAACATCACGAACACCAGCCCGAAGTCCTCGAACTGGAGGAAATCGAGCACGACCTCGGGACGGGCCATCTGGCTGTACGCGAGCCCGAAGCCGAAGATCAGGCCGCCGACCAGCACCAGCGGCATGAAGAGGGGATGCCGGCCGTGGCTCGGTCGTGTTTCCGCCGACATTACGGGCTCACCCCCAGCGCCGCGACGAACTGTGCGGTCAGGATCGCCATGACGATGAACGTCAGGACACCGACGATAGACGTCTTCGAAGCGGAGCCGACGCCACAGACGCCGTGGCCGGAAGTGCAGCCCTTGCCGACGCGCGTGCCGATGCCGACGAAGATGCCGCCGACGAGCAGCCGCCACGGCTGGACGCCCGTCACCCACGCGCCGCCCTGATAGACGACCGCGTACACGCTCGCACCGAGGATAATGCCGAGCGTGAACACGACCCGCCAGTCACGCGAGGGGATATATTGCTGGAACCGTGGCTGGCCGGAGACGTACGACAGCGTTGATTCGAGGAACGTGCTCGCGCCGGCGCTGATGCCGGTTCCGAGGTAGATGACAGCCACCCCGAGCCCGACGAGGAGGCCGCCGACTGCGTAGCGGGCAATTCCGTTCGGAAACAGCTCGGCGGCCAGTTGTAACGGGAGCGGGTCAGTTACCATTGACGCTCTCAGTCATCAGCGAGTGACTCCTGGCTCGCGGCGCAGTTGTTGGGGCCGAGTTCCAGGGTGAACGCCTCCTCGTCGTCGACGCTTTCCTGTCCCAGATTCGTCGCGATGATATCCTCGTAGTTGGCGGGGCGGGGCGGCATGTCCGAGAGGATCAGTTCGACGAACGCGTCCTCGTCCATCGTGAGCGCGTCCATCTCTTCGACGAGGTCACCCAGCGGTGCGGTGTACGTTCCGTCGTCGGCGGGTTCGGCGACGTCGCTGTAGTGTGCGCCGCCAATCAGGGTGTCCTCGGGGAGCGTCAGGACCCGCTCCTGGAGCGATTCGTACAGCATCCGCGCGGCGTCGGGTGCCCCCTCGTCGCCCTCCTCGAGGTCGGGACGGGCGACGCTCTCGACGAAGAGCCCGTCACCGGTCGCGAGGAGGCTCCCGTCGACGAGATACGATGTCATTCCGGTGGTGTGCCCGGGCGTGTGGACGGTCTCGACTGTGGCGTCGCCGACTTCCAAGGTGTCCCCGTCTGCTGTCGTCGTCAGGTCGTCCGCGTACGTGACACCGCGGTCGACCGCCGCCTCGGGGATGACGCCCTCGACGCCCTCGTCGACGAGGGCGCGGACGCCCGAAATGTGGTCGGCGTGGATGTGTGTGTCGAGTGCGTACTTGAGGTCGACGCCGAGATCCTCGGCGTCCGCCAGGTACCTGTCTGTGAAGGCACGGAGTGGATCAATGACGACAGCCTCGCCGTCGTCGTAGAGGAGGTACCCGAGACAACCCGAGGACGGCCGCTGGTACTGGAGGAGCGTCCCGGCGCCGTCGTAGCCGGCTACCTCGACGGCCTCGTAGATGCTCGCCCACCCGTTCATGCCCTCTTTGAGGTGGTTGACGTCGTAGTTCCGCTCGATGAGCCTGCCCGCGACGTACTCGCTTGCACCGCCTTTCGCACACAGGACAGTCACCGTGCGGTCGTCCGGAATCTGCTCGAGAATATCGTCCGCTATGTCGTCGTCGAGGAAGTGAAAGTACGGGACGTTGATCGACTCGACGTTCTCGCCGTCGATGCGCCACTCCCCGTAGTCCGAGTTCATGCGCGTATCGAGGAGGGTGACGCTCTCGCCGGCGTCGATTCGGTCCTTCAGCGTCTCCGGTGCGATCGTGTCCACGTCGACATCCGGAGTGGGGAAGTCTTCCGGGTCCATATTGTACACACTCATCTACCGGCCGATCACACAAAAGCGTTTGCATAGAAATTCACAAAATACACAAGACTAAAACGGAATGCTACCTGACGAGCGCGATGTCCCTGCTTTGAGGGTGGGAACCTGACTCGGTCAAAGGGACGTCTGCAGCGAACACAGGAACCAACATTCTTTTAACCTGACGATGAATATTGTACTATAGGTCCAATATAGGCCCCAGGAAAATCATGAGCGCAGAATTCGACATCACGGAGACGCTAGACGTGAAGGGTGAATCGTGTCCCATGCCAGTGGTGAAGACGAAATCAGCCGTGGATGATCTCGCGGCCGGCGACGTCCTCGAGGTGCTCGCGACCGACTCCGGCAGCATGAGCGACATCGACGGCTGGGCGTCCGCGACCGGCGGCGTGGAACTGCTCGGCCAGGAGGAGAGCGACGACGTGTACAGGCACTACGTCCGCAAGACCGAGTGACGATGAGCACGGACACACCCGACACACCAGCCGAGGAGACGCCATCCCGTGCGGAACTCGCCGCGCGCCTCGAGGAGTTGGAGGAGCAACTGGCCGAGGTCGAGAGCGAGGACGTCACCCAGAAGATGAGCATCATCGCGACGAAGGGGACGCTCGACATGGCGTACCCCCCGCTCATTCTCGCCAGCACCGCGGCGGCGTTTGGCTACGAGGTGACGGTCTTTCACACGTTCTGGGGGCTCGACATCCTCCACGAGGAACACTCGAAGAGCCTCAAGTTGAGCTCTGTCGGCAACCCCAACATGCCCGTCCCGAACGTCGTGGGAGCCCTTCCCGGCATGGATCGGGTGACGACGACAATGATGGAGCGGAAAATCGAGGACAACGACACGGCGACGATCGAAGAGCTCATCGAGACGTCTCTCGATATGGGTGTTGAGTTCCAGGCCTGCCAGATGACCATCGATCTCATGGACTACGACGAGGACGACTTCTACGACGGTGTCACGACCGGCGTCGGCGCCGCGACGGCGATTCAGGACATGGCCGAGGCCGACATTCAGCTCCTGATCTGACGGCTCCCCCCGGCGACGGTCGTACTGCCGACTATAACTTCGTGAGGGTATCGACCCCACAGAGGGTCGAAATCGCTCATAGGTCTATCGCCGGTATACCGGTCGACGTAACTTTTGATACGTCTCAGCCGGACGTTCCCGGCTGAAAGTATCAGGGCTTACGTCGACCGGTATATGCACGTCACAACCCCGGATTGACCCGAGTCGATTCGACAACCGGACGAAAATTCGACGGACGGACGCGAACACATTTCATATACTACTGTCTCTCTGCGGTTGCAATGGCTACGACAACCCATCGCTTACCGTGGCGATGAACCTGATTACTGCTGTTCTGGTACTATCCCGGGTGATTGCAATCGCGCTCGCTCTCAGCATTACCGCGACGAGCTATCGGGCCTACCGTCGGACCGGTGACCAGACGTTCCAGTACACGGTAGTCGGGTTTGCGATGCTCGTTCTCGGCCTCGGTCTCGAGTCGTACCAGTTGTACAGAGTGCCCATGGCCCTTGGCGAGATACACCTCGTCCAGTCCTCCGCGTTCGCTATTGGATTCGTCGTCCTGTATCTCTCGATAAACGGTTGATGTAGCGTCGGCAGGTCAACGGCCTCGGGGTCAAGCCCCGTGGCATCCGCCTCGATATTCTGTGAACTCTACCTCGTGGCTGTCGTCTACGCGCTCGCGACGATCATCGCGCTGTTCGTCTTCCAGGGGTTCAGCGTCGAGGCGTTTTACTCCCGTGGCTCGCTGAATCCGATGGCCGTGGCGGCGAAAATCGCCGAACTCGTGGTCGCAGTCTGCGGGCTCTATCTGTACCAGAACTCGTTGTGACAGCGGCCGGGCGCATACTGGCGGCGAAAACCCGGCATTTTTGTCCGTCAGTATCAGTCGGCGTCGGTCCGGGTCTGACCGATCGCCCGCGACAGCGCGATGAGGTATCCGAGCCCGTGCTGGACATCCGGGTCGCGCGACGCCTTCAGCAGGCCGAGCGGGCCGACACGCTGAGGCGGTTCACTCTCTGCCTCGCCGAGCCCTCCCAGGAGCGTCTCGATCCCGTCGCGGGTGTCCTCGTCCGCTGCCGTCTGTGCGACCTCGCCGAGCGTGGCACCGGTCGAGGCCAGCGACGTGACCATCTCGTCGTCGAGGGCTGCGGTCGCCAGCGACGCCACCTCCGCGAGTTCGACCAGTTCCTCAAGCGTCCCCGACCGCTGCAGGGTGACCAGCGTCTCGATGGTCTCCTCGAGTTCCGCGGCGTTCGCCCCCACGGACTCGGCCAGCCCGACAGTGTCGTCCGTCGCGAGACCGTCGGCCGATTCCGCCAGCGTCGCAGTCGTCCCGGCCACCTCGCGCGCCATCTCGTCGGTGAGCGCGTTCTCGCCGAGCGCGAGCACGTCGAGCAGTTCGTTGACCGCGTCGAGGCGCCGGACGAACGCGGCGACTGCCTCCGGGTTCTCGGCGATGGCCGCCTCGAGTTCGCTTTCGCCTGTGGCAGCTTCTTCGGACATGATCAGAGCAACCCTCGTGCGGTGAGCCAGTAGGACTCGTTGTACGCCAGCTTCGACCAGTGGAGCTTCTGAGATGGCGGCGCCGGTGCCGGCGGATTCTCGTAGTCGAACTCGACGAACGACGCCGCATCCATCCCGGTCTCGATGAAACACAGCGTCTTCCCGTCGTAGGTCGCCGTCGCGGGCCGTCCGCGGATCTCGCTGGCGAGGCGCTGGCCCACGACCCCCGCCTGGTAGTGGGCGACGCTGCCCGCCTTCGGGACGCCCGTGTCGGCCGTATCGCCGATGGCGTAGACGTCCTCGGCGGCCTCGGCTTCGAGCGTGTGCTTGTCGGCCTCGACCCAGCCGTCGTCGCCCAGTCCTGCCTCCTCGACGAGATCGATTCCGCGGTGGGGCGGAATCGCCACGAGCAGGTCGTAGTCGAGTTCGGACCCCTCCATCGTCGAGACAGTCTCCGCGTCCGGGTCGACCGATTCGGCATTGAAGAATGTCTCGACCGCGATGTCGCGGTCGTCCATGATCGGGCGGGCCCACTCGGCGATGTGCGGGTTCCCGTGGACGCGCTGGATCGGGTATGTGTACGTGATGTCGACGTCCTCGCGGAGCCCGCGCTCGCGGAACCAGTCGTCGGCCATGAAGACGAACTCCAGGGGAGCCGCCGGACACATGTGCGGTGATCCGATGACGCTCAACACGAGGTGACCCTCGGTGAACGAGAGGAGTTCCTCGCGGAGCGCTTCGGCCCCGGACTCGCTGTAGTAGTCGTGACCGCCCTCGGCGAGGCCCGGAATCTCCTCCGGCGCGAGCCGCGACCCCGTCGCGAGGACGAGATAGTCGTACGAGACGGGGCCGTCCCCGTCACGGTACTGGAGTCGCTTCGTGTCGGTGTCGATGTCGGTCACGCGGTCGATGCGAATGTCGATCCGGTGGTCGACGAGGTCGGAAAGTGGCCGGCGGCCGTCGGCGGGTTCGCGCTGTCCGAACGGGACGTACAGCCACACTGGCTTGTACACGTGATCTGGGTCGTCGTTGACGAGCGTGACCTCGACGTCACCCGCATCGATCTCGGATCCGAGCCGGTCGGCGAGGTCGTTGGCCAGGACGGCCCCGCCGGTACCGCCGCCGACGATGACGACGCGGTCGGTCATGCTTTCTCGACGTAGAACTCGTAGTGATCGTCGAGTTCCTCGACTGCGAGCAGGTCGTTCCCGGCCTCTTCAGCCCACTCGGCGACGTCTGTCAGCGACTGTTCGTTGTCGCTCAGCAACAGCACGACGGCCCCCGAGTCGACGGACCTGATCTTTCCGATGAGATCCATCAGCGGGCCGGGGCAGGCTGCGCCGCGGGCGTCGACAGTCTCGTCGGGTTCGATGTCGGTATCGGACATTGTCACAGGTGACATTTGCACCGGGCCGCATTAATATTGTGCGTTAGTTCCAAGATTCTGAGAACTGCCCTATCGTCACGACGTGCCAGCCATTATACCGGTCGACGTAACTTTTGATACGTCTCAGCCGGACGTTCCCGGCCGAAAGTATCAGGGCTTATAGCCGTCAGTATCAGTCCATTTCGGCCGCCAGCGCCCGGGGCAATCGGATGTAAACTGTTGCGTTGCCGACGAGCGCATCGACGGTCGTGTACTCGTCGACGGCGTGGGCCGTGTCGGTCCCGAGGGCGAAATCGACCGTGGAAATGCCGGCGTTCCTGAGCTGTTTGGCGTCGCCGCCGCCGGTCGCGCTCCGGCGGAACACGCGGCCGCCGGTCACGTCTTCGGCCGTCGACGCGACCGCCTCGACGAGCGGGCTGTCGATCGGCTCTGCCGTCCCGACACTCCAAGAGACGTCCGCGACGGTGATGCCGTCACAGCCGGCGACGCACTCCCGGATCTCCGAGAGCATCTCAGCCGTCTGGACCCCCGCAGTCAGCCGAATGTCGATCCCCACCCGGGCGGACCGGGGGACGCTGTTGATAGCGTCGCCGCCCTGGATGGTTCCGAGGTTGATCGACGGCGACCGGAAGAGCTCCCAGGCGGTTTCCTCGCCCATCGTCGGCGCGTAGTACTCGACGGATTCTTCGAGGATCGGCTCGATTGCGGGGTCGATGTCGATCTCGCGCCCCCCGAACTGCTCGCGAAGGGTCTGGACGGCCTCGTACAGGCGATCGATGGCGTTCTCGCCCAGCACCGGGCGGGAACCGTGCGCCCCCTCGCCGCTGGCTTCGAGGGTCAGCCAGATACTCCCGCGGTCGGCGACCGACACCGAGTGACGCCCCTCCTTGCACGTCGGCTCGCCGATGACACAGGCGTCGGCATCGAGGTAGCCGGCGTCCAGGAGCGCGGGGAGCCCAGCGTCGCCGGCGACCTCCTCGTCGCTGACGAACGCGAAGGCGAGATCGACGGGAGGGGCGGCCCCGCTCTCGGCGAAGGCCCGGATCGCAAGCAGCATCGCCGCGAGAGGCCCCTTCATGTCGGTCGCCCCCCGACCGTAGATCCGGCCGTCGGCACGCTCCCCCAGCGGATCGTGCGACCACGCCGCGGCGCCGAACGGAACCGTGTCCATGTGACCGTTGTACAGCAGCGTCCGATCGCCCTCGCCCGGCAGTCTCACGACGAGGTTCGGCTTCGCCGGATCGACCGCGAACCGCTCGACATCGACCGGGAGGGGCTCGAGATACCCCTCGATCACCTCGACGATTTCTCGGGTCTCCCCCGGCGGATTCGACGTGTCGACCGACAGCAGATCCAGGACCAGTTCGATCACCTCCTCGCGGCGATCCCGGATGTAGCTGGCGGGGCTGTCGAGGCCCATCGTCAATCCAGCTGCCCTTGGAGGACCTTTCCTGCCGTGAGAACCGGATCCCAGACTGGGCTGAACGGCGGCGCGTACGCGAGGTCCGCGTTCTGGAGTTCGGACACGGTCATCCCGGCGCCCAGTGCCGTCGCCACCGTGTCGACGCGCTTTGTGCCCTCGCGCCCGACCAGGCTGCCGCCCAGCAGCTCCCCGGTTTCGCGGTCGGCGAGCAGCGTGACGGCGAGTTCAGCTCCGCCAGGGTAGTAGTGGGCCCGCGTCGGGGCTGATATCGTGACGGAGACGGGATCGAAGCCGGCCTCGCGGGCCCGGTCCTCGTCGACGACGCCGGTTCTCGCGGCGCCGAGGTCGAACGCCTTCACGATGGCAGTGCCGGCAATCTCGCCGACCGGTGTCGGCGTCCCGGTCACCGTCTGTCCGATCGCCCGGCCCGCCCGGTTGGCCGTCAGGGCCAGCGGGACGTGATCCGGTTCGCCGGTGACGACGTGTCGTGCTTGTGCACAGTCCCCGGCGGCGTAGACGTTCTCGTGGTTCGTCTGGCCGTACTTGTCCGTCGCGATGGCGCCGGTCGGGCCGCGTTCGATCCCGGCCTCGGCCGCGAGGTCGACGTTCGGCTCGACGCCGACGCCGACGACGGCGATGTCGGCGAGCTGGGACGTGCCGTCGGACTGGACGCGCTCGACGTTCCCGTCGCCGCTGAACCCCGAGACGGCCGTCTCGAGGTGGAGGGTCACGCCCTGCTCGCGCAGGTGCTCCTCGACGCGCTCCGCGACCGGCTCCCCGAACGGCTGGAGGACGTGCGGGAGCATCTCGTAGAGGTGGACAGTGACGTCGTGTGCCGCGAGCGCCTCTGCCATCTCGATGCCGACGTAGCCGCCGCCGACGATCGCCGCCGTCTCGGGGGACTGGTCGGCCACGTACTGCTCGATTTCGCCCGCCTCGTCCATGTCGTGGATCGTGAACACGCCGTCGAGGTCCATCCCGTCGAACGGGGGTTCGATCGCCGACGCACCCGTCGCGACGAGGAGGTGGTCGTAGGGCTGGTCGAACGTTTCGCTCCCGCCCTCGACGGTGACTGTCTCGCTTTCGGGATCGATGTCGACGACCTCGTTGCCTGTCCGCAGGTCGACGTCACGCTCGTCGCGGAACTGTGCGGGCGTCACCGTGACGAGGTCGTCCAGCTCCTCGACCGCACCCTTCACGTAGTACGGCATCCCGCAAGCGGCATACGAGACCCACTGTCCCTTCTCGAAGACTATCACGTCTCTCTCCGGATTCTCCCGCTTTGCCTTGCTCGCTGCGCTCATGCCAGCGGCATCACCGCCGACTACGACGAGGGTGTCGCTCATGTGAGAGAGTTTGGCCGTCGCCGCCTAAAGTATTTCCTGACATTCCCAATACTGTAAAACGATGCTGGGGCCAGCTGTCTGTGCCCAGGTAGTTTTTAGTGAGTGTGACCCGACCTGTCGGATATGGTCGACAGAGACGATTTGCGAGAGCAGTTTACCGAGGCGTTCGAGGGTGCCGACTACCCGGTTGACAGTCCGATGGATCTGGTTCCGGCGTTGCCGGACGGCCCGTCGACATCGTTCGAGTCGGGCGAGTTCTCGATGTCTGCGATCGAGTTGAACACAGAACTGGAGCCGGAGTTCCCCTATGAAGATGTCGAGCCCTTCGTCGACGATCTGATGAATCAGCTAGAGGAGGAGGGCTTCATCGGAGAGTAACGCACTTGTACCAGCAAGGGATATGGTGCGGTGAAGCCCTGTGGTGTAGCGGCCAATCATAGCGGCCTTTGGACGCCTTCGGCCCAGCCGTTCGCGGAAGCGAGCCGCTGACGCTGGTTCGAATCCAGCCAGGGCTATCCGCCGTCGACTGTGTGCACGGTCCGACCAACCGCGTTCTTTTGCCCGAGGAAGACCAACGACCCACATGAGCGACACAGACCCCGAGACAGTCACCGTCTACTCCGACTACGTCTGTCCCTTCTGCTATCTCGGCCGGGAATCGCTCGCCCGGTACCAGGAGACTCGCGAGGAGCCGCTGCGGATCGACTGGCACCCGTTCGATCTCAGGGCACAGAAGCGTGGCCCAGACGGGGCCATCGACCACGACGTCGACGACGGCAAGGGCGAGGACTACTACGCACAGGCCCGCGAGAACGTCCGACGACTGCAGGAGCGATACGACGTGGAGATGACCCGGGAGCTCACCACCGATGTCGACTCGCTGAACGCGCAGGTCGCCTCCGTCGCCGTCAGTGAGCGACACGGCTACGACCAGTGGATCGCCTTCGACCGGGCTATCTTCGACGCGCTGTGGCAGGATGGCCGCGACATCGGCGACCCCGCCGTCCTCGCCGACATCGCCGAGAGCGTCGGGCTCAATCCGGCGGAGGTGCGAGAGGCACTCGACGACGAGAGCCTCCACAGCCGGATTCACGACCGCTTCCGGCAGGCCACCGAGAAGGGTATCACCGGCGTGCCCTCGTTCGTCTACGACGGCCATCTCGCCCGCGGGGCGGTGCCGCCCGAACAGCTCGAACGGCTCGTCGAGGGCGACTGATAGTGATTGCTGTAACAGTTTACCGGAGCGACCGCCTGCTGTCCGGCGGTCGCATCGGTAATGGCTTACAGCAGTCACTATGAGACGGACTGCTGTAGCTGTCAGCGGGTGACGCTCTCGCGGGCGAGTCGCCCGCTGGCCACGAGGTAGTCCCGACCGAACACCACGAGCGACGGCGCGAGGGCGAGTGGCGCGACGGCCCAGACCACGTCTGCCGGCACGACGGGGACAAGCGCGACAGTTAGGAACGCCATCTGCACCCCCGCCAGATACTTCCCGAGGTCGTCGTCAGGTGTGTCGAACACCGGTCGGCCGCGAACCCGCCGCCAGTACAACCCGGCGAGAAACACGTAACGGGCGGCCGAAAGCGAGAGGTACCAGACGGGCAGCCGGCCCCACAGCACCGCCACAAGCGGGGCGGCGACGAAGCCGAAGGTGTCGAAGGCCATATCGAGCCGCGTTCCCAGCGAGGTCTGTCGGCCGAATGTCCGCGCGACAACGCCGTCGACCTTGTCCAGCGCCGCTCCGGCGCCGTAACACAGTGCTGGCACCCACACGAGTTCGGTGTCCGGCGGCACGACCACGAACCCGGCCACGACCGCGTAGAGCCCTCCCCGGAGCAGCGTGAGCACGTTTGCCGCCCCAAACAGGTCGGGCCAGCGGACATCAGCCATCCGGTTCGCATCGACGCTGTAGCTCGCGTACCAGAGCTGACCCGCCCAGCAGAGCCCGGCGACTGACGCCGGGTGGAGCGCCCAGCGAGCCATCGCGTCCGCCGGAAACAGCGGCCAGAGCACAGCACTGAGGGCGAGTGCGCCGAGAGCCGGGAGGACCAGCTGGAGGACAGTGCCAGCGCGATTCAGAGCAGACATCCTGTGACCGCCTTCCTCGCGTTACGGCTCGTGGCAAGTTAAATGGACAACCAAATCTGGAGGTTTCACCGCAACAATACGACGAGAACGACGACGAGTACCACCTGGGTGATACTGACGGCTATACCTTCGTGAGCAGAGTCGACCCCGCGGGGGGTCGAAATCGCGCACGGGCGTATAGCCGTTAGTATGACCTTGTCGGCGGCGCCGAGCGTCCCGACGTCTGCGGGGAACGCCTTCGGGCCGGCCGCGAAGTTGAGGTAGTACCACAGGCCGAGCTGTGCGAGGGTGTAGGGAACCCCGACGGCGTAGACCGTCCGGCGACGATAGCGCCTCATCGCTCGAACTCGGGGTCCCGGAGCCCCTCGATGCGCTCGCACTCGGCGGGGCTCAGGCGGGTTCCGGCTGCGGCCAGGTTCTCGACGATGTGTGCCGGAGTGGTGCTTCCGGGGATGGGCACGACGCCCCGGGTGACGTTCCACGCGAGGACGACGCCAGCCGGCGAGAGCCCGTGTCGGTCTGCGATTTCCGTCAGGGCGGGTTCCGCCAGCAGCCCGGGGGCCGACAGCGGTGAGTGCGCAACGACCCGGATGCCACGCTCGTGACAGAACGAGACGAGATCAGTCCGTGGCTGATACGGGTGGCGCTCTATCTGGACCAGCGCCGGGCAGACCTCGCCCGCCTCCAGAATAGTCTCCAGTTGCGTCCGCGAGACGTTACAGACGCCGAGGGTGCGCGCCAGCCCGCGGTCGTACACCACCTCCAGGTTCGCCCAGGCCGACCGGAGCGGAATATTCGCCGTCTCGATGGTTTCGTCCCCGTCTTCGGGGAAGGTCAGCGCCTCCTGTGCCTCGACCGGCTTCTCGGCAAGCCGGCGGAGCGGGCCGCGATGTGCCCACGCACCGGGCCAGTGCAGCGTGTAGCAGTCGAAGGCGTCGAGTCCCAGCTCCGCGAGGCTGCCCCGACACGCCTCCAGCATGTGCTCGCGGCGGTGGTTCGTGCGCCAGGCCTTTCCGATGAGGAACAGGCCCCGCCGGTCGGGTGACCCCGGCGCAGCCAGCAGGTCACCGATCCGGTACTCGTTGCCGTACAGTTCGGCGCTGTCGAGCAGGCGGTAGCCCGCGTCCAGCGCCGTTGCGATGGATTCGACCCGGTCGACGTACTCCCCGTCGCGGTAGCGCGAACACCCGAACCCGACGGGCGGGAGCCGCACCGAGCGAGCCGACCCCGCGTCCTGGCTCGTCACGGCAGCTATCGGCTCGGGGATGGGATCACTCGCCGCACCGTGATCGGCGACGGCGACCGGTCCATCCCCGTTGGCGGCCGCCTCGATCGCGTCACAGATCGCGACGACGTGTGCGCCGCGGCGACCCAACCGCCGGGAAGGGTGACCGTCGACGACGCTCGCTGCCAGCCGCTCGACCGCGTCGGCGTACGCGCGAGGGCGGGCCGGCGACTGCGGCGGCACAGCCGTGTACTCGTGGCCGATCCGGCCGAACCGGACTGCGTCGGGGTCGCTGTCCATCGCGCCGGTCCCCTCGAGGTACAGCGATCCGCCGTCGCCGTGGAGCTCCAGCCCGTAGAACTCGCGGCTGCGGTGGGGGGCATAGAGGCTGGCCGTCAACCGGGCCGTCGGCCCCGACGCGAACGCGAGCGTCGCCTCGACGTGGCTGGGCGCCGATGGCCGCCGGTTCGCCTGGTCGGGCCAGACGTCGAGGCTGTCGGCGGCGCGGACGCGCTCGACGGGTCCGAACCACGACACGAGCAGCGCCAGCGGATAGACGCCGCCGTCGTACAGCGGACCGACTTCGAGAAAGGAGTCGGGTCGGTCGTGCCAGTCGGTGACGCGGCCGACGTGGGCGTGTGCGTATCCCAGCCTGACGGGGCCGAGTCGGTCGTCGGCCAGCAGCCGGGCCGCCCGGCGCTGTGACGGCCCGGGCGAGTTCTCCGGCGCACAGCCGAGCGCGAGGCCGCGGTCCCGTGCCAGAGACAGCAGGTCGCCTGCAGTTTCGGCGTCGAGTGCGAGCGGCTTCTGTGAGTAGACGTGCCGACCCGCCGAAAGCGCCGTCCGCGTCACCGGCGCGTGGGCGGCGTGACTGGTCAGGTTGACGACGAGCGGCGCGTCGAGGCGCGCCAGTGCCGTCTCGAGGTCGGTGAAGGAGGGACAGCCGTACTCGTCCCCGAGCGTTGCGGCCCGCTCCGGGTCGAGGTCGCAGACGCCGGCCAGCGAGAGCGGGCTCGTCCCCAGGTCGGCCGCGTACTCCGAGGCGATCGCGCCTGCCCCGACGAACAGGCAGTCCACACGCAAACCGGGACGGCGAGATATAAATATCACACGCCGGTGGGGTTTTGCCCGGGCGAGCCGAATGCCGTCTGTGACGGAACCGGGAATGAGCCGCCTCGGCACGGCCTACCTCCGAGGGCTGCAGGCGCTCGGCCGGCGGCTTGACTACGGCACAAACGTCTACGACCGCGAGTGGGACGTACTCGTCGTCCTGGATGCCTGCCGGGCCGACCTCCTCAAGTTCGTCGCGAGCGATGTCGACTTTCTCGACGACGTTGCCTCGGTGCGGTCTGTCGGCAGTTCCTCCTCGGAGTGGCTCGAGAACACCTTCCGCGGGCATCCAGAGACCGGTCGGACGGTGATGGTGACCGGCAACACGTGGACCGACCGGTATCTGGACGCCGACGCCTTCGAGGCGCTGGACGAGGTCTGGAAGTACGCGTGGGACGACGAGGTCAACACCGTGCCGTCGGCGGCGGTCACCGACCGGGCCGTTGGGCTCGCCCGGGAGCGAGACCCCGGTCGGCTGGTCGTCCACTACATGCAACCACACCACCCCTTCATTCCGGACCCGCTCGACGGCGACGCCGGGCTGGCCCGGACCGGCAGCCACAGCAACACCGCGAACCCGTGGGTTGCGCTCCGCCGTGGTGAGGTCACGACCGACCGCGTGTGGGCGGCCTACGAGGCCAACCTCCGCTACGTCCTCCCCCAGGTCGGGACGCTCGTCGAGAACGTCGACGGTCGTGTCGCGGTCACTGCCGACCACGGCAACCTCTTCGGGGAGTGGGGGCTGTACGGGCACCCGATGCAGACGCCGGTCCCGGCGCTGCTTTCGGTCCCCTGGGCAGAAACGGCCGGGATCGATCGGGAGACCCACGAGCCGGCGCTGTCCCCTCCGGAGTCGTTGCCGGTTTCGCGCGTCTACGGGGCCGGGTCCGATCGGGACCGGCTCGACGCACTCGGGTACCTCTAGCAGGGCTGTCCTGCCTGGCGGGCGAAAATCCTGGCGGATTTCGTCCGTCAGTCTCAGTAGACGACCAGCGAGAGGTACAGCTGACCGAGCCCGGCGACCACCATCACGGCGCCGGCAAGCCGCGTTATCCAGCCGGCGTGCGCCATCACCCGGTTCGCGTTGCTGATCAGGCCAACTCCAGTTGCGACGGTCGTCGCGGCCATCAGGACGGCAACGACCCCGGCGTAGACGCCCAGGACGATCCCCGCTACGTCGGACGGGAGTGCGATAGCACGGGCGACGACCGCGAGGAAGATCGGTGCGACGCAGCCGGCACCGGCCAGCGCATACCCCGCACCGAACAGGCCGAAGCCGAGCACGCTGGATCGGCGCTTTGGCAGCGACAGCGACAGCGACGG
The DNA here is from genome assembly GCA_036626435.1 of Haloarculaceae archaeon. Taxonomy (GTDB): domain Archaea; phylum Halobacteriota; class Halobacteria; order Halobacteriales; family Haloarculaceae; genus SW-9-67-25. The sequence goes on along the minus strand of JAZKRS010000007.1, from coordinate 36,027 downwards.
CGCCCGGTCGAGGGCGACGAGCAGCCCGAAGACCACCAGCAATCCGCCGACGAGCGTCTCGAAGATCGTGATGTTCGACAGCGCCTCCTGGCCAACCCGCGCCGTGGCCCCACCGAGGAGGGCGAACGTCGCGAGGACACCGAACGCGGCTGCAGCTCCGCGAATCCCTGCGCCCGTGAGAGAGGCACTGTCGCCGTCGACGGAGTTCACGTAGAAGCCGACGTATCCCGGCAGGAGCGGATACGCGCACGGCGAAAAGAAGGTGGCCACGCCTGCCGTGAGTGCGAACGTGACGTTAGTCACGAGCCCCTGGCCCGTCATTGGTCGAGGGCAGTCTCGATACCCGAAACGAGTTCGTCGGCGGTGTGAATTCCCGATTCGGACCACTGTATCCGGCGCGTCGCATCGAGCGCGACAGCGGTCGGGAACCCCCCGACGTTGAGCTTCGCCGCGAGTTCGGCGGTCACGTCGGCTGCCACCAGCCAGCCCCCGCCGTTTTCGCGCCACCAGTCGGCGACCGCCTCCTCGGTCAGCGAACCCCCGACGTCCTCGGTCGTCACGGAGACGAACAACACCTCGTCGCCGATGCGGTCTTCGGCCTCGGCAAGCGCCGGCATCTGTTCGACACACGGAGCACACCAGGTCCCGAAGAAATCGACGAACGTCGGCTGGCCGTCTGCCGGAAGCGTCACCTCACCGTCGCGGCTGCCCGGGGCTTCGACCGTGTCGAGCGGTATCGGCTCGACTGGTTGCGTCTCCGCCGCGTCTCCGCCGGTGAGTGCGCTGGGTACGGTCCCGGTGGCGACGAGTCCAGCGCCGCCGATCGCGCCTGCACTGGCGAGTCCCGCGAGGAGATGTCGACGCTTCATGCCGTGACCACCTGTGTGAAGTCGTCCACGAGTGTCTCGATCTCCACTGTCGGGCCGTTCGGATACGCCCGCTCGACGATGCCACGCTTGTTGACGAGGAGAATGAGCCCGTAGTGGGGGAACTGGTACTCCAGGTTCTCGTACTCGTCGGCCGGAGTCTTCTCGATGACCAGCCCGAAACGCTCATGTAGCAGTTCCTGTCCTCGCTCGTAGCTCTCCGGCCGGAGGAAGTGCCAGTTCCCGGCGTCCAGATCGACACCCTGTCGGTCGGCGTACTCACTGAGGTCATCAGCCGTGTCGCGTTCGGGATCGAACGTGAGCGCCAGGAAGGCGGTGCTGTCGCCGTAGCCCTCCTCGGCGGCGACCTCCTGTGCGCGCCGCAGACGGAGGATGAGAGCGGGACAGACCCCGTCGGGGCAGTTCGTATAGAACGATGTCCACAGGAGGGCCCGCTCGCCTTCGAACTCGGCGACCGACACCTCCTCGCCTGCAATCGGATCGGGGACGGTGAACGCGGGCATCTCGTCGCCATAGCTCGGGTGAGCGGCCTCGCTGAGGTCGACTTCGGGTGGACCGAGCACCGTCCCCTCGGCGCCAGACTCGCCCAACACACCGAGACAGCCAGCGGTGGCGGCCGACCCGGTCGCGGCAACCGCTTGCAGGTAGCTCCGGCGGTTCATACCCATAACTAGTAGCGGGTCGGACAAATATCGACTGCTTGAGTGTGCTCGACGCGATCGGGTATCTCTCGAACGCTGTGGGTACTTTTTAGTCGATTAAATCCTGCGTAGGAAACGTGCACTCCCAGAGGTTCGACTCGTGGCCCGATCCGGACGGCACCGACGGCGGAGCGGTCCTGTCACCCGTAGCTACCTCGACAAAATCGCGGGGGGGCTTGGCTGACGGATGACCGGTCGGGCGCTGTACTTCACCGGGCCGCAGTCCGTCGCTGTCCGCGAGGAGTCCGTCGGCGACCCGGGACCTGGGGAGGTCCTGGTCCGGACCGAGTACTCCGGCATCAGCCCCGGGACCGAACTGCTCGTCTACCGTGACGAGGTAAACTCGGAGCTGTCGGCGGACGAGACCATCGACTCCCTCGACGGGACGTTCTCGTACCCGCTGCAGTACGGGTACGCCGCCGTCGGGAACGTGACGGCCGTCGGCGAGGGGATCGACGATGGCTGGCTCGACCGCCGGGTGTTCGCGTTCAACCCCCACGAGAGCCACTTCGTCGCTGACCCGGCCGCGCTCATCCCGACGTCACTACCGCCCGAACAGGCGCTTTTCATCTCGAACGCCGAGACGGCGGTCAACTTCGTGATGGACGCCCGGCCCCGTGTCGGCGCGCGCGTCGTGGTCTTCGGGCAGGGGCCGGTCGGGCTGCTGACGACCGCCCTCCTCGCGGAGTTCCCGCTGTCCGAACTCGTCACGGTCGACTGCTACGAGCGCCGGCGCTCGCTCTCCGAGACGCTCGGTGCCGACCGCTCGGTCGCACCCGGAGACGTCGGGGTGGAAACCGAGGGCGATGCCGACATCACGTTCGAACTCTCCGGGAACCCGGCGGCGCTCGACGACGCCATCGACGCGACGGGCTACGCCGGCCAGGTCATCGTCGGCTCGTGGTATGGCACCAAGGACGTGTCTCTCGACCTCGGCGGCCGGTTCCATCGGAGCCACGTCCGGGTACAGAGCAGCCAGGTCAGCCGCGTCGACCCGGACCACGCCGACCGCTGGGACAAGGACCGCCGGATGGACCTGGTGCGGTCGTGGCTGTCCGGGGTCGACCTCTCCGGGCTGCTCACCCACGAGATCGGCATCGACCGCGCGGCAGAGGCCTACCGGCTGCTCGACGACCACCCGGACGAGGCCATCCAGGTCGCGCTCACGTACAATAAGTGACATTCACGGGCACAGAGGGGTGCGAGGAACCGGACGATAGTCCGGTGACGAGCGGCCCGAACAGGATTGACCGTCGTATACTGGCGGGCGAACATCTCGGTGTTTTCGCCCGCCAGAATGACCCTCCGGATTTAGGTGGCTCCCGGCCCTGTGTTCGGCCGTGTACTCCACGACAGTGCTGACCGACTTCGTGGCACAGCACTACCTCACCGTCCCGGATCCGGGGCCCGAGGGGGTACCCCACTCCCACCACTACGAGGTAGAACTGACCTTCCGCGGCCCCGAACTGAACGAGTACGACTATCTCGTCGACATCGACGACGCCGAGGCGGCGCTCGCGGACCTGTCCGACCGCTACCGCGACGAGATGCTCAACGACCTCGCGGAGTTCGAAGGGTACAACCCCAGCGTCGAGCGCTTCGCTCGTGCCATCTTCGAGCGCGTGACCGAGGCCGTCACCGACGACACCGTGACTGAATTGACCGTGACGGTCTGGGAGGACGACGAGGCCGCGGCAACCTACGACGCCGCGGTATGAGGGTCGGGTTGACGCTGTACGGGAGCCTCGACGAGCGTTCCGGCGGCTTTCGCTACGACCGGCAACTCGTCGCCGCGCTCCGTGATGCCGGTGACACCGTCGAAATCGTCGAACTCCCCTGGCCGGCGTACCACCGCGGCCTGCTCGACAACGGATCCCGGCGGCTCCGGCGACGCCTCGACGTCGACGTCGACGTCATGCTCCAGGACGAACTCGCTCACCCCTCGCTGGTTCACACGAACCGCCACCTCTCTTACCCGATCGTCAGCATCGTCCACCACCTGCGTGCGAGCGAACCGCGGCGGCTGGCCCCGCTGTACCGCGCCGTGGAACGGGGCTATCTCGCGACTGTCGACGGCGCGATCTGTACCAGCTCCGTCACCCGCGACGTCGTCACCGACCTTGGGGTCGACCCCGAGAGGGTCGTCGTCGCGCCGCCGGCCGGGAACCGGTTCGACCCCGACGGCGACGAGGTGATCGACCCACGTCCCCGGTCCGGGCCGTTGCAGGTGGTCTTCGTCGGCAACATCACCCCCAGAAAGGGGCTGGACACGCTCGTCGAGGGGCTGGCCGCCACCGCGGCCGACGCCGAACTGACAGTCGTCGGCCGCCCCGTCGACGAGGATTTCGTCGCCACAGTTCACCGCAGCGTCCGCTCCCACGACCTCGAGGACCGCGTTCGGATAGCCGGCGAACTGACCGACGAGGAACTCGCCGAGACGCTCCGGTCGAGTCACGTCCTCGCGGTCCCGTCCCGGTACGAGGGCTTTGGCACCGTCTACCTGGAGGGGATGAGCTTCGGGCTCCCGGCGCTGGCCTCCCGGGCCGGCGGCGCGACCGATATCGTCGACGACGGCGAGACGGGGCTGCTCGTCGACCCCGACGACCCGACGGCCGTTGCCCGCGCGCTGGCGACGTTCGCGTCTGACCCCGACCGGCTGGCCGCGATGTCGAAGGCTGCCAGACAGCGCTACGAACGTCACCCCGACTGGGAGGCGTCGGTGGCACGTGCCCGGCGTCTGCTGGCAGACGTCGCCTCGACGCCGGAGGTGCCGGCGTGACCGGGTCGTTCCAGCGCTACCTCCGGGCAAAGCGGACGGTCGACGACCGCGCGCTCGACCGGCGGGTGATCGAGCGCCTGCGCGAGGCGCTCTCGGCCCGGGCCGCGGCCAGCGATGGGCCGCTGCGCGTGCTCGAAATCGGCGCCGGCATCGGCACGATGCTGACCCGCGCCCTGGAGTGGGAGCTGTTCCCGCCCGGTGACGTTCGCTACACGGCCGTCGACGTCCAGGCCGAGAACGTCGCCGAACTCCGCCGACACGTCACCTCCTGGGCCGAGGGCCGCGACATCTCGGTGTTGGGGGGGCAACCGCTCGTCCTCGAGGGCCCGGAACGGCACATCACGGTCGAACCCGCCGTCGCGGAGGCGGTGGCGTACGCAGACCGATCGACGACGGGGTACGACCTCCTCGTCGGCGTGGCGCTGCTCGACATCCTCGACCTCGAGGGGCTGGGGACGCTGCTGGGCGCTCTGGCTCCCGGCGGGCTGTACTACTTCCCGATCACGTTCGACGGGGCGACCCGGTTCCGGCCGTCCCATCCGGCCGACCGTGCGGTCGAACGCCGCTACCACGAGCACATGGACGCGAAGTCGGGCGGGAGCAGCCGGGCGGGCGGCGACGTTCTCGCGCGACTCCAGGACAGGGATGGGAGCCTGCTCGACGTCGCAGGGTCGGACTGGGTCGTCCGCCCCACCGGCGGAACCTACCCCGCAGACGAGGCGTACTTCCTGCGGTACATCCTCGACACCATCGAGGACGCCGTCGGCGAGATTACGGACGAACCCATTCAGGGCCTCGAGGAGTGGCTTTCGCGTCGCAGAGCCCAGGTCGAGGCCGGCGAGTTGACCTACCACACACACCAGCTGGACTTCCTCGGCCGTGTCGAGGGAGCGAGTCCCCGAGACAGCACGTAGCCGCTCCCGACCGTTACTCGCTTGCCCCCTCGAGTCGTACGGCCGTCCATGGCCGACCGCGACCGGGTGGCGCTTTCGGGCATCGTCTTCGCCGTCCTGTTCGCGCAGGTGCTCCTCTACCCCGGTATCCCCGACCTCGTCGAGGCGCTTGGCGGCACGCCCGCGATGTGGGGTGGCGACGTCGGCGACATCCTCGACGCCGGCAAGTGGTTTCTCGCCGCCGAGTTCCTCGGGTTCATTCTCTTTGCCGGCGTTTGGGGGGCCGTCAGCGACGCGGTCGGCCGCCGGACGCCGCTTGTTGCCGGCGGCGCGGCTCTGGGCGGGGCCGGCTACCTCGCGCTCGTCCCCGTGCCGGCGCTCGGGGCCCCCTACGCCGCCGTGTTCCCCCTGCGATTCCTTCAGGGGGGAGCGACTATCGGCGCATTCTCGCTTGCCATCACGACGCTCATGGACCTGCCGGGCGGCCACGGGCGCAACATGGGCGCTGCCGGCATCGCAATCGGCCTCGGGACCGCACTGGGTGCCCCTGTGGGCGGGCAGCTCTACGCCCGGGGCCCGCTCGTCCCGCTGTACGGCGCGGCGGGTCTGCTGTTCGTTGCCGCCGTACTCGCCGCGCTGGTGGACGACCGGACGCCCGGTCAGACGCGCGGCCCCACGGCGGTCGTGGCCGGTCTGCGAGAGCGGCCGTCCCTGGCGCTCCCCTACGCGTTCGGGTTCATCGACCGGCTCACGGCCGGGTTCTTCGCGCTCGTCGGGACGGTCTACTTCCGGGCCGAACTCGGGCTGGGGGCCGCCGGGACCGGAGTCCTGCTGGGCCTGTTTTTCGGCCCGTTCGCGCTCCTGCAGTACCCGTTCGGGGCGCTCTCGGACCGGATCGGCCGCGTCGGACCAGTCGCGGTCGGATCGCTTGCCTACGGGCTGGCCGTCGTCGGCGTCTTCCTCGCGCCCACAGTCGAGATAACGGGGGGTGCGATGGTCGTGGTCGGGATTTTCGGCGCGCTCGTGGCGCCAGCGACGATGGCGCTCGTCACCGACCTCGCCGGCGAACGGGAACGCGGCGTCGCGATGGGCGGGTTCAACGTCTGTGGCAGCCTCGGCTTTCTTTCGGGCATCGTCGGCGGGGCGACGGTCGCCGCAGCCGCGGGGTTCGGGGCGGCCTTCGTCGTCGTCGGCGCGCTCGAGGTGGCCATCGCCCTCTTTGCGCTCCCCTTCCTCCTCCGGCTGGATCTCGACCGGGCGGCAGCCGACTAGCAGTACTGCTAGAGAAGCACGAACTGTGCCAGCCCGAGGAAGATGAAGAAGCCGAGCACGTCCGTGGCCGTGGTGATGAAGATCGTCGCCGACGTGGCCGGGTCCTGCCCCAGGCGGTCGAGCACCAGCGGGATCAGCGCCCCGAAGAAGCCGGCGATGACGAGGTTCGCCACCATCGAGACGCCGATGACGAGGCCGAGCAAGACCCCGTAGTCGGGCGCGAAGACGGCCGCGATGACCGCCACCATCGCGCCCGTGATGAACCCGTTGGCCGCACCGGCGACCACCTCGTTGAAGATGACGCGCATACCGGTCGGCAGCGACACCTGGCCCAGGGAGATACCCCGGACGGTGACGGCCATCGCCTGCGTGCCTGCGTTCCCGCCCATCCCGGCGACGACTGGCATGTACGCCGCCAGCACGGCGATTGCGGCGATAGTGCTCTCGAAGGTGCCGACGACACCCGCCGCGAGGAAGGCCGTCCCGAGGTTGATGATGAGCCACTTGTACCGGCTGCGGATCTTCGAGAGTGGGCCGTCGAGGACGCTCTCCTCCTCGGCGACGCCGGTGAACTCGTAGAGCGTCTCGCCAGCCTCGGCCTCCATTATCCGGAGGATGTCGTCGGCGTAGATGACGCCCAGGATCGACTCCTCCTCGTCCAGGACGGCCACCTTGCTCTCGGGGTTGGCGCGGAACACCTCCAGAACTTCGGTGTCGGGCCGGTCGTACCTGACCGACGGCGTCTCTCTGACGTAGTCCCTGATGTCGACGGACTCGCGCTCGCTCATCGCGAGTGTGTGACCTGGCAACTCCCCAAGCAGATCCTCCCCGTCCGTGACGAACACGACCGGGAACCGCCCGGTTCGCTCCTCGTGGCGACGGACCCGCGCGGCGATCTCTTCGAAGGAACGGTCGGCGTCGACGGTCACGTAATCCAGGTGCATCATCCCCGCGGCGCTCTCGGGGCTGAACGCAAGCAGGAACTCGATTCGCTCGCGGCGGTCCTCGTCGAGGCGCCGGAGGACCGTCTCGCGGGTATCCTCGTCGGCGTAGCCGAGCACATCCGTCGCCTCGTCGGGGTCGAGCCGGCGGACGAAGGCCCGCAGCTGCTCGTCGCTCATATCCGCAACCAGCGACTCCCTGACCGACTCCGGCAGCTGGAAGAAGACGTCACGCTGGGACGACCGTGACAGATCCGCGAACTCCGTCGCCGGCGCGGGATCGGTGGCGAGTGACTGTTGTAGCTCCGTTCGAGGGGCGGCCATACTCCCCCGTCACGGGCCCGGACAAAAGATAACCTGGGTTGCCAGAACCGCGCGGAGTCGACACCGCGACGTCAGAGGAGGCGGACGCGACGAGCAGAAAGGCTGAAACTGCGCGCCGCCGTCCCGCTCGCATGGAGACGACCAGACACTTCGTGGCGACTGTCTACGTCGTCCACGACGGCGCGACGGCGCTCCACGAACACGACAAGCTCGATATGTGGCTGCCGCCCGGGGGGCACGTCGATCGCGGGGAGATCCCCCACGTCACCGCCCGCCGGGAGGTTCGTGAGGAACTCGGGCTGGACGTCGACGTCGTCGCCCCCGAGGGCGATATCGCGTCCCCCACCGTCGAGTCGATCCCCCAGCCCCAGCACTTCCTGCGCGAGGACATCAACGTCTGTGACGGTGCGGTGGGCCACCAGCACGTCGACTTCATCTACTACGGCCGCGCCGGGAGCCGTGAGATAGCGCCGGCAGCGGGCGAACAGCCGGCCGCGGACTGGGAGTGGTTCACCCCCGCCGACCTGCGCGAGCGTGCCGACGAGCTCGAACCCGATGTGGTCCAGATCGGCCAGCAGGCCATCGAGGCGCTCTCGCGGTGAAGTCTGTCAGTGCCGGCAGCCGAGAGTTTTTCAGATATATGGGATCGGGGATTTTATCGAGATCACCAGGCCGATTCACGTTTTCATCTCAACTATTTCCAGCCCCCTTATTCACCACTATTTCTTCGGTATCAGAATCATTATTGCTACTCACAGTTGCGTTGTATGGCGATTTGTTGTGATCGTTTTTTTCTGTCTCCCAGTTTAGGGTGATGTCCATTGAGTTACCGCCACTTAATGTTACGGCTTGTGTATCAACAGGATTTGGTTGTTCTTCGATATCAAGTTCTATCGTCTGATTTGTACTTTCATCACCAGTGTTTTCGATTGTCGCTGTCACTGTCACTTCGTCTCCTGAGTTGACCGGAGAATTGGTGCTCGCTATCGTGACATCGTAGTTACCACTATCACTACCATCATCCCCAACCCCAACATTTTGTTTAGCACCCCCTTCCGACGGCTCAGACTGAATCCCGACCGTATTCAGTTGCAGTTCCTGTGAGTCCTTGCTCGTATTAATACTCAGATTAAGTGCATGAATGCCATCATCATAACTGTCGTTTTCGACGCCCAAGTACACGGTCTCAGAATCGAACGCTTCATTCCAGTATTGGTCACCAGTTAACCGCGTTGGGAGCGTAACGGTCAAATTGCCCGTGGGTATGTCATCTGCAGTTGTGGTCTGGACTGGATACAACTCAAGCGTGACCCGCTCTGTCCCGCTCTTTTGAAAGTCGTTTTGTAAGGCCGTGATTCTGGTCACGTTCCCGTCTGTAATGAGATTTTGATCCTCGATTATGGCGATTCCGCCCCGCTCTCGATCATCGAGATAGAGAACGGAATTCTCGTACCATGTTGACCCGATGTCAAGCTCGTTGTATCTCGGCCGGTATTCAAGAAACCGCGTCGAGACATGCGTTGTTGCTCCAGACTGATTTGTTATCGTAATATTGTACTTCTCACTCGTCTGTAACGTTCCGATCGGTGTAGTGGGGTTTACTGCGAAAATTCGTGGCGGGTAATCCGTCCCCAGCTTCACGGTCGGAAACTGAGACACGTCGGCCTGGCCTGCTGTCGAAATAGAACTCCGGACCTCAATCAGATCGTTTCGGACAGTCTGGAAGTGCTCGAACTCGATCTCTGCGTTCTCTTGTGGGACAATTTGAGCTTGATTTATCGAAAGAAGGATTATCAGGATTCCAAATACGAAGACGAATCCAATAACCTCAGAGACGCCCCGCGTATTGTCCCGAATGGATGATTCGGGATTTGATGACGGCATTAAATTGAATAGAGATTCAGCCCTCAAAGACTTCAATATTGGGTTGACCGGTCGGTTCAGACGCCCTCGAAATCCCCATCGAAGGAACGGTATCCCGACGGCCCGTGCTCCGCGACGCGGTACAGCGGATCGACGCTTCCGTCCCGGTGGCGGTGGGCCCAGCGGATCACTCGCTCTTCGAGTCGATCGATGACATCGGGATGATCGTCGCTCACGTCCGTCTGCTCCCACGGGTCCGCCGCCATGTCGTACAGCTGGTAGTCGGGGAGGACGCCGCTCCACATGCCGGGATGGAGCGTGTGAATCAACTTCCAGCGATCCGTCCGGATCGCCCGCTGGGCGGTGTACAACCCGTGATCGAACACGATTTCGTCGCGCCAGTCGGCGTCGGCCGACTCGACGATGGGACGCAGCGACTGCCCCTGCCACCTGTCGGGCGGTGACTCGCCGATGTAGTCCGCGATCGTCGGCGCGAAGTCGACGTTCGTGACGAGGTGGTCCCGGATCCCCGGATCGACGGACGTGTCCGTTGGCGGTTTCACGACCATGGGGACGCGTTGGGTGCCGTCGTGGGTCGACCAGTGCTCGCGATACAGCCCGTGTTCGCCGAACTCCTCCCCGTGGTCGCCAGTGAGGACGATGAGGGACTCGTCGTACTGGTCGGTCTCCCGGAGGTACTCGAGGAGGCGGCCGATGTGGCGGTCCACGTAGTGGATTTCGGCGTCGTAGGCGGCGATCAGGTCGGCGAGATCTGCCCGGGATTCGACACCCGTGTGTGACGCCGATCGCACAGCGTCCCACGTCTGGTGGCGCTCTATTTGCTCCGCGGTCGGGAACGGCGGGAGATTCCCATCCCGAAAGCTGGCAACCTCGTCGTCCGAACGGTTGTAGGGTGCGTGTGGATCCCAGAACTGTGCGTACAAGAAAACGTCTTGACCGTCGGCCCGTTCGAGCGCGTCGATTGACTCGTCGACGACCGCCTCGGCACGCGGCGTCTGGAAGGAAACGTGCCCCCATTCGGTCGTCATGTCCACGTCGGGTTCCTGGGGCTGAACGAACTCGTGCCAGACGTGGTAGAACCACGGCGCGGGGTGGCGCGGGAACGACGAAACACCGATGGTCCGAATACGGTTCTGGAAAAATAGTTCCGGCAGCGTCCACCAGGGTCGGTCGGGCTGGTTTTCGGTCCACGACCCCGCCCAGTCCGTCCGATTGGCCGGCCGGTTGATCTGCTGGGACTGTTTTCCGTGCGTCTCGACGCCGTTCGCGATCCCGTACCGGCCGGACGTGAGCGCCGCTCGCGAGGGCATGCACGGCGAGTTCGCGACGTACCCGCGTTCGAATGCGACGCCGTCCTCGATCAGCCCATCGATGTGAGGCGTCGTTTGCCGGTCGTACCCATAGCCGCTGACGTGGTCTGCACGCAGGGAGTCGATGTCTATGAAGAGTACCGTCATGAGACCGTGTGAACAACTATGGTGGTGGGTGAAAGTTATTCGGGGTCCAGCTACCGGCAGAGCAAGGGGGACTTTCCGAGGACGGGTCGAAGCACCCGGTAGCTGTCGGGAAGAGCGGCCCACCCGTCCCGAATGGAGTACAGATAAATGACGGTAGCCCCTTGATTTCCCTATGACCGATTCGTCAGAAGGCGATGTCCACATTCCGGAGGACGACGAAACGTTCGCTGATAAATTCGAGGACAAGTACGAACACTACTTCGCGGAGCTGCAGCGGGCCTACAGGGGTGCCTTCGAGACGATGAACGACGCCTACGACTCGGAGCTGGTCCACGCCATCGATCAGGCGATCCTCGCGGAGAGCGAGCCATTCTACGAGGGCGACGGCCAGTTCCGGGTCGAACTCCCGGAGGACCCGATTGGAAAGCTCTCGGGCGTCGTCGTCGACGAAAAAAAGGCAGAGACGGTCCTCGCCCGGTACGTCGAGGAGATCGAGTCCGAACTGCAGGGTGTCTTCGGACCCCAGTAGCTGGAGTCGGGGTGACCGAACGGGACAGACCAAAGGCCTAAGCCCGCTGGCTGTCTACAGTGGATTACCATGAGCACGGAAACCGAGGACGCCGATAACGAACTCCGCGAGCGAATCACGAACTTCCTGCGCCGGAACTTCCCGCAGATCCAGATGCACGGCGGCAGCGCGGCGATCCAGAACCTCGACCGCGAGGAGGGCAGCGTCACGATCCAGCTCGGCGGCGCGTGTTCGGGCTGTGGCATCTCGCCGATGACCATTCAGGCGATCAAGACCCGCATGACCAAGGAGATTCCCGAGATCGACACGGTTCACGCCTCCACCGGCATGGGCGGCAACGAGGGGATGGCCGGCGGCGCGGGCGGAAGTCCATCCTTCCCCGGCGAGACCAGCGGCGAACCGGGCGACGACGAGGGCCCCGAAGCCCCGTTCTGACGCGTCCGTTCCCTGTCGGCTGGCGCCGAAATCAGGGTCTTTAACCCCCTGGATTGCCCGTCCGGTAGTATGACAACGACCGATCGGCCGAACGTCCTCTTCGTCGTGCTCGACACCGTCCGCAAGGATCGCCTGACAGTCTACGGGCACGACCGGCCGACGACGCCGACGCTTGCAGCGTTCGCCGAGGAGGCGCGCGTCTACGAGCAGACCGTCGCCCCCGCACCCTGGACACTCCCGGTCCACGCGTCGCTTTTCACCGGCCTGTACCCGAGCGAACACGGCGCGACCCAGGAAAACCCCTACCTCGAGGGTGCGACGACGCTCGCGTCGACGCTGTCGGCCGCCGGCTACGCCACATCCTGTTACTCCTCGAACGCCTGGATCACCCCCTACACCCGCCTGACGGAGGGGTTCGACGATCAGGACAACTTTTTCAGGATCATGCCCGGCGGCGCACTCTCGGGCCCGCTCGCGCGCGTCTGGAAGGCCCTGAACGACAGCGAGCGGCTGCGCGGGCTCGCGGACAGCGTCGTCGCCGTCGGCAACGCCGTCCACGAACGCCTCGCCTCCGGCGAGACGGAGGACTCGAAGACGCCCGCTGTCGTCGACCGCACGGTCGAGTTCGTCGACGCCGCCGCCGACCGCGGCGAGCCGTTCTTTTCCTTTATCAACCTCATGGACGCTCACCACCCCTACCACCCGCCCGGGGAGTACGCCGAGGAGTTCGCGCCCGGCGTCGACTCGACCGAGGTCTCCCAGAATGCGACCGCATTCAACTGCGGGGCCGACGAGATAGACGACGGGGAGTGGGAGTCGATCCGCGGGCTCTACGACGCCGAGATCCGGCACATGGACGACCAGCTCGACCGGCTCTTTTCGTACCTCCGCGAGGCGGGCCTGTGGGAGGAGACGATGGTCGTCGTCTGTGCCGACCACGGCGAGATGCACGGCGAACACGATCTGTACGGTCACGAATTCAACATCTACGAGCAGCTCGTGAACGTCCCGCTGCTGGTCAACCACCCCGATATGGAGCCGGGTCGGGAGGAGAGACAGGTCGAGTTACAGGACCTCTATCACACGCTTCTCGACGCGACCGGCGTCGAGAGCCAGGGTGTCGAACTCGATCCGCGGCGGTCGCTGCTGCGGGATGTGCACCGCGACCTGGCGGACTTCCCGGGCGGCGGCGAGTACGCCTTCGTCGAGTACCACCGGCCGCTGGTCGAACTCAACCAGCTCGAATCGATCGCGGAGTCGGCGGGCATCGACCTGGACGAGCACTCCCGCTTCTACTCGCGGATGCGTGCCGCCCGCCGCCCGGACGCGAAGTACATCCGAAACGAGCGGATCACCGACGAGGCCTACCGGCTCGACCACGACCCCGGAGAACTGGCGGACGTCGCCGGCGATAGTGACGGCGCGGTCGAGGAGACGGAGGTTGCGCTCGCGGCCTTCGAGGAGCGGGTCGGCGGCGAGTGGGACGAGGTCGGGGACGACGGGGACGTTCTCGACGGGATGGGCGCCGAGGCGAAAGATCGCCTGCGGGATCTGGGCTACGTCGAGTGAGCTACTCCTCGAGTTCGAAGGCGACCTCGACCTCGACCTGGTACTCGCGGTCGTTGATCCCCCCGATCTGGACGCTCTGTTCCTCGACTTCGATCCAGCGGATGTTGTCGATCGTCATCGACGCCCGCGTGACGGCGTCGTCGACCGCGTTCTTGAAGTCCACGCCGCTTTTCCCCGTCAGAGTGACTTTCTTGAACACCACGACAGCTCTCACTGACGAGCCCACTCGACGTAAAAGCTCTCCCGTCCGCGATCTGTGGCTCAGACCTTCTTTTCGGCCCGGTACCACTCACCCCCCCGACCGAGGGCGTACCCTGCGAGCGCCTGGACGACGACGAGGCCGTACAGCGAGAGGAAAGCCGGGATGAGAAGCCAGGCGATGCCGTAGCCGTCCATCCCTGCGGTGCGGTTGTCGACGGCGCGGGTCGCGAGTGCGACCCCGTACAGCGCCGCCAGGCCCGCGAGGACGGGGCCGGGGCTTGCCAGCCCGGCCAGGACGAGCTTCGGGGCGGTCGTCGACAGCACGGCCCCGGCAGCGAAGGTGCCCGCGAGCGTCAGTGCTGAACCGAAGACGTCGGCGTCGAATCCCCCTTGCCAGTGCCGGAGCTGGCTGTGGCCGACTTCGGCGTGGCCGGTCATCCAACGGACGCGCTGCCACCACCAGTCGCCGAGCGTGTGTGCCGGCTGCTCGAAGCAGGGGTAGTAGAGCAACTCGCGGACTGACACACCGGCCTGGTGGCACCGGTGGGTGAAGTCCATGTCCTCGGTCAGCGTCGCCTCGTCGAAGGGGCCCACCGTCTCGAAGACCGCCCGCTCGACGAGGACGCTCCTGGTGCCGACAACCTCGAGGCCGAGGAGGGCCTTCGCGAGCTTCTGGGGCAGGAAGAAGAGCAGCAGGTACTCGTAGTACGCTTCGGACTCGATGAGACCACCTGCCGGGCTCGGGAGGCTCCTGACACGGGCGACGTCGTGGTCAGCCAGGTGGGCCACGGCGTGGGAGACGAGCTTCGGGTGTGGCTCCTGGTCGGCATCGAACATCGCGATCACGTCCGCCTCGCTTTGTTCGATTGCGGTGTTGAGCGCCCCCGCCTTCGAACCCTGGCGGGCCTCGTTGACGAGACACCGTACCTCGGGATGGTCGGTCGCGAGTTCACGCGCTCGCGAGAGCGACGCGCTGTCGTCGGGTTCGGGGACGATCGTGACCGCCAGGTCCTCGTAGTCCGAGCCGACCAGCCCCTCGACTGACCGGTGCATCACCTCGCTGTCGCCGTAGACTGGGACGAGCGCCTCAACCTCGCGCCCGGCGTGGACGAGCCGCGTGGGGTCCTCCCCTCGCAGATAGTAGAGGTACAACGCGAGGGCGGCGGCGAAGATGGCGACGGCGACGGCGAGCAACACGCGCACGTCGAGGGCGAGCAGGAGAACCGAGAGCGGCGGGTCAGCTGCGAGCAGGTCGGCGGCAAGGCTGGCCGCAACGAGAGCGAGGACGGCGACGACGACGAGCAGCCCGAGGATCGACCGTCCCCACGTGGACATACACCTACGGTGGCGACAGGAGGGGAATAAAACCGCGGTTTCGTCGCCAGCGATCGGCCGTGGGTGGCCGCCGTGTCGCAGGCGCTAGCCGCCCAGATACAGCTCCGAGACCTCCTCGTTGTCCAGCAGCGCGTCGGCCTCGTCGGCAAACCGGACGGTGCCCTGGTCGAGGACGTACCCGCGATCGGAGATGGACAGTCCCTTCTTGGCGTTCTGTTCGACCATGACGATGGCTGTGTCCAGTTCGTTGACCGCCTGGACGCTCTCGAAGACCTCGTCGGCAGTGTTCGGGGCCAGCCCCGCCGATGGCTCGTCGATCAACAGGATGTCTGGCTCGGTCACGAGCGCGCGGGCGAAGGCGAGCACCTGCCGCTGTCCCCCCGAGAGCGTCCGGGCCTTGGCGCTGCGCTTGTTGTCGAGGATCGAAAACCGGTCGAACAGGTCCCCGATCACCCTCTCGAGGCCGCCCTCGCGGGAGACGCCGCCCATCCGGAGGTTCTCCTCGACGGACAGCGTGCCGAACACGTTCTCCGTCTGGGGGACGTAGCCGATCCCCTCGCGGACGATGTCCTCGGGGGCCATCCCGCCGATCTCCCGGCCGTGATAGCGGACGGAGCCGGTCCACGGCTCCAGCAGCCCGAACGCGGTCCGGAGGACAGTCGACTTGCCGGCGCCGTTCGGGCCGATGAGACAGACGATCTCGCCGGCATCCAGGTGCATCGAGAGGTCGTCGAGCACCTGCACCTCGCCGTAGCCGCTGTCGACGCCCTCCAGTTCGAGGAGCGTCTCGCTTTCGGCGTCTGCGGGCGAACTCACGTGGCACCACCGCCGAGGTAGGCGTCGATGACGCGGTCGTCGCTGCGTATCTCCTCGGGGCTGCCACGCGTGAGAACCGCTCCCTGGTTCAGTACGACGATCGGATCGGCCATCTCCATGATGAAGTCCATCTCGTGTTCGATGATGAGGAACGTCGTTCCGTCCTCGTGGAGCCGCTGGATCTGGTCGGCAAGGTCGTTCGTCAGCGTCGGGTTCACGCCGGCGACCGGCTCGTCGAGCAGGAGTATCTCCGGCTCGGTCAGCATCGCGCGGGCCAGTTCCACGAGCTTCATCTGCCCGCCCGAGAGGCTCGTCGCCGGCTGGGTCGCCAGGTGGTCGATCTCGAACTCCTCGAGGATGCGCTGGGCGTCCTCCAGGTTCTTCGCTTCGGCCGCGCCGACCTCCCCGGGGGCGGTGAACAGTTTGACGAACGACTCGCCGGGCTGGCGCTGCGGACCGACGAGCATCGCCTCGCGGACAGTCATCCCCTCGAGCTTGCGGGGCGTCTGGAACGTCCGGATGAGCCCCTCGTCGGCGACCTCGTGGGGTTCCATGCCGGTGACGTCGACGCCGTCGATCTCCACCCGGCCGCCGTCGGGCTCGTAGAACCCCGAGACGAGGTTGAAAAGCGTCGACTTGCCGGCGCCGTTCGGCCCGATGAGACCCGTGATCGTCCCGCGTTCGACCTCGAATGTGGCGCTGTCGGCCGCGACCAGGCCGCCGAAGGACTTGTGCAGGTCCTCGACACGGAGCAGCGGCGGCTCGTCGGTCTCGCCCGTCGACCGCTGCTCGACGTCGGCGTCACTCATCGCCCCCACCTCCGCGGGCTTCCCGGACGCCGGTGTCCAGCTCCGAGGGGCGCTCGTCGACCGTGCCTGGCCAGATGAGCTCCCGCTGTGGCGGCAGGATTCCCTGTGGCCGGTAGTTCATCAACAGGATGATGATGACGCCGATGAACATGAGTCGGAGCGGCGCGGCGTCGAACGGGAGCTGTCCGAGGTTGTTCAGCTGGCGTGGCCCCTCCCGAACCGCGACGACGACGAATCCGCCGAGCAGCGCACCGCGGGTCGAGCCGCTGCCGCCGAGCATCACCGCGACCCAGACGTAGAACGTCCAGATCGGTTCGATGTTGCCCGGCGCGACGAAGTTGATGAGGTGAGCGCCGAACACGCCACCGAGCGCCATAATGACGCTCCCGAGGACGAACGACTGCATCTTGTACCAGTACGTGTTCTTCCCGAGGGCCTTCGCGAGGTCCTCGTCGGACCGGATGGTCCGGAGGACGCGCCCCCACGGCGACCGGTGGGCGCGGTGCAACACCAGATACACCGCGCCGAGGAACAGGACGACCAGAAGCAGGGTGAGCAACTCCCGGTAGAACGCCCCCTCGAGGAAGAACGGCGAGCCGGGGACGATTTCGACGCGGAATCCCGGCAGCGTCGCGGGAAGGCCGTCGAGGATCGGAAAGCCCGTGAAGAATTCCGGGACACCCCGGACGCCGGCGTCCCCGTTGGTCCACTGGCGTTCGTTGAGCGCCACGAGGCGAACCACCTCGGCGAGGCCCAGCGAGGCAATCGCGAGGTAGTCGGCCCGGAGCCGGAGCGTCGGAATCCCGATCAGGATCGCGAGTACGACCGCGAGCGCGACCGCGACCCCGAGCCCGACGATGGGGTGAAAGCCGCCCGCGATGGGCGAGGAGTCGGAGGTCATCAGCGCCGTGCCGTACGCACCGATCCCGAAGAAGGCGGCGACGCTGAAGTTGATGAGGCCGGTGAACCCCCACTGGGCGTTCAACCCGAGCGAGAGCAGCGAGAACATCCCGCCAAGAGAGACCAGAAACACGAGGTAGGCCGGCTGGAGCCGCCCGAGGAGGACGGCGACCAGCAGCAGGCCGAGGACGGCCGCGAGGCTGCCGGTGACGCCGCGCTCGGTCTGGCTCATGTCGTCCCAGCGCTCTCGAAGCCCCATGTCAGGTCGCCCCTCCGGCGATGCCGCTCGGCCTGATGAGCAGGACGGCGACCATGATGACGAACGCGACCGCGTTCGCGTACTCGATGCCGACGGGAATTCCGAAGCTCTGCGGGATCAGCGGGAATAGCTCCCCGAGCCGGGGGAGTGCCGGCATGAACTGGTTCGCCATCCCGATGACGACGCCGCCGAGCATCGCGCCGTAGACAGACCCGATGCCGCCCAGGATGACCGCGGCGAAGACGACCAGCAGGATGTTGAATCCCATCCGCGGCTGGAGCTGGTTGTACACCCCGAGGAAGACGCCGCTGGCGCCCGCCAGCCCCGCCCCGATTACCCACGTCCAGTACTTGATGCGGCGGGTCCGGATGCCGCTGACCCGCGCCAGGTTC
The DNA here is from genome assembly GCA_036626435.1 of Haloarculaceae archaeon. Classification (GTDB taxonomy): domain Archaea; phylum Halobacteriota; class Halobacteria; order Halobacteriales; family Haloarculaceae; genus SW-9-67-25. The sequence continues at coordinate 17,644 of JAZKRS010000007.1, read as the reverse complement.
GGGTTGTCGGCCATCGCCCGCATCTTCCGCCCGAAGTCCGTGTACTGGAGCAGCAGGTGCAACCCTACCACGAGCACCGTCGCAGAGAGAACGATCGCGACGTCGTGTGACGTGATTCGGATCCCGTACGGGAGAAACAGCTCGATGGGGCGCTGTGCCTCGAAGCCGTACCGCGTGAAGTCAGTGCCAAAGCGGATCTGCAACACCGCACGGTAGATGAACGCGACGCCGATGGAGGCGATGAGCAGCCCGAGCCTGTCGGTGTCGATGGGACGATAGATGACCCACTCGGTGACGATGGCCACCACCGCAGCGACGACGACGGCGACCAGCAGGGCGAAAAAGAACGTCACCGGCAGACCGAGGACGGTCACCCCTCCCGTGCCGACGATCCCGAGCGTGATGAGAGCGGCGTACGCGCCGACAGTCATCGTATCGCCGTGGGCGAAGTTCGCGAAGCCGACGATGCTGTAGACCAGCGCGAGTCCGATCCCGCCGAGGACGATGATACTGCTGAACACCAGCCCGTTTATCAGATAGCCTAGTAGCGGGCTTGCGATGAAATCGAGAGGGGCCATACAGGGAGTATCAGGAGATGAAGTCGACGCCGACGTAGCTGTGGTCTTGGACTTCGAAGACCTGCAGGAAGCCAGCCGGGTCGCCGTTCTCGTTGAGGTCGATTGGGCCGCTGACCCCCTGGTAGTCGACGTCGCTCGCGGAGCCGCCGTCCTCTAAGATTTCGGCTGCCGCCTCGAAGGAGGTGACCTGCTCGCCCTCCGGACGGGTGACGTCACGGACGACGTCCGTCAGCGCCGCCCCGGTGAACTCGTCGGCGGCCAGGATCGAGATGGCCGCGATGACGACGGCGTCGTAGGCGAAGGCCGCCCAGGTCGTGGGCTCCCTGTCGTACTCGGACTGGAACTTCGAGACGAACTCCTGGTAGTTGTCCTCCTCGACGGGGGCCGACGGCTCGACGAGCTTCATCCCCGCCATGCTGCCCTCGGGCGTGTTCTCGAGGACCGAATCCCCGCGCGAGGAGTCGCCCGCGTAGTACTGTGGATCGTACCCGTTCTCGAAGGCGTTGTTGACTATCGTCGTGGTTTCTGGCTGGTACGAGATGAGAACCCACGCGTCTGCCCCCGAGTCGTTCATCTCGGTCACCAGGTTGTCGTACGTCTGCTGTTCCTGGTTGTGGGCGCTCTGGTAGACCACCTCGCCCTCGTAGCTCTCGACGAAGGCGTCGGCCAGACTCTGCCCGAAGTTGTTGTTGACCCACGTCAGCGCCACCTGGTCGTAGCCGTCCTCGGCCACGATGTCGGCGAGTGCGACCGCCTGGGTCTGGCCGGACGGCGCGACCCGGAGCAGGCCGGGCAGTTCCGTCAGCCCGAGGCCCGTGGAGTTCTGGCTCATCTGGACCACGTCGCTTTCCTGGACGACACTCTCGTACACCGAAAGCGTCACGCCCGAGGACACCGCGCCGATGATGTAGGGGACGCCGACCTGGTTTATGAGGTTCTGGGCCGCCGAGACGCCCGACTGTTCCTGGCTTTCGGTGTCCTGGATCTCGAGTTCCAGCTCCCGGCCCCCGACGCCGACCTCGTTGACGTCGTCGAGCGCGAGACCCATGCCCCGCTCGTTGCGCTGGCCGAACGTGTCCAGCGAGCCGGTCAGGGAGTTGAGTACGCCGATGGTGTACGGCCCGGCGTCGCCACCGTCACCGCCGTCTTCCATGTCGCCGTCACCGCCGTCGCCCGGCGTCGCCGTGTCGCCGCCATCGCCACCATCGCCGCCGTCGCCGCCGTCGCCGCCGTCGCCGCCGTCGCCGCCGTCGCCACCGTCGTCGGTCGTCGAACAGCCAGCGAGGCCGGCCAGGCCAGCGATGGCCGAGTATCTGAGTATGTCTCTGCGGCTCGGATCGAAGCGGTCGTTTGAATCGACCATTAAGAGTAACGGTAGGTAACGATCGCATTAAACCCCACCCTCCCATGGTCGGATCTGACGAATGGGTGTATTAATTACGAAATATATAAGATGTAATAAATGGTCGGGTGACAATTTAGGCGGCTGGACGGCTAGGTTTCCGGTATGATCCCACCAGTCGTCGACAGCTTCGTCGCGGGCGAGACGCCAGGGGCGGCGTGTGATCACGTGGCGGAGCTGAACCGGGGCGGTGTATCGGGGATACTGAATCTCCTCGGTGAACACTACGAGACGCGCGGGCCGGCCGACGCGGACGCCGAGGCATACGTCGAACTGCTCGAACTGCTCGCCGAGCGCGACCTCGACGGGTGTGTCTCCGTCAAGCCGAGTCAGATCGGACTCGAAATCGGCGAGTCGGCCTTCCGGGAGAACCTGGCTCGCATCGTCGAGGCCGCAACCGAGGTCGGCGGCTTCGTCTGGATCGACATGGAGGACCACACCACGACCGACGCGACACTGGACGCCTTCGAGGAACACACGCGGGCGACAGATGGCCAGGTGGGCGTCTGCGTGCAGGCGAACCTCAGACGGACCCGCGAGGATCTCGAACGGCTGGCCACCCTGCCGGGCAAGGTCCGATTCGTCAAGGGCGCCTACGACCCGCCAGCCGAGGTCGCGTACACGGACACCGAGACGGTCGACGAGGCCCTCAAGGAGTGTCTCGCCTACGCCTTCAGCGAGTTCGAGGACGGTATCGCCGTCGGTAGCCACGACCCGCAGATGATCCGGTACGCGAGAAAGCGTCACAGGGAGTACGGCACGCCCTACGAGGTGCAGATGCTGACTGGAGTTCGCGAGGACGCACAGTTCCGACTGGCGGAGAAGGTCCCAGTCTACCAGTACGTCCCCTACGGGAGCAAGTGGTTCTCCTACTTCTACCGGCGGGTCCGGGAGCGCAGACGAAACGCGCTCTTTGCGCTCCGAGCAGTCGCCGGCTGGTGATTACACTTAAGAGAGTCCCTGTACTGGTCCGGGTATGCGCGTAGCGATTCTCGCCCACGAGAACTTTCCCGGGCATGCCAAGACGGCTGTCGGGGTACTCAGATACGGCGACCAGGACGTTGCGGCTGTCCTCGACCGCGAGGCGGCCGGGACCCGGGTTCACGACCACATCCCGGACGTGCAGGACGCCCCCGTCGTCGAGGGGATCGACGACGTGCCGGGCGACATCGACGCTCTGATCATCGGCATCGCGCCAATTGGCGGCGGCCTCGACGAGACCTGGCGCCCGGACATCCACGGCGCGCTCGAGCGGGGCTGTGACGTGATCGCGGGCCTGCACTACTTCCTCTCCGAGGACGAGGAGTTGCGTCGCCTCGCCGACCGGCACGGCGGCGAACTCCGGGACGTGCGCCGCCCGCCCGACGACCTGACTGTCGCCGACGGGACGGCACGCGACCTCGACGTCGAGATCGTGCTGACGGTGGGGACCGACTGCTCGACCGGCAAGATGACGACGACGTGGTCGCTGCTGGAGGCGGCACGCGAGCGGGGCTGGGACGTCGCTGCGGTCCCGACGGGTCAGACGGGGGTGATGGTCGACGGCGGCGGGATCGTCGTCGACCGGACGATCAGCGACTTCACCGCCGGCGCGGTCGAGCGGATGATTGAGGACCGGGCCGACCACGACTACCTCTTCGTCGAGGGGCAGGGCTCGATCACCCACCCGGCGTACTCGGCGGTCACCTGTGGCATCCTGCACGGCGCGATGCCCGACTCGCTGGTCCTGTGTCACGAGGCCGGCCGGAAGGCGATCCGGAAGTACGACTCGTTCCCCATGCCCACCCCCGCCGAGTACGTCGACCTCTACGAGTCGCTCGCGGCGCCGGTCCACGAAACGGACGTGGTCGCGGGCGCGCTCAACACCCGGTGGGTCGAGGGCGACGACGACGCCCGAGAGGCGGTCACAGGGTTTGCGGACGACATCGGGGCCCCAGCGACCGATCCGGTCCGGTTCGGGGTCGAGGGGGTGCTGGACGCTCTATGACGCTTTCCTGTGAGTTCGAGCGCGCCGAGTTCCCCCTCGAAGACGACTTCACCATCGCCCGCGGGACCAAATCGAACGCCGAGAACGTCCTCGTCCGGATCGAGGACGAGCAGGGCCGGGCTGGCGTCGGCGCGGCCGCCCCCGCCTCGCGGTACGGCGAGACGCCCGCCACGGTCGAGGCTGTTCTCCCGGACCTCCTGTCGGGCGTCGAGTCCGTCGGTGATCCCCACGCAATCCAGCGCATCGAAGCACAGGCCCGGTCGGCCATCGGCGGGAACGGCGCGGCCCACTGTGCCGTCGACGTCGCACTCCACGACCTGGCGGCGACCCGGCTTGACGTCCCGCTGTACCGCTATCTCGGCCTCGACCCCGGGCGGACGGTCACCACCTCCTTCACCGTGGGCCTCGACGAGACCGACCGGATGCGCGAGAAGGCCGCCGAGGCCGTCGCGGCGGGCTACCCCATTCTGAAGGTCAAGCTCGGCACCGACCGCGACAGGGAGATCGTCGCGGCGATCCGGGATGCGGCGCCGGAGGCCACGCTGCGCGTCGACGCCAACGAGGCCTGGACCCCCCGCGAGGCCGTCGACAACACCGCGTGGCTGGCGAAAAACGGCGTCGAGTTCGTCGAACAGCCCGTTCCGGCGAGCGACCCCGAGGGGATGGCCTTCGTCCGCGAACACGGCGACGTGCCGGTCGCCGCCGACGAGTCCTGCCGTCGCCTGACCGACGTCCCTCGGGTCGCCGAAATCGCAGATATCGCCACGATCAAGCTCACGAAGGCGGGCGGGATCCGGGAGACAGTCCGGATGATTCACGCCGCGCGCGCGGAGGGGCTGTCGGTCATGCTGGGCTGTATGCTCGCCAGCGACGCCCTGATGGCCGCCGGCGCACACCTCGCCCCACTGCTCGATTACGCCGACCTCGACGGCGCCTTGCTCCTGGCCGAGGACCGCTACGAGGGGGTCCCGATGCCCGAGGGGCAAATCGACCTGGCCGCCGCCGACCGCCCGGGGACGGGTGCACGCCGAGTCTGAGTGCCGTCGGGGCGCCGACCGCCCGAGACTGGCGCCCGGCGGGTCTGACAGTCAGGGATCGAGCAGCTTCGCCTCGGCCTTCCGGAGGTGTTCGAGCAGCGTCGTCTTCGAGATGCCGAGGTCGTCGGCGAGGTCCCGCGTCGAGGCGCCGCGGGGCCACTCGTAGTAGCCCACCTCCCGGGCGTGTTCGAAGACGTCCCGCTGTGCGTCGGTCAGTGAGTCCATACGGCTCTCGTGGCTGGACTGGCCGGGGCGGTCGCCGGTGGTGATGGCGTCGACAGTCACCTCGGCCCCGGCCTGCTCGCGGACGCTGTCCAGCGCCTGACGCGTCTCCGAGCGGTCGCCCGCGAAACACACCTGCCACTCCTCGCGGCCGTCCTCGATGCGGACGGGGGCGCTGTGAATGAACCCGTTCTCCAGAAGTGTCGGACACACCATCTTCCCCGGGTCGTACTCCAGAAGGAACTCCCGGACGACGCTTCCGGGTGCGTCGTAGGCGCGGCCAAAGCGGTCCTGTACCTGCAGGAGGTCGCCGGCGTGTCTCGACTCCTCGATGGTCGAAAGCAGCTGTTCGACCTCGGCGTCGGTGTCGCCGTAGGCGGTAAAGAGGCCGGTGACCGACGACGGCGCAGCACTCGACTGCGGGGAGTTGTACACCGCCTGTGCCAGGACGCCGCCGTCGGCCACAGCCGTCGCCTCGATCGCCCAGCAGCCCGGATGCCACAGATCGAGTGTCAGCCGCGTGCCCCCCGAGATGGCTGCCTCGCTCATGTGTGAGACGTATTCACAGACCAACTTGTAAGTGTTGCATCCGCGGTTCGCCTCGATTCCGTGGCGTGTGTCCGCGTTTCCCGTCCCCGCGTCGCTCCGGGAACCCGTCTATGGTCGGGTGAACTGGTTTGCCGGTGGCTGACAAACTCCCCTCTATGTCCACGTACCAGCACTACATCGACGGCGAGTGGGTCGACGGCGAGGGCTCGGAGACGTTCAGGAGCGAGAACCCGGCAAACGGCGAGACGCTCGGCGAGTTCCACCGCGGGGCGCCCGGAGACGTCGAGCGAGCGGTCGCGGCCGCCGACGAGGCCTTCGAGGAGTGGCGCGCTCTCTCGCGGATCGACCGCGCGGAGTACCTCTGGCAGGTCTACCACGAACTCCGCGAGCGCACCGAGGAACTCGGCGAGGTCGTCACGAAGGAGTGTGGCAAGGAGATAAGCGAGGGGAAAGCCGACGTCGTCGAGGCCTGGCACATGGTCGAGTGGGCCGCCGGCGACGCCCGCCACCCGAAAGGCGACATCGTCCCCTCCGAGATTCCGGCCAAGGACTCCTATATGCGCCGCAAGCCCCGCGGCGTCGTCGGCTGTATCACGCCCTGGAACTTCCCGGTCGCCATCCCCTTCTGGCACATGGCCGTCACCCTCGTCGAGGGGAACACGGTCGTGTTCAAGCCGGCCGAACAGACGCCCTGGTGTGGCCAGATCATCGCAGAGATGTTCGAAGACGCCGGCATCCCCGAGGGCGTGTTCAACCTCGTCCAGGGCTTTGGCGACGCCGGCAACGCCATCGTCGAGTCCGAGGAGGTGAGCACCGTCCTCTTTACGGGCTCTGCGGAGGTCGGCCACCAGATCCAGGACAAGCTCGGGGGTGTCCCCGGCAAGCGCGTGGCCTGCGAGATGGGCGGCAAGAACGCCGTCGTAATCACCGAGGAGGCCGACCTCGATATCGCTGTCCACGCCGCCGTGATGTCCTCGTTCAAGACGACCGGCCAGCGGTGTGTCTCCAGCGAGCGGCTGGTCGTCCACACGGATATCTACGACGAGTTCAAGGAGCGCTTTGTCGACCTCGCGGAGTCGGTCGCCGTCGGCGACCCGCTCGACGAGAACACCTTCATGGGCCCGCTCATCGAGGACGACCACGTCGAGAAGGTCACGAGCTACAACGACCTCGCGCGCACTGAGGGCGTGAACGTCCTCGTCGACCGGACCGAACTGGACGCAGAGGAGATCCCAGAGGGTCATGCCGAGGGCCACTGGGTCGGCCCGTTCGTCTACGAGGCCGATCCCGACGAGGAACTCCGGTGTACCCACGAGGAGGTGTTCGGCCCCCACGTCGGGCTGCTCGAGTACGACGGCGCCGTCGAGCGCGCAGTCGAGATCCACAACGACACCGACTACGGGCTCGCGGGCTCGATCATCAGCGAGGACTACCGCCAGATCAACTACTACCGCGACCACGCCGAGGTCGGGCTGGCCTACGGTAACCTCCCGTGTATCGGCGCCGAGGTCCAGTTGCCCTTCGGCGGCGTCAAGAAGTCCGGCAACGGCTACCCGTCCGCCCGGGAGGTCATCGAGGCCGTCACCGACCGCACCGCGTGGACGCTGAACAACGAGAAGGACATCCAGATGGCACAGGGGCTCTCTGCCGACATCACGACCCAGGACGACTAGCCGCGCCGGGTGATCGCCACTCTCATACGTCAGCCGGGAAAGGTAGATACGGACGCGAAACCAGGGGACGAACATGGATGTGAGCTTCCGGACGCTGTTGCGGCTGTTTCTGGTCGTCGGTGGCCTCGGCTACGTCGCCTGGGGAGCACTCGATGCCCGGACGACGTTCGTCGGCCTGGGCCTGCTCGCCGTGGCGCTGGGACTGTTCGGCCTCTGGCGGGAGGGGTTTGGCCGGAAGACCGGAGGGTGAGAGCCGGTATCCTGTCGCGTCTCGTCTGGCCGCCCACACTCCTTTACTGCCCCCGGCCGAGGTGTGAGCATGATGGCGTACGAACCGGTCACGCACACGCGGACCAACCGCTCACTCGCCCGGCTCCCGGCGGGGACGGACGTCTCCGTGACCGTCCACCGGTACGACGGCGGTTCGGGCCCGGTCGTGTACGTCCAGGGCGCACAGCACGGCATCGAACTCAACGGCCCGGCGGCGCTGCGGCGCCTCCACGAGCGGCTGCTCGACGCCGAGATCGCGGGGACGGTCGTGGTCGTGCCGGTGGTGAACCCGCTCGCGTTCGACCGCCGGTCGTATCTGGCCCCGTCGGAGTACGACGCGCGCAACCCCAACCTGAACCGCGTCTGGCCCGGCGACGCCTCGGGGACGCTCCAGGAGCGCATGGCGGCACGCCTGTGGGATCTCGTGACTGACGCCGACGCCACGATCGATCTCCATACGGGCACGGCGGACATGCTCGAACACGTCCGGTTCCAGCGCGGGGATTCGATCGCCCGCGATCTCGCCGAGGTCTTCGGGACGGCACACCTGCTGGCCGACGAGGACGACATCCCGCCCGACGCGAACTTTCGCGGGAAGTTTCGGACGGCCGCCGCCCGTGCCGGTATCCCGTCGATCACCGCCGAGCTCTCGAACAGCCGGAAGGTCGCACGGCCCGCGATCGAGACCGGCGTCTCGGGTCTCTGGAACGCCCTCCGCGAGGTGGGCGCCCTTCCCGGGGAGCCCGATCCCACTCCGGACCAGACACTCCTCGTCGACGAGGCCGAGCCACCGCGTGCGGCGGTCTCCGGGCTGTTCGAACTGCGCTCAGAACTGGCGGTCGGGAAGTACGTCGAGGCCGGGGCGGACGTGGGAAGCGTCTACTGCCCCTCCACCTACGAGGAGCTACAGACAGTCACCGCCGAGACCTCCGGCGTCGTCTACTCCGTCGCCCGGGAAGCCGTTGTCATGGCCGGCGAGCGGGTCGCCGGGATCGCGCCGCGCGCGTGACATGCTCACGAAGTTATAGCCGGCAGTATCACTCCCCACTGCTGTCTCGCACCTGTTCGTCGACGAGCTGGTCGACCTCGTCGTCGGCCTTCCACTCCCCGGCTTCCTTCGGGTCGACGTGGACGAACGCGTCGTCGACCTCCGGGAGTTTGCGGATTGACTCCATCACCTCCGTCTCGATGTCGTGTGCCTCCCGGAGCGTGCGGTCGCCCTCGACCTCGATGTGGAGGCTGACGTCGATCTCGGGGCCGACGTAGTGGGCGATGACGTCGTGGGCACCCTCGACGTCCGGGTGGGCAAGCGCCCGACGGACGATCTCTGCCCGGAGTTCTTCCGGCGGGGCCGCGCCGACGAGGTAGCCGACGTTGTCCCGGACGACCTCGACACCCGTATAGAGGATGCCGACGGCGACGACAGCGGCTGCGAGCGGATCCAGAATCGGGTACCCGAGCCCGGCCCCAACGACGCCGACCAGCGCAGCCCCGGCGGTCAGGATGTCGTTGCGGTTGTCGAGTGCGGTCGCGACGAGCGCCGGGGAGTTGTGGCCCGCCCCAACCCGGAGGCAGTACCGATAGAGGAGGTACTTCACGGCCCCGGTACCGGCCAGCACGCCGACGGCTGCGGGGCCACGCGCCACCTCGACGGAGCCGGAGAGAAGCGAGGTGACAGCCTGCCAGAGGACGGCACCCCCGGCCGCGAAGATGCCGAGCGCGACGAAAAGCGAGACGAACGGCTCGATGCGCTCGTGGCCGTGGGGGTGTTCGAAGTCCGGCGGGCGCGTCGTCAGGTAGAGGCCGCCGACGATGACGAGGCTGTAGACGGAGTCGGCGAGGCTGTTGACCGCCTCCGACCCGACTGCGAGACTCCCGGATTCGAGGTACACGGCCGCCTTCGTGGCGAAGAGGACGGCGTTCACTCCGAGGACGAGGAGCCCGACCCGGCGGAGCATCCTGCGACGCGACATTGCCACGGGTTGGCCCCCGCAGGACAAAGTGGCTTTGCTACGCCGGTCAACCCGTCAGGTACGCCTCGACGGAGGTGGCCCGCTCCCAGTAAAAGGTCGCGAAGTCCTCGCCGAAGCGCAACGCCGCGTCGTCCCTGCCGACGAGGACGCTGTCGGGGTCGTACTCACCTTCGTGGTCGGGCAGCGAGAGCGTGAACAGGTCCTCGGTCAGCATGAACGAACACGGCAGATCGCAGACCCGCGCCTCGACGGTGTCCGGAATGTTCTCCGAGAACGTCGCGTGATCGATCCCCTCCCGCTCGAGAAACTGCTCCAGCAGCGGGCCGTGAACGACGAGCCGCGTCTCGACGTCCGCGTCCGCCTGCTCGGCCATGGCGTCGGCGTAGGGCTCGTGGACGACCCGGGAACCCACCCACAGTCGCTCGGCCTCGGGCATCCGTTCGAGCCAGTACCCCTCGAGATAGCGGGGGTAATTCGCCGGGTTCCGGAGCAACTCCGCGTTCCGGAGGGACGGCAACTGCCGCCGGAACCGTCCGGGCAGCCCCGAGAGGTCGTGGCTCAGCCAGTACTCCCGATCGCCGAGGAGCGCATCGACCCACCCGTGACGCTCCAGCTCGTCGGCGACGAGTCGGCCGGGGCCGGTCACCTGCCACTCTTCCCCGTCGGGCTGTGCCACGAGGTCGCACTCGGCGAGTTCCCGTAGCGCCTTGTACGCGCCCGACCTGCTGATCGACAGGGTGGCCACGAGCGTCCGGGCGGTCTGCGGCTCGCTGGCGAGCGCGCGGAGCACGTCGGCCCGGACCGCCGACCGGGCCACGTACGCGACGGTCGTTCGCTCTCCCATGCCCGCCGGTTCGTGTGCCACCAGCATATAGTGACTGACGATAGCCACCAGCGCTGTCCACGGCTCGTGGACTCGTCCACACATGATAGATATTTTGTATTATTTATAAAATGACTTTTTGCGCGCGCACACATCGTGTGGGTCGTGCAACGCGACTTCGACCGGGAGATCGAGGAGGAAGTCGTCCGCGTCGCCGCCGTGACCTATTTTCAGGGCGCACTGGGACACGCCGCCGGGAGCCTGTTCTTCCTCGCGGGCGCTGGCTGTCTGTGGGCCCTCGGGTACCCGTTCCTGGGGTGGATCCTCGTCGCGATCGCATTCCTGCTGTCGGCCAACGGCTTCTCGATCTGGGCGTGGGACTGGTTACGGGCATACTTCACGCCGCCGGATCCGACCGGTTCCGGGCCGGAGCGGACACTCACCGCCGACCCGTTCTCGGCGGAGTCACTCGTCGAGATGAAATCCGGCGCGGTGATGACTCTGACGTTTGTCACCCTCCTGATGGGCATGCGGGTGGCCCTGGAAGCCCTCGAACCGCGGGAGGTTGGCGCGCTGTGTGTCGCCGGCCTCGTACTCGGCAACCTCGGTGCCCTCGCGTGGGCCCGCTTCGGGTCCGATCGATAGTCTCGCGTCGATCATCCCTCACTCGCCACGACGACCGCCGCCTCGGCTCCCCGGGACTCGACGCCCTCCTGGGCCGCGAAGGCTTCGTGGAGGCGGTCGTAGGTGTCCGTGACGGCCTCGACGATGACCTTCGTGTCGCCGACGACCGGCATGAAGTTGGTGTCACTCTCCCACCGCGGGACGACGTGGGCGTGCAGGTGATCGCCGATGGAGCCACCGGCGGCCGCGCTGCCGACGTTGTAGCCGACGTTGTAGCCGTCCGGTTCGAGGGCGTCCTCCATCGCGTCGATTGTCCGCTGGACGAGTCGCTCCTTTGCGAGCAGCGACTCGCGGTCCAGGTCCCGGTACTCGCCCGTATGTTCGTGCGGGATGATCATCGCGTGACCCGGGTTGTAGGGGTAGTTGTTGAGCAAGACGTACGCATACTCGCCGCGCGCGAGGAGGTAGTGTTCCCGGTCGGCCCCACGGTCGGGGAGGTTACAGAAGACGCAGCCGTCGAACGACTCGTTTTTCCCGGAGCGTTCTACCCACTCGATCCGCCACGGGGCGAACACCTGATCCATGGCCACCTCTCCGTTTTCTGTGGGTATAACGGCTGTCCCTCCGCAAGCGCCTGTGACGGTAACCACATAAGAATATGCTATATAAATGCTTTGGCCGTTCATCGGACTGACCTCGAAATATTGATTCACACGTCGGATTAAACGATCTAGTCGCATCTGAAGTGGTAATACCGGTCTACCAGCTCACGTATTGCGAAAATCCGGTGTGAACGGAATGGACAGTCTGTCTTTTTTATACGGAAGGCAGGCCGATTTGCCAGTAATGGCCACGAAACGCACCGACATCGTCGATCTGACAGAGGAGTGTGAGAGTTGCGGTCGGACGACCCCTCACGAGGTCGCGGTGAAAATTCTCACGGAGAGTTCCGACCCCGACAACGCGGAGTTCTCACGCGAGCCCTACCGCGTCAGCGAGTGTCAGATCTGTGGCGAAAGCGAGATGCTGCGAATGAACAACGCCTGATCAGGCCATCACTGGGTTGTCACTTCACAGCCGCCCTCGGTGACGATGACGGTGTGTTCAGTCTGACTGACAAGATTGCCCGCGTCCTCCTTGAGGACGGGATAGCCGTGGACGATATCCTGGCGTTTCAAGCGGCGCAGCGCCATCGAGGCCCGCGAGACGTCGAGCCACCGGGTTGCGAAGGGGAGCGTGCGGAACTGCTCTGTGATCTGTTCAAGCGCCTTCCGGGCGCCCCTGTCCCGGATCGACGCCTCGCGTTCGAGTGCGAAGATCTCCTCCTCGCTGCCCTCGCTGACCTTGCCGCCGCCGTCGGTGGCAAACGGTTCGATCGCGACCACGTCACCGGCTTCGAGTTCGACGCCCTGGGTGACGGCCCTGTTGGGGATGTTCGGCTCGGTGTGCTGTTCCCAGTGGCCCAGGCCGTGGCCGGTGAGGTTCACGACGGGGTTGTAGTCGTACCCCTCGATGACGTTCTCGACGACCGCACCGATCTCGCTCGTGCTGACGCCCGCCTCTATCACGTCGAGTGCGGCGTCGAGTGCCTCGGCGGATGCCCCGACGAGTTCGGGGTTGCCCGAGAGGTCGACGGTGATCGCGGAGTCGGCCAGCCAGCCGTCGACGTGGACCCCGATGTCGACGTTCACCATCTCCTCGCCGAAGGTCGCGTCGTCGTCGGCGCCCGGGGTGGCGTGGGCGGCCTCCTCGTCGATGGAGATGTTGACCGGGAACGCGGGTTCGCCGCCGAGGTCGCGGATGCGCTCTTCGACCCCCTCCGCGACCGCCAGGTGACTCGCCCCGACCTCGACGCGGTCGACGGCTTCCGCGCGCACCTCCGCGAGAATCTCGCCCGCCTCGCGGTGTTTCTCGTACTGCTCTGCCGTGAGGTCCACGTCGCTCATGGCCCGCCCTTCGACGGTCAGAGAGAAAGGCTTACCGTTCGCCGCTCCAGGCCGTCCCCATCGCCTCTGCGTTGTGTGCCCGGCCGGCCTCACCCGCCCGGTCGAGGACGATCACCCCGGCCGAGGCACCGGTCTCGGCACCGAAGCGCTCGATAGCCTGCTGGGCGGCGGCTCCCGGACTCGCGCCGTCCGCGACGGCCCCGACTGCCCGACGAGCAAGCCCGAACCGTGCGATCGCCTCACCCTCACCCGTCGCGCTCGCCGCAGCCGTCCCCGTCGCATAAAAGCCCGCGCCCACCTGGGGAACGTCGCCGACCCGACCCGAAAGTGCGAACCACCGCCCACCGGTCGAGGTGGCGGCCGCGAGCCGATCCCCGTCGGTCGCGACGGCGCCGACTGTATCGTGGTCGCGGTCCCCATCGTCGGCCCCGAACCGCCCGCGGAGCCAGGACAGGCGATCGTACACCCCATCGCTGTCTGGCGGGTCCGCGCCCTCCCACCGCTCGCGCGTCTCCGGCGTCCACAGGTCGCAGCCGGTCGCCACGCCGAACGCCTCGCCCAGCCCGACCGCTCGCTCTCCGGCGAGGAGAACGTGGGGCGTCTCCCGCTTGACGACCCGGGCGACGTCGACGGCGTGTTCCACGCCCCGCATCGCGCATGCGGCACCCGTCTCACCGTCGCTGGTCATCAACCCGGCGTCGGTCCTGATCGTTCCGTCGCTCTGGACGGCGCCCCCGACGCCGGCGTTGAACCGCGGATCCGATTCGAGCGTGCGGACCACTTCGACGACGGATCGCTCCGGCGTCTGCGCGCTCATACCGGCCGAAACGGCCTCCGCCAGGGCTGTCTGCCGTGCGTCGGGATCGTCCGGGGCCTGTCCGGCTCCCCCGTGGGCGATGACGTGCATGCAGGCATCGGGAGGCGGCGGCGGGGTATATAACGAACGTTCCTGTACGTTTCGGGGGAAAGCGGCATACCTTTAGACCCGGCCGGAGAAACCCCGTCCATATGACGTACGACAAGGTCGAAGTACCCGACGAAGGCGATCGGATCGAGGTCGTAGACGTGGAAAGCGACGAGCTCGACGTTCCGGATCAGCCCGTCATTCCTATCCTCTACGGAGATGGCATCGGCGAGGACGTCGGCCCGGCCGCAAAGAAGGTGCTGACCGCCGCCGCACGGGCGACTGGACGCGACGTTGCATGGATGCGGATCTACGCGGGTGAGACGGCCCGCGAGATGTACGACGAGAATCTCCCCGACGAGACCGTCGAGGCCATCCGCGAGCACCGGGTCGCTATCAAGGGCCCGCTCACGACGCCGGTCGGCGCGGGCTTCCGGTCGCTGAACGTCGCGCTCCGGAAGACGCTGGACACCTACGCGAACGTGCGGCCGACATACCATCTTGACGGCGTCCCGTCGCCGGTCTCGGAGCCGGAGCAGATGGATATGGTGACCTTCCGGGAGAACACCGAGGACGTCTACGCCGGCATCGAGTGGGAGGCCGGAACCGACGAGGTCCAGCAGGTCAAGGAGTTCGTCGAAGACGAAATGGGATACGACGACACCATCCATCCGGGTGCGGTCGGCATCGGCGTCAAGCCCATCACCGAGTTCGGCACCAAGCGGCTGGTCCGTCAGGCCATCGACTACGCCCTGGAACACGACCGCGAGACGGTGACGCTGGTCCACAAGGGCAACATCATGAAGTTCACCGAGGGCGCCTTTCGCGACTGGGGATACGAGGTCGCCGAAGAGGAGTACGGCGACGATGTCATCACCGAGGACACTCTCTGGGAGGAACAGAACGGGGAACAGCCCGAAGATGCCGTCGTCGTCAACGACCGCATCGCGGACAACATGCTCCAGCAGGTCCTCACCCGCACCGACAACTACGACGTCATCGCCACGATGAATCTCAACGGCGACTATCTCTCCGACGCCTGTGGCGCCCAGATTGGCGGCCTGGGGATTGCTCCGGGCGCCAACTTCGGTGACGCGCTGTGTCTCGCCGAACCGGTCCACGGCTCGGCACCCAAGTACGCCGGCCAGGACAAGGTCAACCCCACCGCGATGATGCTCTCGGGCGTTCTCATGTTCGAATACATGGGCTGGACCGACGCCGCCCAGCTCGTCAAGGACGCCTGTGAGGCGACGATCTCCTCGAAGAGGGTTACCTACGACCTCGAACGTCAGATCGAGGGCGGGGAGAAACTCGCCACCAGCAAGTACGCCGAAGCCGTCGTGGAGAATATCGAGCGACTCTAGCAACTTTTCGTCAACTCTGAATTCACGCACTGCCGACTTATGCAAAAAAGTCGTCACTCCAGAGACGTCACTCTGTTTGGAGCGGCTGCCCTCTTCTGGATGCCTCCCAGTCAACGTATCGACCAGGCGACACTGTCACCGGTTGTCGTGCAAGATGGACGGCACACGGCGCGTATGCAGTATCGTGTTGCTCAGATATGCACAACAATACTCAGGGTGAAAATCTCGGGATTTCAACCCGGCTCCGGCCAAATTAGGAGTATGGGTCGAACCGGTCAGGGACGCCGCTTCTGTTGTAGGCGGTCAGAGGGCGAAAAGCCATCAGGGTGTGTTACCGCGTCTCTGTCGCCTCCGGCCTCGATCAGTGTCCAGAATTCATCTCCGCCGTCGACGCGCTCGAAAAGCACGTCCTGATTGAGGGAATACGTATCCTGCATCTCTCCATTCTCGATAGAGACCTCCCGATCGATCAGCCCCTCGTCGAGGGCAACACTGAGCCAGCGCTGGACGCTCCTCAAGTCCTGCTCGACATGGTCCATGATCTCTGTTCGACTCCGGGACCCTTGGTGTAATAGATCAAGGATGTCGAGACCTGGATATCGTTTCATGAAATCGGACTGTTCTTCAACCATCATCTCGAAAGTAAAATCCGACACTAATAAATGTTTTCCGTTGTTTTCAAATTATATACTATCGATTGGGCGTCTATACTACGACAGATTTCAGCTATGTCGTACAATATAGCTAGCCAGATCCAGTAGTCAATATCATCTTTAAAAATAAATGGGTCGATGTCGGGATAAAGATGACAACTATTATACTATTTTTATATACGAATCGAAATATAACATCTCTCAGCACAACGAATCAACTATCGAATTAGTGAGATTGTCACGGTTGCTGTGCAAGAGATAGAGTGTGGAGTGTGGGTTCAGCACAGCCTAATTGCTATATGAGGCCGAGGACAGCCATCACATATGGATGGAGACTCAGGTCAGTCGCTCGTCACGAGAACTTCCATCGTTGGCGGCTTGGTGGGTGGACTCGTCCACGCGAGCATAGCAGTTGTTTTGTGGAACTACTGGTTTGATAGCATCTGGGCCATGCTGACGACCAAACCACTCAACGGAGTGTATCTCCTTTTGGGAATGTTCCTGTTGGGATTCGTCCCTGTCGTGTTCTACGTCAGTGAGAAGGTCGTATCACCCGTTATTGTCGTCGTTGGGTTCCTGCTCCTCTCAGGAGTCGGCTCATGGCTGGCGACCCCAGTTCGTGCACCGTCGGCGGCTCCGACCCCATTCGCTCTATATATTCTTCTCTGGGCCGGCATCGTCGCTCTTGCGGGTCTGACAGGAGGGTTTGAGTATCGTCGTAAACATCGAGCCACGAATTGACTCATGCTTCTGGGACGAACGTGACCTGTATCGAACGAGCCATTCGCTCAGTAGCCGACGTAGATATGCGAGCGATATGCGCCGTGCGCCGTCCAATTAGACCGAGAGATTGAGAGACTTCTGCGGAGAATCGAGTCCATTCACTTACAGCAGTTTGGTGCTCGGAGACTCCCTTTCTACGGCACCGTCAGAGAATGGGTTCAGCACGCAATCTTGAACTCAGGACCCAACGACGGATGGGACATGACAAACAACAGTTCGCTCGACGGCCGGATATTGGTCGGGGTCACGAATACTGACGACGGAGAAGTGAGCGGAGACACGAAATTCCACTTCGAACAAGACGATGAACGGATCTACGCACACTACAGGAGGGTAATAAATCGACTTGCGTTGTTTCAGAGTCAGAGACAGCACAGCCGAGAGTCCGGTTTTGGACACGTTCCGTTCTCAAAGAACTCCCCAGTCTCTGACTCTGGAACAAGGCAAGTTGTTCGAAGGCTCAAAGAACCACTTAGCGAGGATGCAAACGTTGCAGGCCCTGGAGGCGGTGCTCACTGACGATGAGTAACGCGCGGCGGACGCGGGGGAGTCTGGGTGGGTTCAGCGGTGCTCTTCAGGGGGTTGGAATTGCGGACACCCGCCGTGAGACGTCAGGATGTCTCCTCAGGGTCTTGTCAAGATGCCCCGCGGTGAATACAGCGCGCGTATCGGTCACGAATTGATTTGTCACTCGAAGCCTGAGCTACCGATGTGTCCGAAGATCAACTCAGCTACGAGCCGATCGGGATGATCCGAACATCTTTCGAATCACCGGACGGGATGCCGATCCAACCGGTCGGAGACGCTGCTGTAGAGGGAACTGTCGAACTCAAGGAAGCGTACGCAGATGGACTCA
>JAZKRS010000006.1:0-63729 GCA_036626435.1 Haloarculaceae archaeon | reverse complement strand
CTCCGGGGTCGCCCGGACGCCACCCGCCCTCCTCGTTTACGATCTTCACCGCCCGGAAACACTCCTCTGCGGTGACGTTGAGGTTGTTCTTCTCCTGAACGACGGGATCGGCCGACTCCAGGCCGAAGGCGGCGGTGTCCCCCGGTGTGTTGTGCTCGGCGATGATCCGGATTCCCTCGCGGGACTTCTCGGGCCACCTGACGATGGTGATCGGGTTCATGTTGTCGAGGTGGAGCGTCCCGAGGTTCGGGACGGCCTCGCGGATCCCGCCATACAACTCCCGGAGTGCGTCGGGGTTGGGAGACTCGCCGTCGCCGCCGTAGGCGAGGATGTCGGCCTGCCGACCCAGCCGGAAGTGACGGACACCGCGGTCGGCGAGCGCGGAGACTTCGCCCACCACTGACTCGGGCGACCGGAAGGACGGGTCGGCGCCGTACAGCGGCTCGGTGCAAAAGGAACAGCGGTAGGGACACCCCCGCGAGGTCTCCATCTCGCAGATGAGATAGTCGGGGTGGTTCGGGTGCTGTTCGACGACGAACGCCCCCTTCTTGGCCCACCGCGTTATCTCCTCGTTGTCGCGCATCCGGTCGCTAAAGCCTTCCATACCGCCGTGAACCAGGTCGTAGACGGCAGCCTCGACGTCGCCCTTGGCGACGAAGTCGTAGTCCAGGTCGTCGCGTTCGGTCTCGATTCCGCCGGCGTTCTCGTCGCCGACCCCGAAGCGGACGGGGCCGCCCAGAAGCGAGGTCCCATTCGCGGCCCAGCCCAGCCGCCGGACCTCCTCGGGTTCCGCCGGCGTACCGCCGACGTACTTCCCGGGGACGGTCATCCCGCCGACGTAGATCACGAGGTCAGCGGCCTCTACGTCCCGCCAGCGCTCGCGCTCCTCGCGGAGAGCGTCGATAGTGTGGTAGGTAATTCGATCGCGCGGGACGCCCGCATCGACGAGCGCGCCGGCGACGTACCGGGGGTAGGTGGAGATGTACGGCGGCACCCCGAAGTGGGCCGGCTCGTCGACGTAGCCGTCCACGACCGTCACGGAGAGCCCTGCGGGGTCTGTCATACCGCGCCTTACCGCCTCGACGCGTAAAACCGTGTCTGACCTGCTAACAGTCGCGCGACCGAGCCGGGCCTTTGAATACGTCGCCGCCCCTACAAACGCGTATGCCTGCCACAAAGGAACTCAGATGCACGAGCGACGACTGCGAACTCGACATGTTCGAGAACCACTACACCTACGACATCGCCGACGATCACGCAGTCTCCGACCTGTCGTGTCCGCTGTGTGGCGGGACTGACTGCCTGGAGGTGATCGAGGTATGAGCATGATACGCGAGATTGGCGAGGCAATCGGCGACTCGGTCGTGGAGTCGGTCGGCCGCGCCGTCGGGCGCACGCAGGAACAGCGCCCGCTCCCGGCCGATCTGCTGGAAAGCGAGGAGGCCTTCCTCGCCATCTTCGACGCGCCCGGTGTCGAGCAGGGGGACGTGCAGGCCCGGTTCGAGAGCGGCGAGATACACGTCCGGGTCGATCGCTTCCGTGAATTTCACGAGGGCTTCGAGATGCGATTCCCCGGACGCGGGCTCTCACTCGGCGGCAGCGTCTCCCTCCCCGACGGCGCGTCGGCGGAGCCATCGGAGGCGACAGCGACGCTCAAAGAAAGTGGAACGGTTCACGTCCGCGTTCCGAAAGCCGAACCGATCGACGTCCACGACGAGGGAGCCGAGAACGAACAGGAAGACGAGGACTGACCCGGCAGACAGCTACATCAAATTCTCAATGTGCAAAGCTGAGAAAGAGACAGACACTGGACACTAGATTCTTCAAATCGGTTCTCGTGAAGGTGCCCACCCCTTGAATTTCTTCACGTCGTTATATCCGGCAGTATAAGCCTCACTCCTTGATTGATCTCCTCTTCTCTACGCGCGGTCGCGCTCCTCGGCGCGGTGTTCG
Source organism: Haloarculaceae archaeon (assembly GCA_036626435.1). GTDB lineage: Archaea > Halobacteriota > Halobacteria > Halobacteriales > Haloarculaceae > SW-9-67-25. The sequence goes on along the minus strand of JAZKRS010000006.1, from coordinate 61,776 downwards.
GAGATGAGCCGATCGACCATCTCCGCGCTGCGCTTTCGCTCGCGGTCGCGGGCCCGCTCACGCCAGTCCTCGATTGCCGCTTCGACATCGGACTCGCGTGCGACCGCAAGTTCGTCGACCTCCTGGACGGTCACCGTCTCTGCGGGGGCGACGGGGACGTCGGCCTCGAAGAGGATCCGGTCGGCGGCATCCGAGAGCCCGCCGTTCCGGAGGACGAGCCGTGGCTGAATCGCCGCGAGCCGCCGGGCGCTCGACCGGCCCGCGCCGCTCGCGTCCCGCAGGAGGACGATGTCGTCCTCGACCAGGCCGAAGCTCTCCTCCGCGGCCTCGATGGCGTCGACCGTGAACTGCTCGACGACCTTCACCGGGACCAGTCCGGCCTTCTTCTCCGAGACGTCGGCGAAGTTCGAGTGGTCCAGCTTCCACAGCGCCTTGAGCCGCTCCAGTTTCCCTTCGAGTTCCTCGACGTGTGCCTCCTTCTGTTCGACCTCCCGTTCCAGCCTGTCGTTTTCCCGCTCCAGCCGGGTGACCTCGCGGCGACTGCGCGCCTCGCGCCGTTCCTCGCGGCGTGCCTCGGAGAGTTCCTGCTCGTACTCGCGGATCTGCTCGTCCTTGCCCTCGATCGTCTCCTGCAAGGAGTCGACGTGGCCCTCGAGCCGCTCGACGCGGGCTTTCAGGCGCTTTATTTGCTTTTCCTCCTCAGTGAGTTCTCGTTGGGTGTGTTCCTCGCTTTCGGCTTCCTCGCCGCCCTCGTCGTCCTGGAGGTCGGCGAGGACCGACTCGACCGACGCCTCGTTGCCGACGACGCGTGCGAGGACGGGGCCAACCTCCTGGCGTGGCGGCACCTTCCGGGCGACCCGCTCGAACTGGTCTTCGTGGTCGTCGTAGGCGGCAAGTGCCGCCGCCAGGGCGTCCCGCTCGTGGTCGTTGTCGTACCCCTCCTCGCGGGTCCGGTGCTTTTTCGTGTCGACTGGTAGGTCGCGGTCTGGCGTCCACCCGGCCGCGTCGAAGCTCCGGCGGATCTTCTCGACTGTTTCGGGCATCGGCGTCACGTCGGCGGCGACGAGGATCGGCCGGCCCCGCTCTACGATCCACTCGATTACAGCCGCCGTATCGGCGGTCCGGGTGCTGAGGGCGTCCAGGACCTCGCCGTCGAGCCCGACGACGGCTGCGGCGGTTGTCGTCCCCGGATCGATACCGACGAGAACGTGATCCCGGCGCTTCGCGAGCGGCCGGAACTCGATGCCGTCCCGGCGGACGCGTTCGACCTCGATGCGGACGTCGCCCGAGCGCTCGCTCGACACCGGGATCTCGGAGGGGGGTGCTTCGACCGTGAAGACCGCGTTCGCGAAGCCCCCGTACTTCTCGGTGACGTCGCGCTCGTACTCGATGCCCGCCTCATCCAGGGTGGACTCGACCTCGCGTGTGCGGCGCCTGACGGAGCCGTGGATCCGGCGGGTGTAGCGGTCCTCGCTCCAGCCGCCACCACCGGTCGAACGCCCCCGGGCGACTTTCAGTTCCGTTGTGTCGGTGAAGGCGGTCACCTCCTGGCCGACGTTCGCGGCAGCGAGACGTGCGGCGGCCTCGGCCTCCCCCATCGGGTTCTTGCCGTAGGGGACGCCGTGACGGGAGGCAACCCGGGAGAGCGGCTCTGGCTCCTGTGCCCCGGTGACCTGGACGAGTTTCGTCTCGTCCGGGAGTGTCCGCAGGAGGTGGACGAGCGCGTCCTTGTCCTCGGCGAGTTCGTAGGTGTTGTCTGTCGCGACGATGGCCGGCTCCTCGTCGTCGATGCGCCGGCGGAGCTTCCGGTAGGAGACGACGTCGCGCTCGATCGATTCGCCGTCGAAGGCAACGAGCGCGTAGGAGGGGGCGTTTCCGCGGACGTCGCCGCTCTGGATGTCCACGCCAAAGACGACCGCATTCAGGGCAGCCGTGCGGGCGCTCACGTTCGCCTGGTAGGCGACCTGCGCGTATAAATCCACGGCGGAGCCGGCAGAGATTTTGCTCCCGGCCACGATGAGCCAGTATGGCAGACATCGACACCGCCGGCGTCCTCGTCTTCGACGGCTTCGAATCGCTCGACGCCTTCGGCCCCTTCGAGGTCCTCTCGGCCGGTGCGGCGAGAGGCCCGGACTTCGAAGTCTCGCTCGTGACTGCCGAGCCGGCCGAGACCGTCCGCTCAGGTGACGGTGCCGTCGTCGTCCCGGAGGGCACCGTCGCGGAGATGGACCCGGACCTGCTCGTCGTGCCCGGCGGCGGATGGAACGGCCGCGAGGATAGCGGCGCGTGGGCCGAGGCCGAGCGCGGCGCCATTCCGGATCTGCTGGCCGATCTCGCCGGAGAGGCGACCCTTGCGGGCGTCTGTTCGGGCGGGATGCTTCTTGCTCGGGCGGGCCTGCTCGATGGCCGCCCGGCAGTCACCCACCACGGCGCACTCGACGATATGCGAGAGATGGAGGCGGAGGTCGTCGAGGCGCGGGTCGTCGACGCGGGTGACGTACTCACTGCGGGAGGCGTTTCCTCTGGGCTCGACCTGGGGCTGTACCTGCTCGAACGGGAGTTCGGATCGGGGCTCGCGGTTGCCGTCGAGAGCTACCTCGAGTACGAGCGCCGGGGGACGGTCTACAAAGAGATATAGCACGAGTACCACGGGCCACCGTGCCCGTGGGTGAAGCGCGTCAACACACGAGCTTTTAACAGGTAACAAACCGTACTAAAATCCAGTGCAGTCGTCCAAACTCACCCATACGCTGTCATTCGGATTAGATATCCACACGGGGAGTAGCGACGACTTGCAACACGGTTGTCTCGAAGCCCGACGTATCCGCAACGAAACTAACCGACTCGACCGACACGGTTGGGACTGGACCGACATCAAGTCAACTGTCGTTGACAACGCCAACCACGTCAAAAACACCAGCCAACTCATCGTTGACAAGGCCCTCGGGGAACTCGAAACCTACCACGACAACAAAGACAACGGGTGGGGACGCCCCTATCCGTACATCGACGAGCCGTACCCGATGGTGATGAACCACGGGGAAGGCTACCGACTGTTCCCCGAAGACAACGGAACGGTTCGGTTCCGTATCACTGCCACGAGAGGCACGCACGTCAACGGTGAAATCCGTGGTAGTCCCGACCACTTTGACCGCCTCAGAACCGCGTTCAACGATGAAACGTGGCGTGTTGGAACGGCTGAAGTCGTCCAGAAACACGACGAGTGGCGACTCCACGTCACAGTCACGCACGAAACCCACAGAGTCGCCAGCAAGCACAATGCAGACACGATTGGTGATAGAAAGGCGGCGGTGTGCGTTGTGCAGGAGTGGTTTGACGAGCAGAAGAATGAGAATGTGCCGTCTCTCGAAACCCTTCCACGAGTGAAGAAGGTGAGACGGGCGGCATCGGGGGCTGGTGGAGGCCCCGACTCTCACGGAGCAATTTTCGCTTCGGGTGTTCACCGACACGGAACGTCGGCGCAAGACTCTCTGAGTCAAGCGCGAGAGGAATTAAAGACCGTTGCGTCAGCAGTCCAGGACTAAACACGGACGCCCCGCGCCACCGTGCGCGGGGTACTTCACACGGCCGAGTGACACGTCCGGTACCGATACTGACAGAGCAAAACCCTGCCGGATTTTCGCCTGTCAGTGTGCTTCGAAAGTCTGACCCTTCCGGCGGACCAACCCCAGACAGTGACGTTGATGACGAATCTGTTGGGCGTCGATCGGCAGGTGTTGACGCTGGCGGTCGCGCGCATGACCGAGTCGGTCGGGAACTCCTTTCTCATCGTCGTGCTCCCGCTTTTCATCGGGAGCGACGTGATCGGCGGATCCACGCTCGGCCTCGGCGAGGTCGCGCTGACGGGCGTCGTCCTCTCGCTTTTCGGCTTCGTGAACAGCCCGCTCCAGCCCGTCACCGGGCGGCTCTCGGACCGGACCGGGCGGCGCAAGGTCTTCGTCCTGGTCGGCCTGGTGCTCATCGGGGGTGCGAGCTTCGCCTACTCGCTTGCGACCGTCTACTGGCATCTGATCGGACTCCGTGTCATCCAGGGGGTCGCGGGGGCGCTCATCATCCCCACCACCGTCGCGCTCGTCAACGACCTGGCGACCACGTCGAACCGCGGCGGGAACATGGGCACGTACAACACGTTCCGGCTCGCTGGCTTCGGCGCCGGCCCGATCGCAGCGGGCCTCGTCGTGGCGGCCGGCCCCTACGCGTTCGATCTCGGGGTCGCCCAGGTTGCCTTCGACGGGTTCGACGCTGCCTTCTACTTCGCGACGATGACGGCCGCGATCAGCTTCGTGCTGGTGACCTTTTTCGTCCGCGACCCCGACACTCCGGAGCGAGAGAGAGACGCGTCGGAGTCGCTGGGCGGGATCGCTGTCCTCGATCGGACTGGACGGGGGCTGCTCGACCCCGTGTTCACGCTCGGGCTCGTGTCCTTCCTGATGGCCGTCGGGATCGCACTGTTCGCCACGCTGGGAAGCATCATCAACCCCCGACTGGGCCAGGGACCGACGATGTTCGGCCTGCAGTTCGCCGCCTTCATTCTCGCACAGATCTTCCTGCAGGCACCCATCGGGCGCGCGACCGACTTCTACGGGCGCAAGCGCTTCATCGTCGTCGGGATGGTCCTGCTCGTCCCCACGACGTTCGTCCAGGGGATCATCCTGGACCCGTGGCTGATGTTCCTGGCCCGGTTCGTCCAGGGAATCGCAGGGGCGATGGTGTTCGCGCCCGCGCTCGCGCTGGCTGGCGACCTCGCGCCCGAGGGCCAGTCGGGGTCGACGCTGTCGGTGCTGACGATGGCCTTCGGCTTCGGCGTCGCGTTCGGCCCGCTGCTCTCGGGGTTTCTCGTCGCCTTCGGCTTCGTCGTCCCCTTCGCGTTCGGGGCGACGCTTGCCGGCGTCGGCGCGGCCCTCGTCTGGAGCCAGGTCGAGGATACGATCACGCCCCAGCGGTCCCCCTCTCTGGCGGACTGATACGGACTGTTGCGAAACCGGGGTACAGGCCGCGTCCGATACGGCAACCGCTCGTTCTTTGACGGTACGTCAGAATCGGGCCCTATTTTTTGGGTACTGTTTTGAGGTTGGTGTGGTGCATTGTGTTTCGTGGATCCATGATACAGGCAGAAGACGTGATTCTACAGGTGAGCCAGCAAGACCTGTTCAAACACGTGCTGAACGACACCCTGTTGGGGAGTTCGATATACGTCAACATCGCCGTCGCCGGAGTGACACTGCTGTTGTTCATGTACCTCGGGCGGAACGTCACCGACCCCCGCGGCCAGTTGATCGTCGTCTCCGCGATGTTCGTCTCGGCAGTATCGATTGTCAGCTACACGGGCCTCGCCTCGGGGCTCACGATAAGCATCCTCGAGATGCCGAGCGGCCACCCGATGGCGGGTGCCGAAACGACGCTCGCTCACAGCGGTGAGACCGTCGATGGTACGATCAGCCTCTGGGGTCGGTACCTGACCTGGGCGTTCTCGACGCCGTTCATCCTGCTTGCGCTCGGGCTGATCGCGGGGTCCAACGTCACGAAGATATTCACTGCCATTGCCTTCGACATCGGCATCATGATTACGGGCCTGGCCGCCGCCCTGACGACCTCCTCGTACCTCCTGCGGTGGTTCTGGTACGCGATCAGTTGCACGTTCTTCCTGGTCGTCGTGTACATCCTGCTGGTCGAGTGGCCGGCAGACGCCGAAGAAGCCGGGACGGCGGACATTTTCAACACGCTGAAGCTGCTGACTGTCGTGTTGTGGTTCGGCTACACGATCTGGTGGGCCGTCGGGAACGAAGGGCTGGCGCTGATCAGTTCCGCAGGAATCACCTCCTGGGGGTACAGCGCCTTCGACCTCGTCGCCAAGTACCTGTTCTCGTTCCTGGTGATCAACTACGTCGTCAAAAACGTCGACGTGGTCGGCGGCGGCTCGGAGTACGGTGCCACGGGTGAGGCGGCGCCAGCAGACGACTGAACCGCGCTGCCGGATTTTTCGGGACGAGCGATTCACCGACGTTCCCGGCGGTCGGCTACCCAGACGACGGCCGATCCACCGGCGAGCCAGCAGATGCCGACGACCAGAAAGACGATGCTGTCGGTCGCCGCGCTCACGGCCACGGCCACGAGGCCGACGAGCAACGCGAACGTGAGGATAATCTGATAGAACCGTCCCAGCCTGGCAAACCAGAGGAGGTACCGAACCATGTCAGTCGTGCGGGTGGAACCGCCTCACAGCCGTCCGAACCGAGTCGGTATCGCCGAGGAAGGTGACGTGGTCACCGTACTCGAGGACGTCGTCCGGTTCGGGGACGTGTGCGTCCGCTCCCTGCCCGACCTCGGCGATGAGGCACCCGCCGGGCATCTCTTCGTTTACCTCCTCGATGGTCTTGCCGACCAGTTCCTCTGAGGTCAGGACTATCTCCTGGATGTCGTGGCCGTCGCCGAGGTCGTACATCCAGTGGGCCAGTTCGGGGCGTTCGATCTCGTTGTCGATGGCGAAGGCGGTCGCCAGCGGGTCGTCGATGGCGGTGACCGACAGCGACCGGAACGCGTCGACGTTTTCGGGCTGGTTGACCCGGGCGTAGACGTTCTCGATGTCGAACTTCGTGCGGGCGGTCTGACAGGCCAGCAGGTTGACGTCGTCGTCGTGAGTGGCCGCGACGACGATCTTGGCCTCCCCGATACCCGCAGATCGGAGCGTCGCCGCGTCGGTCCCGTCGCCCTCGACGACGGTGAACCCCTCCTCGCGGGCCCGTGCTTTCCGTTCCTCGTCGTCCTCGATGATGACGACGAACTCGCCTCTGTTCTCCAGTCGCGTGGCGAGGGCAAGACCGACCCGACCCCCGCCGATGATGATCGTGCGCATGGGTGTAACTCCTAAAAAATCGCCTATCTGTCGCGCGAGTCCGGCCTCGATTGCGACCGTCGCGAAGATGACGATGAACACCGTCCCGACGAGCGTCTGTCCGGCCGCCACGTTGCCCGCCAACTCCAGTTCGATCGCGAAAAGCGTCGCCACGCTGGCGGGGATGATCCCTCGCGGCCCGACGGCAGCAAGGAACAGCCGCTCGGACCAGTTGAACCGCGGGACTCCGGCCGTCGCTATCAGCGCTACCATCGGCCGCAACACCAGCATGACCACGACGACGAGTAAAACCCCTCCTATGCCGAGGCGTGCGATAGCGTTGACGTCGATCAGAGCCGCCAGGGAGATGAACACGAACGCGAGGACGATGAGCGTGGCGTCGCGGGCGAACTCCTCGATCTCCTCGTGGTGTTCGAGTCCCAGATTTCCGAGAACGATGCCGGCTGTCGCCGCCGCGGCGATACCAGCCTCCGCGGCGACGGCGTCCGCGAGCGCGAACGACCCGACCGCCCCACCCAGTATGAGAAAGCGCTCAGTCTGTGTTCCTTCCCGGGGTGCGGACTCGTGTTGCAACAGGAGGTAAATGATCACAGTCGCGAGTAATCCGGCGCCGGCGCCGACGCCGATCCGCTGGAGAAACGAGGTGACAGTGGCCGGCACGCCGAGGTCCTCTAGCAGCAGCGATTCGAAGATGACCACCGCCGCGATGGCGGCAGACACGTCGTTGACGATACCCTCCGTCTCCAGCGCGGCGGCGACGTGTTCCCTGACGCGAACGATTTCGAGGATGGGAGTGATGACAGTCGGGCCCGTCGCGACGAGCAACGCGCCGACGACCAGGGCGATCGCCCAGTCGGTCCCCTCCAGCCACCAGACCGCGGTCGCCGTCCCCAGAAACATCACGACAGCTCCGACAGTCACCAGACGTAGAGACGTCGTCGACGCCTCGCGGATGTGGTCGAGTCTGAGCGCGAACGCGCCGTCGAAGACGATGATCGCGACGCTGAGACCGACGATTATCTCCAGGCCGTCGCCGAAGGTTTCGAGTGTCACGAGGCCGATAACCTCCGGCCCCAGCACGACCCCGATCACCAGATACAGAACGACACTCGGAATTCGCAGCCTGCCTGCGAGTATCTGAGCCCCGAGTCCCAGGACCAGAATCGTCGCGACCGCCAGCAGGACGTTGCTTGCCACCGTCCAAGACAGTTTGATTAGATGATAATCATTCTGTCGTTTCGGTGTGTCACGCGAGCAGATCCGTCGGAATTATACGGACACGTCTTGAACCCGGCGGACAGTTCGATCTGACAGACTGTCCCCGACTGGGGAGCCACACGCCCGGGTACGCGTGTCGCTGGCGTTTTTGTTCGGACGATGCAACACTCTGTTGATGCAGATAGCTCGGAGGATCCTCGTCCGCGCCCCGCGACCGATCACACTCGCGCGCCTCGGACTCGGCGTGATGATTCTGCTGGCGGGCAGTCACAAGCTGGCCGCGCCCGGGGCGTGGGCCGCCTACGTTACCGACTGGCTGGCGCCCTGGCTCGTCGTCTCGCCAATCACATTCATGCTGCTAAACGGCGTCCTGGAGGTCGGCTTCGGGCTGGCGATTTTGGCAGATCGCCGGACTGTCCTCACCGCGGGCGTTGCAGCCGTCTCGATTTCAGCCACAGTCGGCTACCTCGCGCTTGTCGCAGCCCTCGAAGGTGGCCTCTTTCTGGACGTGCTCGTCCGGGACGTCGGGCTCGCGGCGCTGGCCTGGGCCGTCACGCTCGACGCGCTCGGGCGGTAGTCGAAGCCACGATGTGGAGGTCCGGGCCAGTCATCGCCTCGGCCGTCGGCCCCGCCGGAGAAACGCCTTTCTGGTGTGCTCACCCCGAACCGCACCGTTTGTCCTCGCGGGGGTGGGCCCCGAGGACCGACTCGACAAGCGGCTGCCGGTCCGGCGAGTACGTGAGGTGTGACCGACAGTCACAGTCAGAGCAGCCGAAATCCGGGACCGGATCGCCGCGGACTGCGGCCGCGACGCGACACTCGGCGTCGACCCCGGCCGAACGGACGACCCGGTCGAGGTTCGCGTCGCCGTGTCCGAGGAGGTAGTCGACGTGCCAGTGGCGCGTCGACCGGTCGCCGGCCGCGAGTTCTCGGTGGCGGTCTACGCGCGCGAACCCGCCCGACCCGAGCGCGCTGCCGGTGTAGGCGTACCAGCCGGCCTCGAAGTGTAACTCGCCGAGCGCACCGACCTCGATACCTGTCTCTGTCGGCAGTTCGATGAGCAGCGTGTACGTGCCGCCCGTCCCGTCGTTCACGGCCGAAGGTTGGCCGAAGGAGGCCAAGACAGTTGGGGTACGGGCGTGGGCACAGAGCCCCGGAGCCGGTCGATACGTCGGCGACCCGTAGCGCACCTTTCAAATCATTGGCTGTCGAAGAGGGGCGCATGTCGGCCTCGGAACTCGCCGCGGCAGTCCACGAGGCGCTCGCGGTGGACCCGGACAAATTCCGTTCGCAGGCGCTGGCTGAGGCGGAGGACCTGAAAGCGGAGATTCGAGACGGGACCTTCGACAACACCCAGGCGCTGATCGGTCTCGAACTGGAGCTGTACAGCGTGGACGCGCGGACCGACGGCCTCCGGCGGATGTCACGGCCGCTGCTCGAACTCATCGGGTTCGAGAAGGAACTCGGCCTGCACAACGCGGAGATGCAGACGGGTCCCGATCCCCTGACCGAGTACGGGATCATCGCCCAGGAAAAGGAGATACAGGCCCACTTCGCCCCGGCCCAGGAGAAGACCAACGCCGAGAACATCCAGCTCGTGACCGACGGGATGTGGACGGTCCCGCCGACCGGCGAGACGGCGTCCGGCTATCTCACCGATTCCGTCGAGGCGGAGGGGGTCCGCATCGCGACGAACATGAGCGACGCCGTCCGCTACCACGCGATGGCCAACACCGACTACCCCTCGCGCAACGAACTCAGCGCGCCACACGTCTCACTGGAGTGCGAGACGGTGATGCCCGAGAGCCTCATCACGTCCATCCAGCCCCACTACCAGGTTCCACACGCGCCGGACCTGCCCGTGTACTTCCGGTACGCGCTGCGCGTCGCTGGGCCGCTGCTCGCGCTGGGCGTGAACTCGCCGTTTTTCCCGCCGGACCTCTACGACGACGCCACCGCCAGGGACATTGTCGCCGGGGCCCACATGGAAAACCGCATTGGGGTCTTCGAGTCGGTGTTGAATCCACCCGGGGATCACGCCGAGTCGCCGAAGGTGTGTTTCCCGTCCGACTTCGAGACTGTCGAGGAGGCCATCGACGACATTGCGGCTGACACCTGCATCGTCCCGATGGAGGTTTCCGTCACGGACCGCTTCGACGACGCGTTCGCGCACTTCCGGCACAAGCACGGGAGCTACTGGCGCTGGGTCCGTCCGGTCTTCGACGGGGCCTCGCGCTCGGAGGCGAACGCCCGCATCGAGTTCCGGCCACTCCCAGCCCAGCCGACCATCCGCGACTGCGTGGCCTTCGAGGCGGTCTTCGCCGGCCTCATGGAGAGCCTCCCGCGGCGGGAACACCCAGTCCGCGCGCTCAGCTGGGGGACCGCGAAGTCGAACTTCTACGCCGCCGCCCGCAACGGCCTGCAGGCCGATATGACGTGGATAACGAGCGACGGCGCCGAGACGGAGAGCCTCGACGCAATCTGCAACGAAATCTTCGAGTTCGCCCGCGACGGGCTGGCAATCCGTGGCGTCTCGGCCGAACAGGCCCACGAGTTCATCCGGCCGCTCCGGGAGCGCCTGGACCGGGAAACCTCACCCGCTCGCTGGAAGCACAATCTGGTCCGTGACGCCGTCGAGGACGGTGTCCCGCTGGCGGAGGCCATCTGGGGGATGCAGTCGGAGTACATCGACCAGCAATCCGAGACGCTCATCGAGGGGACGTTCATCGACTGGCTGTAGAACGTTCTACGTACTCGACCGCTTCTTCCGGCGTCTCGACGTGTTCGATGCCCCCGAGGCCGTCGATCCGGTGGGTGTCGAGGCCGGCGACCGGCAGGTCGAAATCGAGTGCGTGGCCGAGTTCCGAGAGCGTGCCGGGGCCGCCGTCGACCGCGATGACGGCGTCGCCGTTTTGCACCACGAGCGGATTGCGCGCGTTGCCGATGCCGGTCACGACGGCCGTCTCGACGTACTCGTTTGCCTCGCTACGGCGACGCCCGGGCAGGAGCCCGATGGTGTGACCGCCTGACGCCTGTGCACCGCGACAGACGGCCTCCATCGCGCCACCGCGGCCGCCACAGACGACCTCGTGACCCCGTTCGCCCAGCAGGCGGCCCACCTCACGGGCACTCTCGTACTGCTCGTCCGTGACAGTGCTGCCGCCGATGACGCTGACACGCATAGATACCCTCGAAAAATGGGTCAGTCGAGCTGTGCGAGCCAGTCCTGGGCGTTGGACTCGGTGGTCTCGGCGACCTCGGCCAGTTCGGCCGCGTCGCGTTCGGCGAGGTCGGCGGTCGTCACGACGCCGGCGTCACGGAGCCGTTCGGCGTAGGTCGGGCCGATGCCGGAGACAGTCTCGAGGTCGTCGCCGCCCGACTTCTCGTGGAACCACTCACAGACTTCCGGCCAGACGTCCTCGTGAGAGGAGGAGGACACCGAGAGGCCGATGTGCCCCGTCGGGTACTCGATGGTGCTCACGTCGTCGCTGCCGACGACGTCGTTGAACGGCTTGGAGGCCGTCGGGGGAATGAGGTGATCGTACTCGCCGAGTATCTGGAGGACCGGCATGTCGATGTCCTCGACGTCGACCTGCTGTCCGCCGATCTCGAGCTCGTTGCGGTAGAGCTCGTTGTTCTGATAGATCTTCTTCAGGAACTGGACGTATGCGTCCCCGGCGAGGTCGATCCCCTCGTCGAGCCACCGCTCCATGCGGGCGAAGTTCCCGACGAACCCGTCGCTTTCCAGGTTCTCGTAGAGGGTGATGTACTTCGTGATGTAGTTGTCGACCGGATCCATGAGCTTGAACCCGTCGTCGAGCATCTCTGCGGGGACGTTCCCGTACGTGTCGGTCACGTCCTCCGGGTCGAAGTACTCCTCGCTCCCCCAGTCCTCGAGGATGCCGCCACTCTTGTCGAAGTACAGCCCGGCGGCCATCAGCCCGAGGGCGTTGATCTTCTCCGGATGGAGCGCGCTGTAGATCGCGCTCATCGTCCCGCCCATGCAGTACCCGAGGAGGTTGATCGCGTCCTGCTCCGAGCGCTCGCAGACCTCGTCGACGCAGTTGTCGATGTAGCGGTTGACGTAGTCGTGAAGCGTCAGGTGCTGGTCGAGCCGGGAGGGCTCGTTCCAGTCGATGAGGTAGACGTCGTGGCCTGCATCGAGCAGGCGCTCGACGACGCTGCGCCCGGGCTGGAGATCCAGCACGAACGGCCTGTTGATCAGCGCGTAGACGATGAGGATCGGGACGTCGTTTTGCTCCTCAGTCCGTGATTCGTAGTGGAGGAGCTCCAGCTTGTTCTCCTCGTAAACCACGTTCGAGGGCGTCATCCCGACATCGATGTTCTCCATCTCGGCGAGGCGTTCTGGCAACAGCTGTCCTTTGCGGGTCGCTTCGGCGAGTTCGTCGATCGCCCGGCTGTGTGCGTCGGCTGCGGCTGACAGTGGGTGCAGTGCCATGGTCACTCCTCGACGGCGTCGAGAACGCGGTCGAGCTTCTGTTCGACCTCGTGCTGGCGGCGCTCGAGTTCGACGAGGCGCTCGCCGACCTCGACGACGTCCTCGCGCGTCGGGAAGCCCATCTGGGAGATGGCGTCCTGGGAGGCCTCGTCGAACTCCTGTTGCATCTCCATCATCGCGTCGACGAACTGTCCGTTCGCGGAGGCGAAGGCCTCGGTCGACATGACCTCCGAGAACGCCTCGTTCGCCGACTGCAGCCAGAGATCACGGAACTCTGTGGGGTCGACGTCCTCGCCTTCGGCCGCCGTGGTCGTCTTCTCGAAGGTGTCCTCGGCGGCATCCATCCACACCTCGTAGGCGCGGGTGTAGCCCTCGACTCCCTCCTCGACGACGTCCTCTTCGGGGACTGAATCGTCGAAGGCGTCGGTCCAGGCCTCGACGAGAGAGGCCTGTGCCTCCATGTTCTGCTCGATCGAGTCGGCGACCGCGTCGTTCATCTGCTCTAGCATCTCGCTCCAGTCGTCTTGAAATTCGGTTGTGTCGCTCATGATGGTGTATTTGAATCTGTAGAAAATAAAGTATTCCGAAGAGTTACGCTTCGACGGTCTCGGCGGCCTGTTCCTGAACTTCCCGGACCTGGCTCTGGACGTCCTCGACCTGGTCCTGGAGGTCCGCGAACTGTTCTTCGAGTTGCTCGGCGCCCTCGACAGCCTGGAGTTCGAGGTCCTCGTGGGCCTCGAGGAGCAGATCAATCTGCTCTTCGAGAGCCTCGAGGTAGTCGGCGGTCATCTCGTCGTAGGCGGCGACGCCCTCTTCGAACTCGTCGGCGAGGGCCTCGAAGGCCTCGGCGTGGTTCTCGAGGAGGACGTCGTACTGTTCGTCGACGGCCTCACGGACGTCGGCGACGGCGGTCTCGGAGCCGGGGACGTTCGCCTCGATGGCGTCGAGCGAGCTGTGGATTGCCTCCTGCTGAAGTTCCACGGCGCGCTGCTGGGCCGTCTCCTGGCTCTCGAGGCCGTCGACGACTGCCTCGCTGACGGTCTGCTGGAAGTCGACGGTCCGCTGGAAGGCCTTCCGGCTCTGCTCGATTGACGTACGCTGCATCTCGAAGGTTGTCGTGATTGGGTTCGTGTAGTCTACCATTGTCAGTCACTCCTGTTGCGTTTGACCGGAAGCACGACGGTCTGGACGATATCCCCTTCTTCGATGTCGAGCGCCTCGCGCTCGGCGTCGGGGATGCTGATGCGGCCGCCACTCTGGATCCGCGTCTTGAACGTCGCCATCTGGGACATGGCGCTGAGGTGGTTCATATCCAGTCCGGATCCGCCCATCATCTGCTCGAGCAGCTGTTGCTGCTGTTCGACTGCCTGCTCACCCGTCTCCTGAAACATCTCGAACATCGCCGGCGGCCACGTCGGCCCGTCGCTCTCCTTTGTCATCGGTCACTTACACGTACACCCCTGGAGTACATAAGAGTTGCGTTGAATACCATATGATACCATTCCATACCATAAAGTGGTTCCAGTACGTAGGGGGGTGTATGGACAGAGTGTCGACTAGCCTCGTCGGGGTCAGCAGGCGAGCGGGGAGGATAAAAAATACCGGGGGTTGGTTCCTGGAAGAACAGAGTAAACACGCATCTGACGGTCGATCTGACCAGAAGTTTGGCAGTAACCCACACATTTTAATAAGGGGTGCGACATAACATGTCACATATGAGTTCTGAACCGGACCACAGTCCGCTGTTGGAGACGTGGACGGAGACGTCCTCACATGTATTTGACAGCGTCGTCGCCGCGAATCGTGCGGCCTTCGCGGCATGGGGCGTCGAGCCTGACCGGGAAGACCAGGCCCGGCCGACAGAGCGGATCAGCCCCGACGAGAATCTCCCGGAGTGGCACACCCACCTGACCGCGGACGATCCGGGGACACTCGGCGTCGGCGACCGCTTCGAGTTCACCAAGACCATCACGGAGGGCGACGTCCAGCGGTTCGCGGCGGCGAGTGGCGACACGAACCCGCTCCACCTCGACGACGACTTTGCCAGCGAGACCCGCTTTCGCGGCCGCATCGCTCACGGGACGCTGGTGGGTGGCCTGATCAGCGCCGCACTCGCGCGTGTGCCCGGAATGGTCATCTACCTCTCGCAGGACCTGGAGTTCCACAATCCCGTGCGCATCGACGACCGGATCACCGCCGAGTGCGAGATCGTCGAGGACCTCGGCAACAGCCAGTACCGGCTGACGACCAAGGTAGTAAACGGGGAAGACGTCGCCATCGACGGCGAGGCCGTCATCATGGTGGACGAACTTCCCGAGGCCCTCGCCGCCGACTGATCACTTCCAGGGGGTGCCCAGAACCTCGGCCTGGATCTCGTGTCCGACGCGGAGCCGGCAGTCTGTTTCTGGCGTGGCGATACAGGGCAGGACGTAGCCCGCCTCGAGTGCGCTCTCTTTCAGTGCCCGCGGTGGCTCGGTGTGGGTGAGTTCCCCGTCGAGCACCTGGGCAGTACAGGTGGCACAGGCACCGTACAGACAGCCGTAGGGGACGGCGACACCGGCGGCTTCGGCGGCATCGACGACCGACTGTCCGGGCTCTGCGGTGATCGTCTCGGCACTCCCGTCCGGCCAGCGGAGCTCAACCGTCCGTGTATCGCACCCGGTCACTGCCAGACGTCGCTGGTGCAGTCTCCGCCCGGCCAGCGGATCTCGTGGGCGCGCGCTGGCCCGCCGGGGGCGTCGCCAAAGTCGACGAGGAACTCCTCGTCCAGTTCCATCCGGCCCTCGTCGGGATAGACGTCGGCTTTCAACATTAGCGACCCTTCCTCGGCGATATCGGGGAAGAACTGGTTGTCCCACGAGGAGAAAAGCGACGTCGTCCAGTAGAGCCGGCGACCGTCACGCGAGAGCTGGAGCATCTGCGGAGCGCCGCGGATCCCCTCGCCGGCGACTTCCTGCCGGTCGGCGAAGAGCCCGCCGGCCCACAGCTGGTCGACGAGGCGCGGATTTGCGGCGTCGCTGACGTCGTACATCCGCACGTCGCCGTGCAGCCAGTTCGAGAAGAACAGGTACTGATCGTCCAGGGACAGGAGGATGTCCGTGATCAGCGGCGGCACGGGCATGTCCCACTCGGGATGTTCGCGTGGCTCCTCGTCGATGACGACGTCCCAGTCCCAGACGCCGTCGCTCTCCTCGTAGAAGCGGATGACGTTCGAGGACAGCGCCGCGCCGACGTAGCCCTGGGTCTCCTCGGGGTTGTGACTCATCCGCACCTCGAGGGGGATCTGGCCCGCCTCGCCGAACGAAAGCGTCTGGATGTGGTCGCGGTCCTCCCACGACCAGATGTGGATGCTGTCGCCGTACTTGCCCTCCTCGACGTCCTCGAGGTCGAACCCCGGGTAGTAGGTGTTCGGGGCGGCCCACTCACTCGAGATGAGGACGTCGTGGCGGGGCTGGTACCAGTAGTCGTAGTTCATCTCCATCTCGCCGCGGTCGGCCTCCCAGTGGCCGTCGATGCTGAAGTCCTCCTGGTCGAGCTGGAGGAAGCCACCGGGGAGTTCGCCGTCCGCGTCCCCGAGCATGCTGATAACGACCTTGCCCCCCGGGACACAGTGGACGGTGTGGGGCGCCGAGAGGTCGTGGTCGAACACCTCCTCGGGCTCGATTACCTTCACCATCTCGGGGTTGCGCGGGTCCTCGGCGTCGATGATGTGGATCCGCGAGGACCGCTGGCCGGGGACGAGGAGGTACTGACGGGCCAGCCCCTCGGCGTGACAGGACGACGAGCAGGCGTTCCAGCCGAAGTGGTGGAGCTCGTCGCCCTTGTTCGGCATCTCGATGGTGTCGATGAGCTCGCTGTACGTCTCCGAGTCGGGATCGACGTCGACGACGCCGACGAAGCCCGGGCCGTCCTTTTCCATGCCGACCCGTGGCGCCATTACGTAGGCCGTCCGCTCGCGCTCGCTCTCGGTGCGCATCGCGGCCGGCGTCGGGTAGCCCGGCCCTTCGACGTCGGGATGGTCGTGGTGTTCGTGCGTGTCTGACTCGCCGGGTTGTTCGGCATCACTCATGTCACGTGTCAACTCTAACCACGAGCCTATACACTCGTGTAGGAGAGATTATTGCCGCTACCTGTAACTGTCACTTCTCGACAGTCAACAGCGCGACGCGTTCGCACACCAGGTCCGTCATCGTCCCGGAGGTCGCGGCCAGTTCGCGCTCGTCGACCTCGAAGAAGTCCATCACGCGGTCGCGATCGTACCCCCCCAGCGTCTGTGCTGATTCGAGCAACTCGCGGACGGCCTCGGCCGCGCCGGCTTCCTCGCCGCCGTCGACGACCACGACAGTCGGACACTCCCCCTCGGAGATGCCGATTTCCAGCGCACGATTGATCTGCCGGCGGCCGGCCGCGTACAGGAGGATCTCGACTGTCCGCTCCCGGGCGATAGCGTCGTCGCGCCGGATTGCCCGATTGGCCAGGGCGACGGCCCGTTCGAGGTGCTCGCGACCGACGACGTACCGCGCGTCGAAGGCCTGGACGGCCGCGCCGTGTTCCTCGCCGATCTCGCCCAGTCGCGCGACGAACGCGTCGACGTCCGCGACTGTCGCGATACCTTCGACGACCCGCATCAGAAGTCACCCAGGTTCGACTGATCCTCCGGCGTCTCCCCTCCGCCTCCACTCCCTCCGTTCGCCCCGACGTCAGTACCCTCGTAGGAAACGTCTTCCGAGGGATCGACGTCGGCCATCGAGGGGTCGCGGTGGCCGGCGTTCTCGAGGACGGTCTCGGCGGTCTTCTCGCGGCCGCGCAGGGCGGCGAGAACGACTGATTTGTCGGCCTCCCGGAGGTCGGCGCGGGTCTCGACACCGGCCTCGAACAGTCGGCGAGCGCGCTTGCGGCCGACGCCCCGCACCCCGGCGAGGTCGACCAGTTCCGCGCGGACGCCGTGTTCGACGCGAGTCCGCGCCTCGCGAATGGCGGGGCCGACGCCCAGGTCCAGTTCGGCGGCGAGCGACTCGGCGGCGCCCAGGAGCCACTGTGCGGTGTCGACCTTCCCGCGGATGTCGCCCGGGCCGACGCCGTACCGCTCGGTGATCGAGTCCTCCTCGAGTTCGCTGGCCCAGTCTTCCAGCAGGCGGGCGGTCTTGAGCGCCGACAGCCAGTCCTCGAAGGCGTCCTCGAATTCGGAGGGGGCGCGCCCCAGGAGTTCGCGCTCGCGCTCGTAGGCGAGCATCGTGTACTCCTCCTCGTCGCCCGAGCGCAGGTAGAGTTCGTACATGTCCGGCGTCCGCGCGACGAGATGGTAGAGCCCGAGCGCCGAGGGGTCGTCGTCCCGATCCGCAAGGTCCCGGAGGCCGTCGAGTATCTCGGCGGCGCTCATCGGATCCAGATACAGCCGCGAGACGGTGTGGCCGAGGCTCGTCGCGGAGAGCTCTGTCCCCTCCGAGCCGGACTCCGTCTGGAGAAAGTCGTTCCGGACGAGATACTCGATGACGCTGTCCGTCACGGTCTCCAGCCGTCCCCGCTCGGCGGTCTGGGAGGCATAGAGCGTCCCCTCCAGAAAGTCGAGCAGGCCGGCCCGCGAGCGGGCAAAGCCGGAGGCGACGGTCGCGAGGATGTGCGTCCGGAGGGCGGGCTCGGCGGCCAGCTTCGACCGGACCGGCTCGGGGTCGGCCCAGACGTACCGCTCGAACAGCTCGTCGAGTTCGTCGTGGCTGGACGCCACGAGGACTGCCTCGCCGTAGGGGTCGAGCCCCGGGCGGCCAGCTCGCCCCATCATCTGGTGGACCTCCAGCACGGAGAGGGGGGCCATCCCGCCGGCAGAGCCGCTGTAGCGCCGCCAGTCCCGGACGACGACCCGGCGGCTGGGCGTGTTCACGCCCGCCGCGAGCGTCGGCGTCGCACAGATCGACTTCAGCAGCCGGTCGCGAAAGGCGTCCTCGATCAGGGACCTGTGTGCGCGCGCGAGTCCGGCGTGGTGAAAGGCGGCGCCCCCCTCGACGGCGTCGGCGAGGTCGTCGCTGGTGTCGGTGTCGCTGACATCCCGGATCTCCGCCGCGACCTCGGCGAGCCGTTCCTCCTCGTCGGGGGTCAGGAAGTCGCCGGTCGTAGTCGCGAGCCGGCGTGCGGCGGCCTCGGCGTTGCGCCGGGAGTTGACGAACACCAGCGAGGAACCGCCGTCGTCGAGGGTGTCGCGGACGACCGCGGCGGTCTGGTCCTCGTTGTTACGGACCGGCACCCGCGACTGGCTCCCGTCCTCGAGGTGGAGCGCCTCCCCGTAGTGGACGCCTTTCTTCAGGTCGATGGGCCGCCACGTCGAGTCGACGAGGTCAGCGTCCAGCCACTCGGCGAGTTCGGCGGCGTTGCCGATGGTCGCCGACAGCGCCACGATCTGCAGCCCGGGATTGAGCGAGCGCAGCTTTGCGAGTGTCACCTCCAGGGTCGGCCCGCGCTCGGCGTCGTCGACGAGGTGGACCTCGTCTGCCACCACGCAGGTCAGGTCGTCGAGCCACGGGGCGTCGTTTCGCACGAGGGAATCGACCTTCTCGCTGGTCGCGACGACCACGTCCTTGTCGGCGAGCCACCCCCCCTCGGACTCGTAGTTGCCCGTCGAGACGCCCACGTCCAGCCCGTAGGCCTCGAACTCCTCGAACTCCTCGCGCTTCTCGCTGGCCAGTGCGCGCAGCGGGACGATGTAGAGGGCCGTCCCGCCCAGGTCGACACTCGCGAGCATCGCCATCGCGGCGACGAGGGTCTTGCCGCTCGCTGTCGGGACACTCGCCACGAGGCTCTCGCCCTCGGTGACACCAGCCTCGACAGCCTCGGCCTGGGGCGGGTACAGCTCCTCGATGCCCCCCTCGCGCAGATGGCCGGGCAGCCAGTCGGGGGCGCCCGGGATGTCCGCGACGTCCATTATCACCTCCTTCGGGCGTGTCCTGGTTTAAAGATTCGTTCGCGTCGCGTCGAGCGGTCGTTTTTTGTCCGTTCGGAGTCCATCACCCCCCATGCGAGTCGAGTTCGACCGCGACACCTGCATCGGGATGTTCCAGTGCGTCGCCGAGTGGGACGCCTTCGAGAGGGACGAGGACGACGGCAAGGCCGACCTGGCCGGGGGCGAGGAACTGGAGGCGGACCTCTTCGCCCGCGAGGTGCCCGAGGGCGCCGAACTCGACGCGAAGTTCGCCGCGCGGGCCTGCCCGGTTGACGCCATCGCAGTCTACGACGACGACGAGCAGATCATTCCTCGGGAATGAGCCCTTCGACGGTCGCTTCTAGAACGACATCCGCGGGCTCGCCGCCCTCGATGCGGTGACAGACGACCTCGGCCACGACGTCGAGACCGTCGGCCCGCTCCACGACGCGCTCGTTCGTCCAGGTACACCGGACCGTGTCGCCGGTGTAGACCGGCCGGCGAAAGTGGAAGTCCATCCGGCTGGCGAGGACGGTGAGGTCGCCGCCGATCTTCGTCAGGAGGCTGCCCGTCAGGAGGCCGTGGACGACCACGCGGCCGTCGGCGTCCGGTTCAGTGTGGATCGCCTGCGTGTCGCCCGTCACGTCGGCGAACTGCCGGACGTCCTCCCGGGTGAAGGTCCGCTCGTGGGTGTACGTCGCTCCTTCTTCGACCGTCATGGTCGGGGAAAGCGCCGCCACAGACAAAAGCACAGCTACCCGAGACGAAAGGCAGGTGCGTGCCCCGGCCGAGATGCAGGTAGATGAGTGTCCGTGGCACGGCGCGGCGGCTGATCGATCACTTCCCAGCGGCGCTTGCCCGTCTCGGCCTGGTCGACCGCGACCCGGCGACTGAGGCGTTCGACCTCGCAGTCCCCGTGATGGTCACCGGCGGCTTCCGGGTCCTTCTGCGGATGGCCGATTTCGTCTTTGTCGGCCTCGCGCTGGGCGACGCCGCCATTGCCGGCCTGGAACTTGGCTTTCAGTACTACTTCATCGGCTTCGGCCTCTCGCTCGCGCTCACCTCCGGGACGATCAGCGTCGTCTCCCGCCTGCAGGGGGGCGGCGAGCGCGACCGGGCAGACCTCGCGGTCAAGCAGTCGCTGTGGCTCGCACTCGCGGTCGCTATCCCGCTTTCGGCGCTGTCCTGGGTGTTCGCCGAACCACTGGTTGCCCTGCTGTCTGACGACCCCGCAGTCGTGGGCTTCGGCGCGGCCTACCTGGCCGTGGTGATGCTCTCCCTTCCCTTCCGCTTCTGGAGTATGGTGGCTGCACGCGCCCTCGCGGGCAGCGCCGACACGCGCACCCCGATGTACGTCCGGCTGCTGTCGCTGCCGACAAACGTCGTTCTCAACGCCGTGCTCGTGTTCGGACTCGGACCCGCACCCCGCCTCGGCGTCGTCGGCGCGGCACTGGGGACAGCCATCGCCAACGCGCTCGCCGGGCTGATCTTCTTCGCGTTGCTCGCCTCGGGTCGGTACGCTATCTCGCTGCCGCTCCGCGGGCCGCAGTTCGACGCCTCGCTGACTGCGGAGATCGTCCGCGTCGCGACGCCGCTTACGGGAATGCGCCTGCTCCAGTCGACCGCCCGGTTTCCGTTCCTGTTCGTCCTGGGGGTGATCGGGACGCCGGCGCTTGCCGCCTACGCCATCGGGCGGCGGGTGATGTTGCTCGCGCTGATGCCCGCCTGGGGGTATGCGACCGCCGCGAGCACGCTCGTCGGGCAGGCCATCGGCGGCGGCGAGGAAGGCGCTGCGACTCACTACGGCTGGCAGACGCTGCGGATCGGCCTCGCTACGCAGTTGCTCTTCGGGGCGGCCCTGGTCGCCGGCGCCCGCCCCATCGCGGCGCTTTTCGGGACCGAACACGTCGCGCTCACGGTCGATTTCATCCGCGTGTTCGGCCTCGGAACCGCCGGGTTCAGCGCCTCCCGGGTCATGCGCGGGAGCCTCCGGGGGGCTGGTGATACCCGCTGGCCGCTCTACGGGACCTTCCTTGGCTCGTACGTCGTCCGTCTGCCCCTGGCCGCGCTCGCGCTCCCGGCGGCCTTCTCGATCACTCTCGGCGGTATTTCGATCACCCCTGGAATGGGGATGGGAACCGTCGCTATCTTTCTGGCGATACTCGGGGACTTCTACACGAAGGCGGCCGTCAACACCGGGCGGTTTCACTCGGGGAGATGGAAAGCCGTGGCCCGCAGGGCCAGCGTCGGTGCCGGCGGGGAGGCGAGCGAGGACGGCTGAGAGCCGGTAGTACGACTACTCGAACTCGCCCTCTCTGACGTCGCGCTCGGGCTGGTCGGCCATCCGGATGCGGTTGCGCGGGAAGAAGTGTGCGAGGTCCGTCGTCGTGACGATGCCGACCGGTTCGCCGCTCTCGGTGACCGGGAGCTTCTTGACGCCGTTGTGACCCATCCGCTCACCCGCAACACGGACAGATTCGTGGGGACGGATGGTGACGACCGGGTCACTCATGAGGTCCCCGACGGTCGTCTCCATCATGTCAAGGCCGTCACCCACCGCGCGGACGATGTCTGTCTCGGTGACGATGCCCTTGATGATGTCTTCGCCGACTACCAGCGAGCCGACACGCTCCTCTGCGAGGGCGCTCGCGGCATCGCTCAGCGTCGTCTCCTCGGTCACCGACACGACCGGGATACTCATGATCTCGCTGACTGGCGTCTCCGGGACGTCCTCGGACATACCTATCAGCCGATGGGATGCGCCCACTCATAAGCGTGACCTTCCGGCGGAAATCTGAGCCTTTTTGTCGCTGTTGACCGAACGACCGGATATGAGTACCGCAACGAAGGTCGTCCTGGGAACCGTCGGGGTCTCGGCACTCCTCGTCGTCTTCCTCGTGATCAACCTCGCGCTAGCCTGATGTTCAGCGAGCGCCCGCTCGACGACGAAATCTCCGCAGTCCGGGAGTTACACGCCCCCCACGCGCTCGTGCTCGACAGCGACCGCGACTTCGAGATGCTCCCGCCCGCGCAGGCGGAGGATCTCGGCCTCCTCGTGGACGCGCTCGATCCTGCATCCGCGCCCAGCGAGTGGCTCCCGGCGAACTCGCCCGAGATGCTCCAGCGGTACGCTGGCGACGAGTTTACCGTGGGGATGCCCGGCGACGGCGGCGTGATGTGGACCCGTCAGACCGATCCCCCAGTGATAGTCGTCAAACCCCGCCTCGACGGCTCGCCGGAGGGATTCGTCGAGTTCCTGGTCGCCGAGGCGCTCGTCCAGGTGGGTCTCGGCGATCCCGAACACTTCCTGGGCTTTTTCGCGTCCCGCTACCCGCCCTTCGCGGCGGCCGCCCGGAGGTACCTCGACTCGACGGGCACCTACCAGGTCGCCGCGGCCTGTTACGACGCCTACCTCGGGCTGGCGACCCGGGACGTCTTCGCCGCCTGGGAGAACGAGCACCCTAACCTGTTCGCGGCGTGGCTGGACGCGGGCGAACGCCTCGAACCACGTCTCGATGGCCTCTCCGAAGCGATGGCACAGGGACGTACCGACTTCGGGGACGCTGCTGAACTGGCCTGCAGCGCCGTCAAACACGCCGGCGACGTTCCTGCACCGTTCGACGCACTCGACGCCGCAGCCTACCGCGACCACGGCGCCGAGTACGCCGTTGAGTGGGCCGACCGGACCTTCGAGGCGCTTTCCTCGGTCTGACTGTTGGGCGACCGGGCCAGTCGTCAGAGCCGGTCGAGGACGGCCTCGACGTCGTAGTTCAGCGTCAGCTCGCGCGAGCGGCCCCGCCCCTCCACGTCGGTGTAGGTCGCGTCGATGATCCCCAGCTGGTCGAGCTTGTTGATGATCTCCGAGTAGCGGGTGTATCCGAGGTCAGTCCGGTCGTTGAAGACGTCGTAAATGTCGCCAGCGCGTTCGCCGTTGTGTTCGGCGATGACCTCGACGAGCGCCGTCTCGGAGTCCGACAGCCCCCGCAGCCGCCGGGAGAGGTGGACGTACTTCGAGGTGTCGTAGGCTTCCTCGACGTCCTGTGACTCGACTGTCCGGGAGGCGCGCATCTCCGCTTTGAGGCCGGCCCGGCGCAGGAGGTCGATGCCCACCCGCAGGTCGCCGCCCTGGTCGGCGGTGAGCTGTGCGACCCGATCCAGAACTGGCGTATCGAGGACACCCTCGTGAAAGCCCCGATCGACGCGCTCGCGGAGGATCTCGACGATCTCGGGTTCGTCGTACTTCGGGAAGTACACCTCCTCCGGGCGGAAGACGCTCTGGACGCGGCCGTCCAGCGCCTCGATCATGTCCAGGTCGAGATCGGAGGAGATGACGATGACGCCGATCTTCGCCCCGCCCTGTTCCTCGTGGGCGCGCAAAAGCGAGTACAGCGTATCGGACGCCTCGGACTCATAGAAGAGGTAGTTCACGTCGTCAAGCGCGACCACGAGCACCTGGTCTTGCTCGACCAGCCGGTCGGTCACCTGCGAGAACAGCTTCTTGAACGAGATGCCAGAAGAGGGCGGTTCGTAGTCGAAGACGCCCTCGAACAGCCGCGAGAACACCGAGTACCGCGTCGAGTTGACCTGGCAGTTGACCCGCACGGCCTGGACCTCCGTCTGTGCGTGCAACTCGTCGAACATGATCTGGACCGCTGTCGTCTTCCCGGTGCCGGGCGGCCCCTGGGCCATGACGTTCAGCGGCCGCGAACCCCGCACCGCCGGCCTGAGCGCGTACTTCAGGCTCTCCATCTGTGTCTCCCGGTGGAGGAAGCTCTCGGGCACGTAGTCGATCTCGAAGACGTGCTCGTCCCGGAACACGGACTCGTCCCAGGATAACATCCCCTCCTCGGGGTCGTCCGTCATTACTTTCACCGAGCTTGCCGCGCCACTTAACAGTATTGGGGGAGGGCCCTCCGGAACCACTAAACGCGGCTCACGTCTATTCGCGTGTAATGGTAGACTGGACCGAAAAGTACCGCCCGTCGTCGCTCTCGGAGTTGCGGGGGAACGACTCGGCGCGCGACGACTTCCGGGAGTGGGCCGAGACCTGGGACGAGCACCGCGAGGCGGTCATCGTCCACGGGTCGCCCGGCGTGGGGAAGACATCCGCGGCCCACGCCCTGGCCTCGGACATGGGCTGGGACCAGGTCGAACTCAACGCCAGCGACTCCCGGACGGCAGACGACATCGAGCGCCTCGCCGGCCGTGCCTCCCGCAACGCCACCCTCGGCGGGTCCGACCGGCAGCTGATCATCGTCGACGAGGCCGACAACTTCCATGGCAACGTCGACCGCGGCGGCTCGCGTGCGGTGACCGAGATCGTCAAGTCGGCGGGCCAGCCGATCGTCCTCGTCGCAAACGACTTCTACGAGATGTCGAAGGCACTCCGGAACGCCTGCCAGGAAGTCGAGTTCCGCGACGTCTCGAAGCGGTCAATCGTGCCCGTCCTCCGCGACATCTGCCGCAAGGAGGGGATCGAGTTCGAGGATGCGGCCCTGGAGGCCATCGCAGAGATGAACAGCGGCGACCTCCGTGGGGCGGTCAAGGACCTGCAGGCCCAGGCCGAAGGGCGGGAGAAACTCACCGCCGAAGACGTGGTGACGGGCGAGCGCGACCGCACGCAGGGCGTGTTCGACTACCTCGATACCGTCATCAAGGAAGCCGGCCCGCAGGAGGCCCTGGAGGCGTCCTACGACGTCGACGAGACGCCCGACGACCTCATCAACTGGATCGAGGACAACATGCCAAAGGACTACCACGGCGAGGAGCTTGCTGTCGCGTATGATTTCCTCGCGAACGCCGACCGCTGGCTGGGCCGTGTGCGCGCGACACAGAACTACTCGTTCTGGCGGTACGCCGCCGACAACATGACAGCCGGCGTGGCCGCAGCCCGCCGCGAACCGAAGGGCGGGTGGACCCGCTACGGGCCGCCGAGCTACTGGTCGAAGCTCGGCCGGACCCGCGGGACACGGGACAAGCGCGACTACGTCGCCAGACAGATCGCCGAGCACGGCGGTGTCTCGACAGGGACGGCCCGCCGCGAGATCATGCCCCACCTCGCGGCGATGACCCACCACTGCAAGAACCGCGAACTCACCGTCACGATGGCCGCGAAGTACGATCTCGACGCCGAGCACGTCGCCTTCGTTACCGGGAGCGGCGAGAACACGAACAAGGTCCAGTCCATCGTCGAGGACGCACAGACGCTCCGGGAGGACGAGACCGCCGAACACGCCGAGGGCGCCTTCGAGGGGGGCGACGCCACGAGCGACGAACCACAGTCCGGCGGAACTGACGGGGATGGCTCGGCCGGGACGAATCAGCAACCGGCGTCGGGCGACGACAGCGAAGACAGCGCCGGGAGCGGTGGTTCAGAATCACGGGACGAAACAGACGACGGCCAGCAGTCGGGGCTGTCCGATTTCGTGTAAACTCGTCACTTTGGGAGGGGTGCCGTCAGGAGCCTGTGTTCCGGCGCGCAGTCACGGAGCGGTTTCCCAGGATCCCAGCGACGAACGCGACGAAGAGAACCGCGGCGAGTGCGAGGTACAGCTGTTCGAGGGCGGGGCTGAACGTCATCACAGCCCGGCGCCCGAGGTACGCGACCGCGAACGCGACGACGCCCGAGCCGACCAGCAGGGCGACCAGCCGGCGGTCGGCGAGGCGCCACCGGCCGACCATCGCCGCGACGATGACCGACGCCAGCAGAGCGAGCGTCACGGCGTACTGCAGCAGCTGCATGGTCGGCGAGTAGTTCGTCACAACCCCGATATCGGTCGGACTGAGCGCGACGTGTAGCGGCAGCGCTGCCAGCCCGAGCGCGAGCGCGCCGGTGACTGTCGACGCGGTGAACGCCGACTTCCAGACCAGAACTGTCGCGACGACGAACAGGGAGAAGATGAGTACAGCGGTCCAGAAGTGGAGCGAGAGGATCTCCAGCTGGTACTGTAACACGGTCGCCCGCCCGAGATAGACCTGGATCGGCGTCAGAAGTGCGCCCGCCGCAACGAGCCCGGCCACCCGCCTGTCGACCGAGGGGAGCCGCCAGCCGGCCAGCGCGGAGCCGACAATTCCGAATCCGGCGAACATGGCGACAAAGCGGTGGATCCACTCGTAGAAGCTCGGGACGCTCGCCGGGAAGAGGTTGAAGGGGCCCGCGTCACACTGTGGCCACTGTGCCTGACAGGCGAGCCCTGACCCGGTCGCCTTCGCCGCGATGCCGAGCAGGATCGTCCCGGCGACGAGCGCGAGCGTCGCCGTGAGCAGGTGTCTGAACCGGAACCAGGTGGGTATCGGGCCGAGCGAGTAGCCGGACCCGTGACTGCCAGCTGTCATAGGCTCTCTAGCGGGGGTTTCGGCTGCCGGTACTTAGGTTTCGCGAACCGCTCCCGAGGCCAGGTTGACCCGAATCGGCTACTCGGAGACCTCGATCGTCCCGACCATGCCGGCCCGTTCGTGCGGGATACAGACGTAACTGTAACTGCCGGGAATTTCGAAGGTGTGCTCGAAGGTCTCGCCCGGCCCGAGACCGCCGCCGAGGCTGTCGTACCACTTCTCGCGGGCCGTCTCCTCGCGCTCGTAGCCCCCGGTCGCGAAGTACGCCGCATCCGCCGGGATGCGGTCCTCGTAGGCGGTGATCGTGTGGTCGGCGCCGCTCGTGTTCTTCCAGACGACGGTGTCACCGGCAGTCACCTCGTGGAGTTCGGGGATGAACGCGTTCCGGTTCATGCCGATGTCACAGTCGTCCCCGTTACACGGGGAGCCGTCGCCGAGGCCGAGCGCGGACGAACAGCCAGCCAGCCCCACGACTCCGCCAGCTCCCAGGGCAGCGAGGACCGCACGCCGTTTCATGCGTGGGTCTCGGGACTATCCGAATATAACCACGTTGATTCCGGTAGCGCCCTGCTCCGAGCTCGCCGGTGGGTGCACGGCCCGACGTATCAGAGTTCTTCGAGGAGTTCCCGAGCCGCCTGCCGGATCGCGTCGTCGCTGGACTGGGCGGGTTCCCAGCCTAGCGCAGACAGCTTTTCGACCGAGAGGCGCATCCGGGGGACGTCGCCGGTCCAGCCCCGCTCGCCGCCGGTGTACTCGCGGGCCGGATCGACGCCCATCTCCCCGGCGACGATGTCGGCGATAGTGTCGACCGATGTCGTGGTCCGGGTACCGAGGTTGTAGACGTTCAGGGGCGCGTCGGCGTGTTCGACGACGTGTATCATCGCGTCGAGACACTCCTCGACGTGCATGTAGGACTTCTCCTGGCGGCCGTCCCCGAGGACGACCAGCCTGTCGGGATCCTCGCGGAGCTTCTCTACGAAATCCGGCACGACGGCCCCGCGCAGGCGCGGCCCGACGATGTTCGCAAAGCGGTACACCCAGGCCCGAATCCCGTGGCTGTGTGCGTACGTCGAGATCAGCCCCTCCTCGGCGAGCTTGCCCGCGCCGTACTCGCTTATCGGCTCCTTGGGCGCGTAGTCCTCGGGCGTGGGGCGGGGCGCCTCGCCGTAGACCGTCGACGAGGAGGTGTACGCGAGCCGGTCCACGCCGACGTCGGCCATCCGCTGGAGGACGTTGTGCGTCATCGCGAGGTTGTCCTCGAACTGCCGGCGGGGCTGGTCGGTGTCGACGGTCTTGGCCGCGGCGAAGTGAAAGACAGCGTCGACGTCGCCGGCGATGGCGTCGGCGACCACGTCCGGATCCGTACAGTCCCCTTCCAGGAACTCGACACCATCTGGCACCCATCCACGGCGGCCATTCGAGAGGTCGTCGACGACGACCACGTCGTTGTCCGGCGCGAGGCGCTCTGTGAGATGCGAGCCGACGAAGCCCGCGCCGCCGGTGACGACGAGGCGCTGTCCGGTCAGGTCCATGTCTGACGGTCTGTCAGCACGAAAAAGTGTGTTCCGGTGACTGATAGCCGTCATAGTGATTGCTGTAACGGTTTACCGTTTCGACCGCGTCACATTCTGCGGTCGATTCGGTAATGGCTTACAGCAATCACTATCAGTATGATAACAGCGTCGACAGCCTTCCAGGAACAGCAAAGGTTAAGTGTGGCAGAGAATAACACACTAACGGAGCCCTGGTGAGCGGGGCTTCCGGCGGGAACGACCGTCGCATACGGTCCGGTATATTGGCACCGCAGTCCAGGCAGCGCTCCCGGTGTGGACCGGCCGGACACACCGCGGGCCTTTTTGTTCCACCCCGGTATGGCGACGCTTAACCCCACAGAGACCGAGGCGTCGGTATGGCGCGGGTCGAGCGGCTGCCCGGCGTGCCCGACGGCGAAGATCGGGTCATCTGTCACGTCGACGTCGACTGCTTCTACGCCGCCTGCGAACGCCTCCGCGAACCGGCGCTGCGCGGCGAACCGGTCATCGTTGGCATGGGCTACGAGGCCGGGGAAAGCCACGGCGCCGTCGCCACCGCGAGCTACGAGGCCCGCGAGTACGGCGTCGAGTCCGCCCAGGCCATCTCCGAGGCACTCGACCGCCTCCCGCAGAAGGTCGACGCCGCGGGGGACCCCGACCTGGACGTCGCCGAGGCCGGCTTCTATCGCCCGGTCGAGATGGAGTACTACGAGTCGGTCGCCGCCGACGTCAAGAGCGTTCTGGGCGACTGCGCCGACACGGTCAGGGAGGTCAGCGTCGACGAGGCGTATCTGGACGTGTCGGACCGCGTGGCGTGGGACGAGGACCCCGAGGGGTTCGCGCGCAACCTGAAAGAGCGGATCGACGAGGAGGTCGGCGTCACCGCCAGCGTCGGCGTCGCGCCCACGATGAGCGCGGCGAAGGTCGCAAGCGACCACGACAAGCCCGACGGGCTGGTGGTTGTCGAACCCGGAACAGTCCGGGAGTTCTTCGCGCCGCTCGCCGTCGAATCTGTTCACGGCGTCGGACCGGTGACCGCCGCGGAACTGCGCGAGATGGGCATCGAGACCGCTGGCGACCTCGCAGCCGCGGTCGCTTCACGTATCGAGGATCACTTCGGCGAGCGGGGCCGGGAGGTTCGGCGATTCGCCCGCGGCGAGGACGACCGTCCGGTCGAGCCCAGAGGCGACCCCAAGAGCCTCTCCCGGGAGTCGGCGTTCACCGAGGCGACGACAGATACCGAGCGAAAGCGAGACGTCGTCGAGTCGCTGGCGTCTGCGGTCGCCGAGCGGGCGAGGCGGAAGGGCGCGCTCTACCGGACCATCGGGATCAAGGTTGTGACGCCCCCGTTCGACGTCCACACCCGCGCGGAGTCGCTCCCGGGGCCAGTCGACGACTCCGACCTGGTCCGGGAGGTCGCACTGGAGTTGCTCGGGGAGTTCGAAGACGAGCGGGTCCGGAAGCTCGGCGTCCGGGTCTCCAACCTCAGCTTCGCGAAGGGCGAGCAGGCGACACTCGATAGCTTGCACGACGACGTGACCGATTCGAGACCCCAGGGACGAGCGGCTGACGGGCGTTCGGATTCGAATGACAGCCCAGCACGGTCGACAGAGCGGTCCGGGCAGCGCTCGCTCGACGAGTTTGCCGACCAGGGGAGCTAGTCGACGCCGCTTTCGAGGTTCTCCAGGAGTTTCCCCACGAACAGCCCGAGCCGAGGGGAGACGTCGTCGCCACCGGTCGGCTCTGCGGGCTGGGCGGCGAGCGTCTCGACGAACCGCTCGGAGTGGGTCATCGCCTGCATCATGTCGACGACGTCGACGGTCAGCCCCTCGTCGGACGTCTCGAGGTCCGGGTGGCGCTGCTTGTACTCCTCGGAGTACCGGATGGTCCAGGAGGGGCCGCCGACGGTATCGAGGACGGTTTCCACGTCGCCGACTGCCAGACGGCCGTCGCCGGTCCCGACGTAGATTGCCCCGCCCTCGACGTACGTTGCGTACCGTGTCATTGATCCTCGGTGCCGATTGACTGCGACTCTATCATTCTCTTGGAGAGCGGACCATCAAAACAGTCGGGGTCAGGTCTCGTGGACCTCCGCGACGCTCGCAGCGATGTCTTCTTCGACCCGCCAGAGGTACAGCGAGGCGTAGCTCCGGTACGGCTCCCACCGCTTGGCCTCCTCGATCATCTCGGCACGGGACAGACTCTCGTCGAACAGCGCCCACATTCCCTTCCGGACCCCGAGGTCGCCGACCGGGAAGACGTCGGGCCGGCCGAAGGTAAAGAGCAACTGCATCCGCGCAGTCCACTCCCCGACGCCGGTGATCCCGGTCAGCGTCCCGACGATCGCCTCGTCGGCCATCTCGGCGAAGTCGGCCTTCTCGTAGCCCTCCGCGATGAACGTCTCCGCGGCGGCACGGACGTAGCGGGTCTTCTGTCGGGAGAGGCCGGCGTCCCGCAGCGTCCCCTCCTCGGCCGCGAGTACCTCCTCGGGTGTCACCTCGACGACGTCGAACAGACGCTCGCGGGTGGCCTCGGCGGAGGCCATCGAGACCTGCTGGCGCAGGATGGAGACGACGAGACGCCGGTAGAGGTCGTCGCTGGGATCGAGTCGGAGCGGACCGTGTCGCTCGACGAGCGCGCCGAGGGCGTCGTCAGCGCACAGCGTCTCCGAAGCTTCCTGATACATGCTCGGGGACAGGGGCTCGGCGGGCTTGAGTGCGACGGACGGCCGAGGCTCCGCGGGGGACCAGCAGCCACTTATCCGGGACCCTCCGAGAGGGGGCATGCGCATCGAGGACCGGCAACAGCGGGAGGGAGGCCGCGAGCGCCTGACGCTCGTTCCGGAGAGCCTGGACGACCTCTGGCACCTCTCACACGTCGTCGAACCGGGCGACCGGGTCGCGGGCGATACGACCCGGCGCATCCAGCGCGACGACGACCAGCTCCGGGATACGGGCGGAGAGCGCGAACACCTCTGGGTCGAGGTCGACGTCGAGGACGTCGAGTTCGCCAAGTTCGCGAACCGCCTTCGAGTCGGGGGCGTGATCGCCGACTGCTCCCGGGAGGACCAGCTGGGCCACCACCACACGCTCAACGTCGAGGACCGCGACGAGATCGAAATCGAGAAGGTCTGGAAGCCCGACCAGCGCGAGCGCCTCGAGGCGGCCGTCGAGGCCGCGGAGAACCCCGACGTCGCCATCGCGACCGTCGAGGAGGGTGAGGCACACGTCCACACGGTCGCCCAGTACGGCACCGAGGAGCGGGCCACCATCACGGGGCCGACCGGGAAAGGCGAGTACGCTCGCCCGCGCTCGGAGCTGTTTGCGGAGCTGACCGACGTGCTCCGCCGGATCGACCCGGACGCGATCATCCTGGCCGGCCCCGGCTTCACGAAGCAGGACGCCCTTTCGTACATCGAGGAGGAAGCGCCCGGGCTGACAGACCGGATCACGAGCGTCGACACGGCAGGCGTCGGGGACCGCGGCGTCCACGAGGTGCTCAAACGGGGCGCAGTCGACGACGTCCAGCGCGAGACCCGAATCGCCGAGGAGTCGGAGCTCATCGACGAACTCACCGAGCGAATCGCCGAGGGTGTGAAGGTCGCGTACGGCCCCGAACAGGTCGCAAAGGCCGCCGACTACGGCGCGATCGAACACCTGCTGGTGCTGGACGAGCACCTGCGCGAAGAGCGCGGAGGCGAAGGCGAGTGGGACGTCGACGCAGACGCGATCATCGAGACGACCGAACAGAAGGGCGGCGAGGTGACAGTCTTCTCCGGGGAGTTCGATCCGGGACGACAGCTGGCGAACCTGGGCGGCATCGCGGCGCTGTTGCGCTACCGGCTGCAGTAGACGGCCGGCGGAGCGGGCGCCGATGCGGAACGTTTTGGAGCCCGGGGGCCCAGGAGTAGACGATGACCGACATCCGCGAACTCGACCCCGGCACGGTCGAGCGCATCGCGGCCGGGGAGGTGGTCGAACGGCCCGCGAGCGTCGTCAAGGAACTGGTCGAGAACAGCCTCGATGCAGGCGCCTCGCGGGTCGAAGTGGCCGTCGAGGCCGGCGGAACCGAGCGCATCCGGGTCACCGACGACGGCCAGGGGATGACCGGGGAGGCAGTCCGCCGCGCGGTCGAGGAACACACCACGAGCAAGATCACCGACATCGGCGACCTGGAGGGGGGTGTCGGCACGCTCGGCTTCCGGGGCGAGGCGCTGCACGCCATCGGTGCGGTCTCGCGGCTCACGATCACGACCCGTCCGAACGCGGGCCAGCGCCCGGATGGGGCCGCGGGGCGGGGCACCGAACTCACCGTCGAGGGCGGCGAGGTGACAGCCGTCGAACCGGCGGGCTGCCCCGAGGGGACAGCGGTCGAGATTCGGGATCTCTTCTACAACGTCCCCGCGCGCCGGAAGTACCTCAAGCAGGAGTCGACGGAGTTCGCCCGCGTCAACACGGTCGTCACGAGCTACGCGCTCGCGAACCCCGACGTGGCAGTCTCGCTGTCCCACGACGGCCGCGAGACGTTCGCCACCGCCGGGCGGGGCGACCGCAGGGAGGCAGTCATGGCTGTCTACGGCCGCGAAGTCGCCGAAGCGATGGCCCGGATCGACGGCGGGAGCCTCCCCGAGGGGCCGCTGGAGGGCGTGACCGGCCTCGTGAGCCACCCCGAGACGAATCGGGCGTCGCGTGACTACCTCTCGACGTTCGTCAACGGCCGGTACGTCACGTCCACTGCGATCCGGGACGCCGTCGTCGAGGCCTACGATACCCAGCTCGCCCCGGACCGCTATCCCTTTGCCGTCCTCGATCTGGCGGTCGATCCTGCAGACGTGGACGTGAACGTCCACCCCCGCAAGCTGGAGGTGCGCTTCGCAGAGGAGGCGGACATACGCGAGCAGGTCCGGGCGGCCGTCGAGGAGACATTGCTGTCCGAGGGGCTGATACGCTCGTCTGCGCCCCGCGGAGAGTCCGCGCCCGAACAGACCGAGATCAGGCCCGGCGAGGATGGCGGGGCCAACCACGGGGGAGCCGGAACGGACGACGCCAGCGCGGCCAGGTCGGTACCGGAAGGGAGCGGCACGACCCCGGAGGCGACGAAAGCGGGGGACGGGAGCCAGGCAGACGACAGCTCGACAGCGTCCCCAACATCGTCCGGGCCGACCAGGGCACAGCGAGGGGGTACGGAGACGCCCCGGGAGAGCGACGACACGAAACGCGAGGCGAGTCAGGACCGGAAGTTCAGGGAGACTGGCGAGCAAGCCCGACTCGGTGACGCCGACGCCCCCGGCGTCCGGGAGTTCGACTCGCTGCCAGCGATGCGCGTGCTCGGACAGATCCACGACACCTACGTCGTCGCCGGGACGGCGGAGGGGATGGTCCTCGTCGACCAGCACGCGGCCGACGAGCGGATCAACTACGAGCGGCTGCGCGAGTCGCTGGGCGGCGACGTGGGAACGCAGGTCCTAGCGGAGCCAGTCGGGCTGTCGCTGACCGCCGGCGAGGCCGACCGCTTCGAGGCTCACGCCGACGCACTCGCGCGGCTGGGCTTTCGCGCCGAGCGAACTGACGACCGGACCGTCGAGGTGCGGACCGTCCCGACGCTGGTCGCCGATGCCGCCGACCCGCACCTCCTGCGGGACGTCCTTGCGGAGTTCGTCACGGACGGCCCGGAGGCGGGAGCGACAGTCGAGGCGGTCGCAGACGACCTGCTCGCGGACCTCGCCTGCTACCCCTCGATCACGGGCAATACATCGCTCACGGAGGGGGCGGTCGTCGACCTGCTGTCGACGCTGGACGAGTGCGAGAACCCCTACGCCTGCCCGCACGGCCGCCCGGTCGTGATCGAACTCGACCGGGAGGAACTGGAGGCACGCTTCGAGCGGGACTACCCCGGTCACGGCGGCTGAAACCGTCAACGGAATTATAACCGCTCGCTCTGGATAACTCGAATATGGCCGAACTAGTCACGTTCGGGGACACTGCTCTGCAGCTTTCCCCGCCGGGGAACGAGCGGTTCGCAACGGCACGGAGTGTGCGGACGCACGCCGAGGGGATTGAGAGCGGCGCGGCGGTGGCCGGAGCCGCGCTCGGCGGGGGGAGCACCTGGGTGTCGCGGCTCCCGAAGTCGCCATTCGCCCGGCGGATTCTCGGACAGCTGCGACAGTACGGCATCGAGACGGAGATCGCCTGGGCAGACGCCGATAGAACACGTCAGGGGCTCGTTTTCCGCGACCCGGGGCGCCAGCCGCGACCGGGGAGCGTCCGGTACGATTACGGGGACACAGCCATCGCGTCGGTGAATCCCGGCGACCTCCCGATCGAACTGATACAGAATGCCGGTGCAGCCCTGTCGGGGCTGAGTACGGCAGTCCTCTCGGAGCAGGCGGAGTCGACCACACAAGCGATGCTCCGGGCGGCCCGGGGGAGCGACGTCACCACCGCCGTGGCTCTCGATTACCGGCCCGGCCTCGAGTCGGCGGAGGGGTACCGGGAGGCCTTCAACAGCCTTGTCACCGACTTCGACCTGTTCGTCGCGAGCGAGAGCGGCGCGGAGACTGTCTTCGAGACGACCGGCCAACCCCGGGAACTCGCACACACGATCGCCGCAGAGCACGACCTGAAGACAGTGGTCATCACGAGCAGCGACGGGGGTGTGGCGGCACTCCGTGACACGCCCGGGACGAACGTGGTCCACGGCCGGGATGGCATCGAGACGGAGACAGTCGACACGACCGGGCGACAGGCCGCCTTCGTCGGGACGCTCCTGGGGCAACTGATCGACGGGGCCGAGCTCCCCGAGGCGCTCACCTACGGAGTGGCCGCGTCTGCACTCGCGTGTACCGTCCCCGGACCGTTGCTGACTGCGACTGGCGAGGAGATCGAGCACCTCGTCGACTGATATACCGGTCGACGTAACTTTTGATACTTCTCAGCCGGACGTTCCCGGCTGAAAGTATCAGGGCTTACGTCGACCGGTATACTGACGGCTATAACTTTGTGAGCAATTTCAACCCCCCACGGGGTCGAATATGCCCACAGGCTTATAGCCGGTAGTATGACCCGGTAGCTTCTATAGGTACGGGGGCGATCCGTGGGTATGCGTCAGTTCCTCGTCGTCGGTCACGAGGCGCCGACGACAGCCGACTTCTCGCTCGACGACCTCCCGGGGGCCGGGCGGCTGGACGCCCTCTGTCGGTGTGTCACGGCTGCGCTCCTCCTCTCTCACGACATCCGCGAGGCTGTCCGTGTCCACCTTGTCCTCGGTGACGAGTACACAGTTCGCTTCGAGGGGGGCGCCCTCCAGGGGTTGAACCCTGACGAGCGCTCGACCGGGGCACTCGTCAGGAACGCACTCGACCGGCGCAAGGAGGCAGTCGGCCACGTCGTCGTCGAAACCTCGCCTGGCGTCTCGATCACGCGACGGGGCTTCGAGGGTGCTCTCGACGTGGCCAGCGACGAGGGGTCTGTGATCCGACTGGACGACAGTGGCACACCGGCCGTCGACGCCTCCCCGCCTGCAGACCCTGTCTTCGTCCTCTCTGACCACCGGAATTTCACCGACTCCGAACAGAGCATCCTGGAGGACGTGGCGAGTCAGCGCATCAGTCTCGGTCCCCGCCGACTCCACGGGAGCCAGGCGATAACGGTGGCTCACAACTGGCTCGACACCGACGGGTACCGGTCGTGGGACACCTCCGGAGACAGCAGTCGACGGGGACACGACCGCAATATTTAGGCCGACCGGGGACCCCCCTCGAACAATGTCAGGA
This sequence comes from Haloarculaceae archaeon, assembly GCA_036626435.1. Lineage (GTDB taxonomy): Archaea > Halobacteriota > Halobacteria > Halobacteriales > Haloarculaceae > SW-9-67-25. The sequence continues at coordinate 25,677 of JAZKRS010000006.1, read as the reverse complement.
CAGACAACACGCCGGGGGCAGTCTGATTTGGTCCGGCTCGCACTCTTCGTTCTCGCTGTCTTCCTCGTGGTACTCGTCACCCCGTTCGTTCTCCAGTTCGCGGGCATCGACGTCCGGGGGCCACAGGACGAGGGCGCGGGCGAGTCGGCCCAGCTGACGGTGCTGGGTACAGAGGGCGGGGCCATCGACGGCGAGCGGGCGTCCGTGGGCGAGGTACGTGTCGTCGTGACCAACACTGGCGGGGGGGAAGTCGACCCCGCCGACCTCTCGGTCACCTGGGTCGGCAACGGAAGCTACGACCTGGTTGCAGCGGGTACAGACCGCGACGCCGACGGCACGTTCACGGTCAGACCGCTCGACGAGAGCCGCGATGACGCCGTTCTCCGGGACCACGGCGACAGGGCCGTTCTGACGTTCGACCTCGGGGATGACGACGTGGCGGGGGCAGACGAGTTCGGCAGCCGGCTCCGTGCTGGCGAGACTGCCACAGTCAGCCTGACGTCACCCGGCGGCGCGACCGTCACGACAGGTCTGTTTGCACCGGACCCGCTCCCTGACGGGGACGGCATCACGCTTTGACGCTCACGCCGATCGGTTCGCGCGTTCCTCCTCTCCGGAGTCCTCGACTGGGTCGACGCTGATCGCGGCTGCGATCGCAGCCGGGAGGGACACAGTTTCTCCGTCGGCCAGCTGCACGGTCACCATGTCGATCGGTGCGACCTCTTCGATCACGAGATGCGTTCCCGGCGTGATGCCGACGTCGCTGAGATAGGCAAGCTCCTCGGGGTCTCGATCACGCACGCGACGGACAACGACTTCGTCGCCCTCGGTGTGTTCGCCGAGAGAGTCGCCCCCCATCTCGTCGACGGGGTCGAGTGCGTCGTTCGGGATCGGATCCCCGTGTGGATCCACGTCGGGCTCGCCGAGCTGCTGGGCGACCCGGCGCTCGAACTCCTCGCTTATGTGGTGTTCGAGCCGGTCGGCCTCGTCGTGGACCTCCGTCCAGTCGTAGCCCAGCCGCTCGGCGAGATACGTCTCAAGCAGCCTGTGGTGGCGGATGACCTCGATGGCGACCGTCTCGCCCTCGCGGGTGAGCTTCCCCCCCTTGTACTTCTCGCGCTCGACCAGCCCGCGCTCCTCCAGGCTCTCCATCATGCTCGTTGCCGTCGGCGCAGTGACATCGAGCGTCTCCGCGATGCTCGAGGTCGACACCAGCCCGTCGCTCTCGCACTGGAGTTCGTATATCGTCTTCAGATAGTCCTCCATCTGCGGGCTGAGCATTACCAGGAATTAGACGCATCTAAACCAAAAGCGTGCTGGTGCAAACCGGAGCAGATCCGGCATGCCACCGGCTGGACCCATCGCCGGGAGACTCCGGAGTCAAACCCGACAATTTTACCTTAGGGGTGTGTCGGAGTCGATATGATGGCTGATATCGCCACGCGTACGCTGTCCAGCCGGGTCGTGCTTCTGTGCATGGCAGACCTCGAACTGACGGACTCGGCGCCCGCACACACGGGCGAAATCGTCCGCGAGACCAAAGAGTGCCTCGATACGGTGGATGCCGACACGCTGGGCAAACTCTCCGAAGCCGAGGTCAACCGCACGCTGAATCGCCTGGAGGCCGACGGCCTCGTCGAGATGGCCCGACCCGACAACACGTCTCCGACGGGCAAAGGGCGGCCCGCATACTCGCTCGACATCGATCCGGACGAGGTCGTCAGCGCGCTCTCCGAGGACGAGGATGTGGCACGCCTCGCAAAGCGCATCGAGGGTGAACGTTCCTGATCTGTCGTTCGAGAGCGCAATCGGGCGAGAACGCGCCTGACAGACGCCAGAGCCCGCGGGTCACGATCCCGCCCGCGTGACGTTGCCGTCGGTCCGCTCGACAACATATTCCATGTCGACCTGCCTCGCGAGGAGGCTGTCGACCGGCGCGTAGTCGTCCCGGAGGAGGGGAGCATCGTCGACACGCACTGACCCACGGTAGAAGTCGATCTCGTCGGCGAGGTCGATCCCGATCTCGCGTGCGTCGTTTCGACGCCTGAAGTCGGCCGCGGTGAGAGTCTGGGCGCGCTTCGAAGCCACCAGTTCGATGTTCTGGAGTGACCCCGAGTCGCTTGTCGGGAAGCTGTAGACGTTCTCGAAGGCCCGGTCCATGGTGCGATACTGGGCGCGGTAAAACTCCGATTCTGGGCCCTCCCGCGCGGAGATGACGTTTGCGACGACGACGCCGTCCGCGCCCATTCGATCCCGGACCAGCCGCATGAACTCGACGGTCGTGAGGTGGTAGGGGACGCGGTCGGCCCGGTATGCGTCGAGGACCACCACGTCGTAGCTGTGGTTCGTCCGTTCGAGGTACTCCCGGCCGTCCATCGTGTGGATCCGGAGGTCGTCGGATTCCTCGACATCGAAGTGAGTCTTGGCGGCGTCGACTACCTCGGGATCGATCTCGACGACGTCGACCGTCGCGTCGTACTCGGCGGCGAATCGCTTGGGCCCCGAAAAGCCACCGCCGCCAACGAACAGCACGCGATCGACTTCCGCGGGGTCGTCGACGACCAGCATCGGGAGGTGGAAGTAGCGGGTGTACTCGAAGACGTACTCGGCGGGCCGGGTGAGGTACATGGCGCTGTGCGGGACGCCGTCGAGATACAGCGTCCGTGTCTCGCCGCGATCGACCACTTCCAGTTGCTGGTACTGGGTCTGTGTCTCGTAGACCGTGTCGCCGCCGACGCTGACGGCGACGCCACTCGCGTGAAACCCGCCGGCCAGCACGAGAAGCACCACGACGACCGCCCCCGACATGTAGGTCGAGCCACGGGGCATGACCACGACGGCCGTCCCGAGCATGAGCAACCCGAAGGCAAATTCGATGCCGAAGACGCCAAACGAGGGCACGAACAGGAACGTCGTCGCGAAGGCGCCGAGAATGCTCCCGGCCGTCCCAAGGGCGTAGACGCGCCCGGAGGCGTCGCCGGTCCCCTCGGCGTCGACCAGTTCGGCGGCGTAGGGGCTGATAAAGCCCAGCAGGACCGTCGGCGGGCCGAAGAGGGCGGTGATCGGCAGCACAGGGGCGAATCGTGGCGGCAGCCCGAAGGATTCGACGTAGGCGAGGAAGGGTTCGGCCAGCACGAGCAGGAAGGCGACGTAGAGTGTCGCGCCGACGAGGACGGCCGCGAGCGCGCCCCGCGAGGCGTGGTTCTTCGCACGGCGGCCGGCGATCCAGTACCCGAGGGTGAGGGCGGCGAGGAAGACGCCGATCACGCTCCCCCAGGTGTAGACGCTGGAGCCGAACGTGGGCGCGAGCTGTCGGCCGGCGACGATCTCCAGGCCCATGCTGGCGACGCCGGAGACGAACACCGCGAACTCGACGCGGGTCGGGACGAGTCGGGAGGCTGACCGGCTAGTGGACGGCACGTGTCCGCCCATTGGCGGCGCCGACCAATAACGGTGGCGTCCCGCCCCTCGCGGAGGGGGCGAAACGTCGGGCTTTTGCCCGCCCGCATCCACGTACTGATAGATGGCCCGCTACCACATCGAGACGTACGGGTGTACCTCGAACCGCGGCGAGAGCCGCGAGATCGAGCGTGCCCTCCGGGAGGGCGGCCACCGCCCAGCCGAGGGCCCCGAGGAGGCCGACGTGGCCATCCTCAACACCTGTACCGTTCTCGAGAAGACCGAGCACAACATGCTCCGGCGGGCCGCAGAACTCGAGGCGTCGACGACGGCCGATCTGATCGTCACGGGCTGTATGGCGCTGGCACAGGGCGAGGCCTTCCGCGAGGCGGGCGTCGACGCCGACGTCCTCCACTGGGACGACGTCCCCGAACACGTCCTCAACGGCGAGTGTCCGACGGTCACGCCCGACACCGACCCAGTCGTCGACGGCGTGGTCGGCATCCTCCCCATCGCCCGTGGCTGTATGAGCGACTGCTCGTACTGCATCACGAAGCAGGCGACGGGTCGGATCGACTCGCCCACGGTCGAGGAGAACGTCGAGAAGGCCCGCGCGCTCGTCCACGCCGGCGCAAAGGAGATCCGTATCACCGGCCAGGACACCGGCGTCTACGGCTGGGATCGCAACCAGGGCGAGAGCCTTCTGCCCGAGTTGCTCGAACGGGTCTGTGCCATCGACGGCGACTTTCGCGTCCGGGTCGGGATGGCCAACCCCAAGGGCATCCACGGGGTCCGGGAGAGACTGGCCGAGGTCTTCGCCGACAACGAGAAGCTGTACAACTTTCTACACGCGCCCGTCCAGTCAGGTAGCGATGACGTGCTCGCGGACATGCGCCGCCAGCATTGCGTCGACGAGTACGCAGCGGTCGTCGAGGCCTTCGACGCCCGCCTGGAGTACTGGACGCTCTCGACCGACTTCATCGTCGGCTTTCCGACCGAGAGCGACCGCGACCACGAGCAGTCACTCGCGCTCCTGCGGGAGACCCGCCCCGAGAAGATCAACGTCACGCGCTTCTCGAAGCGTCCGGGGACCGACGCCGCCGGGATGAAGGGGCTTGGCGGCACGAAGAAGAAGGAACGCTCGAAGGAGATGACCGAGACCAAGATGGACGTCGTCGGCGACGCCTACGGCTCGATGGGCGGCCGGGAGAGCGAGGTCCTGATCGTCGAGGACGGGACCGGCGACTCGATGGTCGGCTACGACCGCGCCTACCGGCAGGTCGCGATACCCGGCGCGGAGTCGGCTGGCGTCGAACTCGGGGACGTCGTGACCGCGGAGATCACGGGCCACAACACCGTCTACGCGCTCGGTAAACTCCGGTAGGGGAGTTGCTTTCGGTGCAGTACGGCTCTCCCCGGCTACCCGGTGTGTGTCACGACCGCGACCCGGCCGTCGAGCAAGTCTGACATACAGGCGGCCACGCCCCGGGAATAGTCAACCCCGGCGATTTGCCGATAGAGATTTAAGAGGGCTGGCCGACGGTTTTACTATGTCACGGTCGCTGATTTCGGCGCTTGCGTTGGCTCTTGTCGTCGCGGCCGCTGTACAGGGGGGGATCGGTGTAACCGCAGGAGACGATGTCACACTCGAAATTACAGTCGTCGACCGGAACGGCTTCGAGACCGGAGGCGTCGGCCTGTCGGTGACCTGGGACGGCGGTGACGGCGGCCCGGTGAACGAGACGACGCGGGCAAACGGCAAGGTGCTCGTCGACGTCCCGGAAGGAGCCGACATCTCCATCGAAATCGATGACGACGATTACGCCAGGAACCGGCCGTACACTGTCAACAACGTCGAGAGCGAGGAGATCACCGTCTCCGTCTCCGACGCCGGCCGTGCGACGTTCGTCGTCGAAGGCGAGGGCGGCCGCCTCGACGACGCCACCGTCGAAATCAGGGACGCCGCCGGCAGGATCGACCGGCAGCCGACAGACGAGAGCGGCGTCGCGCGGACCGATCTCCTCGAACAGGGTGAGTACACGGTGCGGGTGACGGCACCCCGACACCTCCGCGAGGAGACGACGATCGAGATTACCAACGTCGAGAAAAACGAAACCATCGACTTGCAGCGTGCCGACGTCGACGCCACGATCACGGTCGTCGACGACCACTTCGACGATCCCCGGCCGATCGAGGACGCCTCGGTCCGACTCTCTGATCTCGGCACGACGCTGACCACGGGCGAAGACGGAACCGGGACGATGTCCGTCCCGGTAAACAGCAGGCTCGAGGTCGTCGTCACGAAGGAGGGATACGACAGGGAGCGAACGAGGCTCCGTGTCGAGGAGGATCCAGTCTCGACGGAGGTTTCGATCCAGCGTAGTTCCCGGGTGAACGTGGAGTCCGGCAACCGCAGGGTCGTCGTCGGCGAGTCGACGGTCGTGACCGTCACCGACGAGTACGACCGCCCAGTCGAGGCGGCCACAGTCAGCGTAGGTGAGGAGACGGTCGGCGAGACGGACTCCCAGGGGAAACTCCGCGTCCCGATAGAGGCGGAGGGGAACGTCACAATAGAGGCACGGAGCGGCGGCAACTCGGCCACGATCACCGTCGAAGGAATCGAACCGTCCAGTGAGGACACCCCCACCAGCAGCGATGAGACGCCGACTCCCGAGAGGACCGAAACGCCGGGCGAGGACGGCGCCGGCTTCGGCGTCGTCGTGACGGCCCTGGCACTGATCGGTGCGGGGCTGCTCGCTCGCCGGGTCTGATAGTGACTGCTGTAAGCCATTACCGATGCGACCGCCGGACAGCAGGCGGTCGCTCCGGTAAACTGTTACAGCAATCACTATGAGTGAGCCACCGCGTCTGCTGTCGTGTCCTGCCAGTCGGTACCCCAGTGCGGGAGACTTAACCCCGCCGGGATGTACACTGGGACAATGACCGTTCTCGCCGACATCCACGCCGACCACGATGCGATCTTCGAGGAACGGGGCGGGCGCGATGTCGTCGCCCACTACGGCAAGCCCGAGCGCGTCCACCGGGCTGTCCGGAACGTCGTCGGTGTCATCGAACGCTGTCCCGGTGTGCTGGTAATCACCGGCGGGGACCGGATCGAGTTCGTCGACAACGCCGTCTCGAACCGGGTTCCGGTCGACGACGGTCGGGGCGTCTACGCCCTCCTGTTGAACCCCCAGGGGCGCGTCGAGACCGACATGTACGTCTACAACGCCGGCGAGCGGCTGCTCGTGTTCATCCCGCCCGGCGAGGCCGAACCGCTGGCCGAGGAGTGGCGCGAGAAGACGTTCATCCAGGACGTCGACATCACCGTCGCGACGGACGAGTTCGGCGTATTCGGCGTTCACGGGCCGAAGGCGACGGAGAAGGTCGCGAGCGTCCTCTCGGAGACGACACCCGACGAGCAACTGTCGTTCGTCCGCGGGTCGATGGGCGACGCCGGCGTCACGGTCGTCCGGAGTGACGCGCCGACCGGCGAGGAAGGGTACACCGTCGTCTGTGGTGCTGATGCCGCCGCCGACGTCTTCGACTCGCTCGAGAACAGGGGTCTCAATGCCGCACCCTTCGGCTACCGCACCTGGGAGGCGCTGACGCTCGAGGCCGGCACACCACTCTTCGAGTCCGAACTCGAGGGTCGGCTACCCAACGACATCGGAATCCGGGCCGGCGTCGACTTCGAGAAGGGCTGTTTCGTCGGCCAGGAGGTCGTCTCCCGGATCGAGAACCGCGGCCGACCCTCGAGCCGGCTGGTCGGGCTGACGGCCGAGGACGTCCCAGACGTGGGCGCGGCGGTCTTCGACGGCGACGAGTCGGTCGGGGAGGTCACGCGTGCCATCGAGAGTCCGACCCGCGGCGGCCCCGTCGCGTTCGCGCTCGTCGACTTCGACGCCCCCGGAGAACTCGCAGTCAGGGTCGACGGCAAGGAAGTCGGCGCCACACGCGCCCCCCTCCCCTTCGTCGAGGGGACCGAGCGGTCGGCGCGGCTTCCGGAGTATCCGTCCTGATAACGTTCAGGTTAAAAATCCAACCCGAACAGTCCCGAATATGGCAGACAGGGAAACGTGGGCGACGCGACTCGGATTCATCGTGGCGGGGTCGATCGCGCTCGGGATACTCGAACACCTCTCGCCGACCGGTGTGTACTTCGTTCCCCCGATCTGACCGGCCCGAGCCAGACAGAAGCTCCGGGGCGTGTACACACAGCGCCCCGCCGGGATCAGCAGACTGGCTTGGGATCGATACCCATGTCGCCGAGCGTCCCGGTGTAGTCGCGGTAGGCGGCCTCGACGACATCTATCGCGGCGCCCTCGGCGCGGTTCCAGTCGTCCTCGACGGTACAGAGGTCGTCAAGCGCAGTCGCGCCGTCGTCAATCCGGCTGTTTGCACCGGACCGGAGGTCCCGGCAGAGGTCGGCGCGGCGCGGGTCGGCCTCGTTGATGAAGAAGCTCACGGCCTGCAGGAGCGTCCCGTTGAAGACCAGCCCGTGGCCGACGAGGCCGGCGGCAACCCGGGCCTCCGGGCGGTCGAAGGATCGCACGGTGGGGATTGGCGCCGACGCCTCGCCCGCCGGATCGACGTCGAGTTCCGCGACGACGCGGTCATACTCATCTTCGAGAGAGTCCACAGCGTCGCCGAAGACCTCGCGGGCCGTCTCCGACGCCGTCTCGTCAGCCCACTCCGCGAACGCCGTCCGGAGGCCATCAAGCGCCAGCGCAACCGTTTCCAGAGTCGCCTCGGCGGAGAGGTCGGCCCGGGTGGCTGCCAGCAGCGCCTTCTCGGAGCCGAGGCGGTTCAGCTCGGTCGTCTTCGCCTCGCGAACCTCTTCGACGAACATCTGGCCGTTCATAGGGCCCACGTTCGGCGGCATCCGGCTTAGCTTTCCCGGCATACCTCCGCCGGATCTCGTCTCGTCCGGCGTCGGCGCCGGTTCGTTTATTCTCCGGGCGGACCTACGTCGTCCCATGGCAGAGTACCGCGACCCGGAGGTTCCGGTGGACGCGCTCGCTCCCGCGGATCTCGCAGCGAAGATCGCGGCCGACGAGCCGGTTCGCTTGCTCGACGTCCGCAACCGCGACGAGGTCGAAGCCTGGCACATCGACGGCCCGTCGGTGACGACCACGCTCATCCCCTACATGAAGTGGCTCCAGGCCGACGCCCAGAACGCGGTCACCGAGCGCGCCGCGGAGATCGAGGGAGAGGGGCCCGTCGTCACCGTCTGTGGCGAGGGCGAGGCCAGTGCCTACGTGGCCAGCCTGCTCTCGGAGGCGGGGGTCGAAGCACAGAACCTCGAAGGCGGGATGCGCGGGTGGGCCCGCGTCTACGAGGCGCGAGAGGTCCGGAGGGAGCCGGCGGTCGTCCAGTTTCGCCGTCCCTCCAGTGGCTGCCTGTCCTACATGATCGTCTCCGGCGGCGAGGCGGCCGTCGTCGACCCGTTGCGGGCCTTTACCGACCGCTATCTCGCGGACGCAGCGGACCGTGGCGCGGAGATCGTCGCCGTCCTCGATACGCACGTCCACGCCGACCACGTCAGCGGCCTCCGCGACCTCTCCGACGTCGCGGGCGCGCGCCGACTCCTGTCCGGCCCTGCGCTCGAACGCGGCGTCACCTACCACGTCGAGACCGTTGCGGACAGCGAAGGGATCGAGGTCGGCGACGCGACGATCGAGGCGACCGCGCTGCCGGGTCACACGACGGGGATGTTCGGCGTCGTCGTCGGCGATGTCCTCCTCTCGGGGGATTCGCTGTTTCTCGACGGCGTCGCCCGCCCGGACCTCCAGGACGGCCCCGATCCCGGCGACCTCGCCAGCGAACTGCACGCGACGCTGACCGACCGGCTTGGCCGCTTCGAGGACGGGACGGTGCTCGCGCCGGGCCACTACGAACCCACGACCGCGCCGGGCGAGAGCGGGACGTACACCGACAGCCTCGGGGCCGTCCGCGAGCGGGTGCGGGCCTTCGAGGAGACGACCGGGGCGTTCGTCGACCGCGTGACCGGGGCCGACGTCCCCGAACCGGCAAACGCCGAGCGAATCGTCGCGGTCAATCTCGGCCGGGAGTCCGCGAGTGGCGACGACGCCTTCGAACTGGAACTCGGGCCGAACAACTGTGCGGCGTCGCCAGCGACAGGCGACTGATACTGTCGATTTCGGAAGATGTTATCAGTCATGATTTGTGGCGGTGGCGGCGGCGGAGTCGTGGCTACGGGAAGCACAGTTGTCCTCGATCCAACGAGCGATGACATCACGTCGCAGGTGACCGAGAGCGGGACGACGGCGACGGTTGCCCAGGTGCCGACTGACGATGCCCGGATCTCCTTCGACGTCACCGGGGCGGATACGGACCAGATCAGCGTCCTGGACGCGACCGCGGACATCGCAACAGCAGTCAGTGGCGAAAGTACGATGTCCGTCACCGCGAGCACCGCCCAGCCGTCGGGAACGCCGACACCACCGGGCGACCAGATCCTGAGCTACGTCACTGTCGACATCCAGGGTGCCATGGCATCCAGCGTCACCAGCGGGTCGTTCACCATCGACCTCGCCGGAAGTGACGTCGACCCCGACGAGGTGACGGCCCACCGCTACGACGGTACCGAGTGGGAAGCAGTCGACGTACAGCCCCAGGGCGATGGGTCTGTCAAAGTGACCTCGGAGAACGGATTCTCGCCGTTCGTGATCGGCGCAAGCGAGACCAGCGACTCCGGGACTCCGACGGAGAGTGGGGCCGACACACAGACCCCGAGCAGTTCGGATAGTGCCGAGCCGACGCCCACGCAGACGCCCGCCCAGACGCCTGGTTCCTCGGGGCCGGGCTTCAGCCTCGCTCTCGCGGCGCTGGCGCTCGCACTCACAGTTGTACTCGCACGCCTGCGGCGCTAGAAGGGCAAACGCCGCCGGAGTTCCTCGAACAGCCCCGAATCAGTTTCGGGATCAACCGGCCCGACGGCGTCCTCGTCGGGCAGGATGACGGTCCGGGCCCCGTTCTTCTCGACCTCGATGAGGTCGTCGGCGTTGAGATCCGCGAGTGCTTCCTCCAGGCTGTCGATATCCACGTCGACGCGCGAGCGGAGTTCGAAGACGGTCATCCCCTCCTCGGCCCGGTCCGCGAGGGCGTCGAGCACCGCGACCTCCGTCTCCTCGCGGTTGCGGTGCTCCGGCTTCGCTTGCATACGCGTAAATAACGGCGTCGGGCTATTATAATATCGGTCCGGGAGATCCCTGCAAGCGGTGTCGGGCCGTCCCAAGCAGTACGCTTATGTGCCACAGGGAGCGAACTCGTGACAATGAGTATCAAGTGTTCGGTGTTAGGGCACAGCTTCGGCGACACCGACGTCATGCGCGAGCGTGAGGAGGACGGCAGCGAGGTGATCATCACGGTCACGGAGACAGAGACCTGCACGCGGTGTGGGGAGACGCGGGTGGTTTCGGAGAACAAGGAGGTGACGACTCTGGAGACGCCCTCGGATATCGTCGCGGAGGACAGCGAGGAGGACGAACCCGCGGAAACGGCCGACGCCGATCTCATAGATCAAGCCGAATCCGAGACTGCAGTGGCTGCAGACGCGGATCCGGAGGAACAGCGGGACTCCCGGATCGAAGGGGGAGTCACCGCAACGGACGAACAGGGGGCAGTCGGCGGGGCCGACGCGGCGGTCGAGGAGGACGACGCAATTATCCTCGAAGACGACGAGGACGACGAGGAGCGCGCACCCGGCCAGTGGCCACAGGAAACCGAGGACGAGGAGACAGACGAGTGGGCAACGGAGGCTAACACGGGGGAGTTGCGACCCGTCGAGGATGAACAGCCGGACATCGAGTCGACCGGCGAGGCCGTGTCGGTTCCGGAGGGGGAGTTTTACTGCCCCGAGTGCGGGTTCACCACCGCCGTCGAGTCCTCCTCCCTGCGCGAGGGCGACTTCTGTCCCGAGTGTCATCGCGGGTCGCTGCTCCACCGGTCCGAGGAGTGACAATCTGAGAGTCGGGCGAGCGTCGCACGAAAAAGGTAAGACGCACACTCACAAATCCCCGTCCATGCGTGAGTACAAGATGCGTCGGGGGGAATATCTCGATGACCGCGTCGAGGACATGGAGGCGTTTATCGAGGAGTACTTCGGGTCGATCACTGCGACCCAGCAGTACAAGGACACCGACCTCTACGTCGTGGAGGACCCGGACAACCCCGTCTTCGATCGAGTTGTCGCCGGGACAGTCGAGTACGGGAGCAAAAAGGACAAGCTCGCACTCGATATCGTAGAGCGATCGGCCGAGGAGGTTATCGCGGAGGGCCACGTCGAGGCAGCCGAGGATGCCGTCACCAAGAAGAACGACTTCCTCGAGCAGGCGACGGGTCGCGATGCAAAGGCCCGACGTGACTCGATGAAACGCTCGGTCGAAGACGACGGCGAAACCCCGGACAAGGTGTGAACCGCCTCGGGGTCAAGCCCCGTGGCATTCGCCTCGACCGGAAACGAGGATATCACCCGATGAGGACGGTCGGTTCGCCCGGAGGAATGACCGAGTTCGGTGGGCCAGCCCCGACGAGCGTATCGCCCACCCGGAGCGCCGGCTGGCTGCCGATCAAGACCGTGGTGCTGCCCATCGGGGCCGACTCCGGCCCGTGCGGGACGGGTCCTGTAGTCAGCGGACAGGGGACCGGTGGATCGCCCACCCGGTAGGCCGGCATTCCGCCGATGAGAACGGTCGGTTCGCCCGGGGGCGTGAGTGGCGGGCCGTGCGCGGTCGGATCACCGACGCGTGCTGCTGGTTGTCCCATTGTTAGATCTGTCCGATGAGGTTCTCTCGTAGGAGATTGGCTGATCTATTTACCTTTGTTCTATAGGACGTATTTACCCCTTTTCTCGGGCCGAGTCTACACAGCGGGACAGCGCGCAAGCCAACGGCTGCAGTCGTAGGTGAGCCCCAAAGACTTGATGAATTCTAGCTGACTAGCCAGGAGAGAACGCCGGGCATGATTGAGAAGACGAGGAAGCCGCCAGCGACGAGGACACTCCCCGCCTGGACGGCGAGCAGGGCGCCGAAGACGCCGAGAGCGACGAACGCGACGGCTTGGAGAATCACGACCAGCTCCTGGCTGCCCTCCTGCTCGATCGGTTCGACGTCGCCGCCGTCGGCATCCTCGACGAGTTGCCTCACGGCGTCGAGTTCCGACCGAATATCGGCCTCTGTCCCGTCGAGACGGTCCTCGACCTTGTCGATGGCGGCGTCCATCTCGGGCCGGGTGACGGAGTTCCCCGCGAGGTTGTCGACGTTGGTCGAGATCATGCCCAGTTGCTGGTCGTGTTCGTCCACGGTCTCCCGGAGTTGACTGACGGTCTCGGTCATCTCGTTGGCGCGCTCCATGGCCTCGCCCGCCGTCTGCCGGATGCGGGCAGTCTCGGTCTCGAGGCTCGCCAGTGCCTCGGACTTGGCAGTGTTCTGGTAGACCGTCTCGATGCGCTCGCGGAGGTTCTCGGCCGTGTCCTCGAGACTCTCCATGCGGTCGGCCCGGGTGATCAGCGTCTGCCTGAGAGCGTCGAGGTCCTTCTCGAGCCCCTCGACGGCCGCCGGGTCAACCCTGTCGGTCGATTCGACCTCCTGTCGGAGCGACTCGACGTCGTCGGCCAGTCGTTCCAGGTCCGCCTCGATCGACTCGACGGCGGCCGTCGACGGCGTCTCCTCGCCGACCGACTCGAGGTCCGCGCGGAACGAAGCGACGACTTCCTGGAGGTGGTCGGTCTCCTCCTCGAGGTCGACGACCGCGTTCCGGGTCGACGTGACCGACGACTCCAGGTCGGGGACGGCGTCCGCGGAGGCCTCGACGTCGACCAGGCGGCCCTCGAGTTCGTCCAGTTCGTCCCAGACGCCCCCGATCCGATCCGCGAGGTCGGTCTCGACCGCCTCGATGTCCTCCTGGAGGGCGTCGGCCCGGAGCGCATCGACACCCTCGCCGGACACCTCGGGTGCTTCGAGGTCGGTATCCGCGTCCAGCCCGGTTATCGCCGCGCGGATCGCCTCTGCGTCGCGTTCCAGATCCGCGACAGCCGCGTCGAGCGATTCGAGCGACGCCTCCAGGTCCGCGACTGTCGACGCCGACGCCGCCTCATCGTCGAGAGAGTCGAGGTCCGCCTCGATCGTCTCGACCGTCTCTCCGAGCGACTCGATCTCCTCGGAGAGGTCGCCCTCGAGGGTTTCCAGCGCCTCCTCGTCAGGGAGGCGCGACTCGAGCGATTCGAGGTTCGCCCGGAAAGAGTCGACGCTCGCAGCGTCACCTGCTTCGAGACGGTCGGCGAGGTCCGAGACGCCCCGGGCCGTCATCGCCCCGCGCCGGTCGAGCGTCGCGAGAGTCGCCGATGATGCCTGTCCTGTGGCTGGGCCGTCGCTGCCGTCGCCGAGCCGTGTGGCGTTCTTGGCGCCGGCGCCGAGCGCGTCCGTCGCCGCCCGGAAGTCAGCAAGTGCGCCGACAAACGGAACGTCGGCGGCGAAGGCTGGGCGGGGCGCTTCCACGCCGTCGTCGGCCGTCGCGGCGGCCAGCGCGCCGCGAGCGAGCGCCGCGTCGGGGTCCTCGGCAACAGTGACCGACCCGACCTCGAACGGAAGCGTCGCCGCGAGCGCCTCGGCCAGCCGATCGACCTCTCCGGCGGGTGCACCACTGCCGCCGACCGCGACCGTGACAGGCCCCTCTAACGCGGGAGCCGACCGCACGAGTTCGTGGCCGAGGTCGGCAAACAGGGTTTCGTACTGTCGCGCGAGCCAGTCGCTTGACGGGCCGTCCGGCGCGTCACGGCCGAGATCGAACCAGTCGCTGTCGAGGTCCAGACGCGTGGTGGCGACGGGGACGCCCGCCGCCGCGAGGGTTGCAACGACGCGCTCGTCGGTGATCGCGATCCCGAGCCCCGTCGCCGGCGCGTCGAGGACAGCATAGCTGACTGCCATCCCCGCATCGACGGGGGCTGGTTCGTAGCCCGCTCCCGTCGCGACGGTCGCGAGCGTGTCGGCGGCTGCTCCGTTGGCGACGTACCGCAACCGGTCGGCTGCGTCGGTGTCGTCACGGTCGACGACGGACGCGAGGAAGGCTTCGGCAGCCTCAGTCTGGACCGCTGCTGGCGTATCGTCCGTGTCGCCGAACAGGCGGTAGTCCGGGTCGCCGCCCTCCCCGGCCACGACGTACGTCTCGTCGTCGATCTCGATCGTGATGGCCCCCTCCGGAGGGGACGTCTCGTCGTTGCTCGCTCGTCGGATAGCGTTGCTGTGTCGCGTCGTCCCCTGCGATGTCGCGAGGTGTATTGTCCGCATTTCTACGTCGATCCCGAGTGGCATGTCAGAGATGTTCTAAGTCGACCGTCTTGATTCTTGCCGCTGTGACTGATACATCGGAGGGAAAGAATAATCACGACGCCAGATCATGCTAAGACAATCAATCGGGAGCCATCCTGGCCTCCGGCAATCAAACACATGAAACGCCACGCTTCGAGGTCCGAGCGGGGGACACAGCCGACCACGCGGCGGAGTGAAGCCCATCGCGAGGCGGACAGGTCGAACAGCCAGACGGGGTCGGATCCGGTCGCCTCGCTCCACCGCACGGCAGGCAACCAGGCCGTCGGCACGACGGTCCAGCGCCAGCAGTCGGGAGACGAGAGCGACGAGCTCTCGGCCGACATCTCTGACGATGCGGCGGTCTACGCGGTCACACGGGCCCTGCGCAACCGTGGCTTCACGCCGGCACCCGGGCTCACGCTCGAGGACTACCTCGAGACCGACGTGACGCAGGCGACGAGAGGGGAAACCGTGACCGGCACCCGCGAGGTGTACGTGCGGGTCGGGCCGGACGGGAATCTGCTCCCCAGCCAGGAGTGGCTCGAACAGGAGCAGGAGGCGGGGCGGGTCGAGGAGGGTACGCTCCAGGGCGCCACCCGACTGCTGAACTTCGAGCTGTTCCAGTATCCGGACGGGCAACACGACGTCGCGATGAAGCTGATGCGCGTAGAAAGTGCGGTGATCAAAAACCAGCGCATGGGCGAGGGGGGAGCCATGAACACCGGGCTCACCGAGGCGATCGACAACGCCTGGGACAAGTTCGAAGTCGAGTTCGGCCAGCCGACCGACGGCCGCGTCCCCGACGACGCCGGGGGCCAGAGCGACGGGAGTCAGACCGATATCGACGTGCCCTCGCGCGGGGTTGACCTGCCAACGTCCACGCAAGTCTTCGACGAGTCGGGGTCGGTGTTCGAAGCCGGGCTGTCCTCGCTTGGCATGGGACTCCAGCACTCGGCGAACGGGGGAACCTACGAGGTCGAGGAGGGCGACACGCTCTGGGACATCGCCAAACGGGAGTACGGCGACGGGGAGAAGTGGGGCGTCATCTTCGAGGCGAACAGGAAAACGGAACAGAACCCGGACGGCATCGAGGACCCGGACCTGATTCATCCCGGGCAGGAACTGGTGCTCCCGCCCCAGCGCAAGGCCGACCAGTTCGACCGGGCGGAGTACGACGCGCCCGAGTCCTACGGGATCGGCGAAGGGAAGTTCTGATCGTGACCGGTATCGATTCCAGTGTGGTACGGTGAACCATGACTGACGAAACCGACCTCGAAGACGAGTTCGACGCCGAGGTGACAGTCGAACAAACGCCGCCGGGTGCCCGAGGACGCGAGGGCGTTGCCACGGTCACTGTCTACTGCGAGGCGGGGTCCGAGGAAGAGGTCCGGGAACGGATCGAGGACCTCGAAGCCGAGCTCGCCTTCGAGACCCGGCGGAGGGACGTACAATGAAACGCACGACTGGCGAATCCGACAGGTCGTCTCCAGAGCACCAGGACAGCGCAGACCGGGAGAGCGGTCGTCCCGGGGGTGGGGTCGGATCGGTTGCAACGCTCCACCGGGCGGCGGGCAATCAGGCGGTCAAGGAACTGCACGAGCGCGGGGAGATACAGGCGAAACTGGACGTGAGCCAGCCCGCCGACGCAACCGAACGGGAGGCAGAACGGGTCGCCGACGAGGTAGTCGAGATGGACGACGCCCGGGACGGGGCGGACCGGGGACCGACGGTGACCCGGACGGCGACCGGGAACAGTGCCGGAACGGTCGACGGCGAAACCGAATCCCGGATCGAGTCGGTGACCAGCGGCGGCCGGCCGCTCCCGGAATCGACCCGGTCCTTCTTCCAGGAGCGTTTCGGTCGGGAGTTCTCGGACGTGCGCGTTCACACCGGCCCCGACGCCGACGAAGCCGCGCGGTCGATCAATGCGGAGGCGTTCACCTACGGGTCCGACGTCGTGTTTCGTTCCGGCGCGTACCGACCTGGGAGTCGAGACGGTCGACGGCTGCTCGCTCACGAACTGACACACGTCGTCCAGCAAGGTAACGGAGCATCACGATCAGTCCAGCGCAACGAATCGCTGGAAACCGCCGCCAAAGGCCTCGCAGAGGAGGTGATCAGCAAGTCTCCATACGGAAAGGCAGCTCTGATCGCGGGCAAACTCGCCAGTGCCGCCGCCGACGGTATCGGTGAGGGCATCAAACGGGCTAGAGACCGCTTGAGCGAAGGGGAGGGACCGGGAGATAAGGCAGCAATGCGTGGAGACAAACACATCATCTGCAAGAACCATCCCGAACTCGACCAGTGCAAGGGATTCGACCCGAAAGCATACAAAAACAAAAGCCAGGAAGAGATCTACGACGAAGCGATGAAGGGTGTACAGCTCACTCGCAAACGCCAGGCACGAGCTGTCAGAGAGCTGGATGATGTAGCATTGGCAGGCCTTACATCCGTGGTAGAGAAGATGAAAGATCTCGCCATCGAGGAAGTACTCGGAAAAGCTGCCGACAAGTTAACTGCGGAGATACACGGCAAACTCGTCGACTTCGCGCAGGCCGCGAAGAAAAAACTCGCCGAAAATGTCGTCGGCTACGATATCTTCGGCGGCTACGACAGCGTTGAGTCCTTTTTGAAAAACGCATCGGAATCCGAAATCGAGGAACAAGTGAACAATCTCAAAGACCCCATCGAAGAGAATATTAAGAATGCACTCTCAGACGAGGAGTCCTGACACTGACAGTGAAAGCAACTGCGGAATGTCGGACCCGTGTGTTATCTGCACTGGGTGGTAGCTGGCAGTATGCCTCGCTACAGTCATCCAACCAGGTCCCGGTACTCCCCGAACTGACCGGGATCGACCAGCCGTCCCGTCTTCTGTAACTCCCGACGCAGGGCCCGGACGACGTGTTCCATCTCGACTGTCTCCGTCTCGTCGTCGGCCGCGAGAAAGGAGGCCGTCAGCGCGACGTTTTTGATGTTTCCGCCGGTGATCTCGAACTGAGAGAGAAAGGCGACGTCGAGGTCACCCACAGGCGTCTCCGCGGGGAAGATCGCTTGCCAGATCTCCGCCCGCGAGGCCCGGCCGGGGCGGGGGAACTCGACGTTCGAGTTGATCCGCCTGAGGAAGGCGTCGTCGATGTTCTCCTTGAAGTTCGAGGCGAGGATGACGGCGCCGTCGTGTTCCTCCACCCGCTGGAGGAGGTAGCTCACCTCGACGTTGGCGTAGCGGTCCTGCGAATCGGAGACCTCGGAGCGCTCGCCAAAGAGGGCGTCGGCCTCGTCGAAAAAGAGGATCGCGTCGGTGTGTTCGGCCTCGTCGAAGATGGCCTTGAGGTTCTCTTCGGTCTCGCCGATGTACTTGCTCACGACGGTCGCGAGGTCGACTTTGAACATGTCGAGGCCAGCGTCGCCGGCGATAATCTCGGCAGCCATCGTCTTCCCGGTGCCCGACGGGCCCGAAAACAGGACGTTCATGCCGGTCCCCAGCGAAAAGCGGTCCTCGAAGCCCCAGTCAGCGTAGACCGTTCCGCGGTGTTTGACGTGGGCGGCGACCTCCCGTAGTTGCGCTTCGGTGTCGGCCGGCAGGACGATGTCGTCCCAGGTGTAGGTGGGGTCGGTCCGCCGGGCGAGCGCCCCGAGTGTCTCCCGAGACTGCACCCGACAGCCCCGGTAGACGGCCTCGCTCGTCAGGCCGTCGCCGTTCTCCAGCGCTCGCGCGGTCCGGAGCGCGTCGTCTATCTGTCCGCGGGTGAGCCGGAACGTCGCCGCCAGGTCAGCCGTGTCGACGGCCTCGGGGAGCGCGTCCGCTCGCCGGTCCCAGAGTTGCCGGCGACGGTCGTACCCGGGGCGGGGGAGGCGGACCGACACGAACTCGTGGCGGTCGACGTCGGGTCTGGGGGTCCACTCCTCGGCTCCGGACAGGAACACGTGGCCGTCGAAGCGGTCCAGCCTGCGCGCGAGCGCCTCGGCCGTGGGACCGCGCTCGCCGTCGAGTTCGTGGACGCCTCCCACGTGGACGGCGCTGTCGCGGAGGGTCGCCTCCCGAGCGAGGCGGTCGAACGGGTCCGAGACACCTGCATCGAGCAGGTCGACAGCGTCGGCACACACCAGATCCGTCCCTGTCTCCCGGCACATCGCCGCGACAGCCGCGTCACGCCCCACGCCGTCGGGGCCGTGGACGTACCGCATGGCCGGCCGGTGCGAGCGGTCGTCGCCGGGCTGGGTGTCGGTCCAGCCGTCAGTTGCCGCCCCGACTGCCGCCGGCGCCAGCCGCTCGATCCTGTCGCGAGTGTCCGCATCGACCGGGAGGTCGTCGACCCGCGTCGCCGGCTCGACCGCCTCTGCGACCGCGGCCAGTCGCGGATCGACTTCGTCGCCGCCGAGGAGGTAATCGACCACGCGCTGGTCGGCGGTCACGGCGTGGGCCAGCAGCGGGGCGTCACCCTCCGCAGAGAGACGGACGAGCCGGTCGGAAACCAGGGGCGATGCTCGCGAGAAGACCTCCCGGGCGTCGAATCGCTCGCGTTCGCCGTCGGCGAGGACCTCGAGCACGAGCCCGACCGTCGGCCGCGTCTGCGTGATGTCGTCCTGGAGGTAGGCGTAGACGCGCTCGTACTTGCGGTCGAACTCCGGGGCGAGACACAGCAGGAGGGCGTCGACCTCGCGGTCGGTCAGGTCGAACCGGTCGGCGAGTGTCACCTGCCGGAGCGGCGTCCCGGTGTCGACCGTCCGCTTTCTCCGGGCCTCGATCTCGGTGGCGAGAACGGCGAGCCTGTCGCGGAGGTCTCCCCCACCCTCATCGGGCGGGGCTCGGTCGGCCCGGAGCAGGCGATCGACCTCCTCGTCGGAGACGTAGAGCCCGCCGCCACGGTTCTCGCCGGGCGCGCCGGCCCGTACCCGTCCGACGTGAAGCCACAGCAGCAGGTCGATCCGGCGGAGTTCGTCGACGAGGTGGGCGGTTGAGCCCTCGTACGCAGTGACGTCCTCGGACTGTGTCATGGGCGTCGTCACTCCACGGTGACGTAGTGGACCGTCCGCGTTCCGGCCGCGACCTCGATCTGTCGGGTCGTTTCGGTGCCGTCGGGGTGATCGACCACGAGTGTGGGATCGGTGCCGGTCCCGTCTGTGAGTGCGCGCCCGTTGCCGGCGCCCCCGCCGACGACGACCACGTTCCGGCCCTCGCGCCGCCGGACGTCCTCGGCCGTGACCGGGACGAACAGCGCGAACTCCCCGACGTCTGTCGTCTCGACCTCGGGGTCGAACTCCCGCAGGCTCACCGTCGCACCGGTGACGGGATCGCCGTTGGCGTCCTCGACGTGACCTCTGACGACGGTCGCTGTCGGCGGGAACTCGTAGGCGGGCGTGGGGACGAGTTCGATCTCGATTGGCTCGGCGGGGTCGGACACGACGCTAGTTTCGATCCCGTCGGCGGCAGCCGGAGCGGCCTCCGCTCGATCCGGGGGATCGTCCGCGTTCGGGCGGTCCTCGCTGTCGGCGATGACGATCCGCCGGCGCTCGTCGACGTAGCGGTCGCCGCCGCCGACCGAAAGCGTCATCTCGTCGACAGCGAGGTCGAGGAACACGTGATAGCCGCTCCGGTTCGCAACCGGTTCCGCATCGACCGATTCGAGCGCGACGGTGATCCCGCTGTCCGGTCGGTTGCCGGTGAACCCGTCGACGAGAGAGACCGCGAACGCGATGCTCGTCTCGCGGTGTTCGACCGTCCTCGGCGGCTCCCAGTCTGTCATGGTCTCCCGCACGCGTGGGCCGTGCGATGCTTGCTCACTCTCGTCGTGGCAGGACCAAAAGTGTTCCTCAGGGGAGGGCTCACTCCTCGGGTTCGACGGGGGGCCCACCTCCGCGGTAGTGGATCGAGAAGCGACGGTAGAGAACGTAGAGCGCGACGAGTACGAGGAGCAAAAGGAACAGGACAGCCGCCAGCGAGATGGGATCGGTCAGGGTCGCGGCCGCCGCGAAGAACATCCTGTTGACGATACCGAGGCCGATAAACCGGATCTCGTCGTTGTCGTAGGCGGTCCGGTATGTGGAAACGGGCTCCTCGGAGTCAGTGATTGCCCTGAACGTCTCGCAGTTCGTCTCCACCCGGAGGCTCGCCGACTCGGGTTTGCCTTCGCTGTAGGAGACCACGCGGCTCTGTTCGTCGGCCACCATGGTGTAGTTGCCGCCCCCGTTCCCGAACACCTGCAGGTGGATGTTCGAGTCCCGGACGCGGTTCCTGACGGTGGCCGGAACACTGTCGATCTGGTTGTTGAGTGTTCCGACGAACGTCGAGGCGTTCCGGTCACAGACCACGAGCTGTGAACCGTTCCCGGCCGTCTGTGGGGCCGGTCCGGTGTCGTCGCCGACTGAGGCGAGATGACCGTCCGGACCGGCGTCCGCCGCGCCGCCGACCGCACCCGCCGCCAGGGAGAGCGTCAGAAGAAGCGCAACGAGGAGACGGGAGATATGCCGGACAGCCAGCCGTCCCGGGTGACCGCCCGCAGACGCCCGTCTACTCGCCGCACGACCTGACCCCTCGGTTCCGGCGCCGTTGTGCCCCTGCGTACGCATAGCTAGCCCCGTCTCTACCGATCGACTAATACTTTTCCTCGCTCACATGAGCGGCCGGGGAACGCGTCAACCGGCTTCAGGGTGACGCGGCCTCCGCGGCGAGGACTTCGTAGGTCGGTTCGATCGAACCGGCCCCGTCGGCAAGGAGCCGAGACAGACCGGTCAGGTGGAGAGAGCGCGCGTTCGCGAGTCGGTCGTACTCCACGTCGGCCGCGTACCGGCCGGTGGCGACGCACGGGAGTGCCCCGGCGCCGGTCTCGACAGTGAACCTGGCGACGCGGCGGACGCGCGTCCGGGCGTCGTCGGGGACGACGTCGGCCGAACAGCCCTCCTGGGGGCAGGTCTCGACGGACCAGTTCCGCAGCAGCGGCTGTCGGAGCGACGTCTCGTGTCCGCGCGGACACCGCCAGGTGAGGACGGCGGGCTCGTACTGGCGGATCGGCCCGTCCACGACCGTCGCGCGGTCGATCGTCGTGAGCGCGTTGGCGTCGTCGACGGGGTCGGCAAACGAGAAGTCCGGACCGATCCGGCCCACGGCTGTCAGGTGTATCGGGAGCAGTTCGTAGCCGTACCGGTCGTCGTCGTGTCGGGACAGGTTCCCGTCGGTCAGGAGCGCCTCGAACCCGTCGCGGGCGGCCTCGATAGCCTCGTCGGGGCGGTCGCGGAGGGCCGCGGGGTCGATGTCGAACTCGTCGCCGACGAGCGCCGGCGCTTCGGCGACGAGCCACCGGCCGACTGGGTCGGCTGCGGCGCGTTCGACCTGGAGGCGGCGACCCCCCTCCAGAACCGACTCCCAGTACAGTTGCCAGGTGTTTGCGTCGTCAGCACTCATTGATTCACCGATAAATGCTTGATGATCGAGTTCGACGGGCCACTATGGTAAATGCATCGCCCGTCTCGGCACACAGCGGGGAGGGACGGTGCCGATCCGGTGACGGTAACGGTGACGCACCCTGGGCGAGCCGGTCGGAGGAGGGAGCCAAGACATGAGCGTCGGACAGGGCATTCCGAAGAAGCTGGGTCAGCTGAAGAAGCTGCTGATCGTGCTTGTGATGTCGGCGGTCGTCGCAGCAGTGCTGACGGCCGTTCTGGCCGCGACTGGCCTCCTCGCGGCCGTCCCGCAGGCGCGGTTGCGGACGATCGACATGTCGCTTGCGCCGTGGCTCGTCGTCGGCATCGTCCTGTTTGTCCACCTCGCGTTCGTGGGGTTGATTTACGTGTTCTTCGCGAAGAAAATCGTCAAGAAGGCCAGCCAGGCCAGAGACCAGTGGTCTGACCTGCCGGCCGTCGCGAAGGCGATACTCGCCGGGCTTCCGTTCGCCGTCGTCGCCGCGCTGGCCGTGGTCGCGACGGACGTCCTCGCGACCTCGCTGTCCGTCGCGGTCCGCCTCGCCGCGCCGCTGGTCGCGTGGCTCCTCGTCATCGCCGCCTCGTTCGTCCACCTACAGTCGACCGACCGGCTGGCCGACCTGTATCGGCGGCTGTGGGTCGGGACGGTCGCAGGCGGTGGGTTCGCCGCGGGGATCATCCTCCTGGACTGGTTCGTCGGCCCGGTCGACGCCCCCGGCTACGCTCCGCTCGTCACCCTGTTCGTCGCCGCGCCGTTGTCAGCGGGGATCCTGATCCGGAGCGCCCAGCGAGACGACGACGGATACCTCGCGGCGCTGCTCGTCAAGACCGGATTCGCGCAGGTCCGGCGGATCAAGTCGCTGACGGTCGCCCTCGCAATCGGTCTGCTCGTCGGCGTCATCGGCGCGCTCCTGGCAGCTGTCACCGTCGGCGGGATCCTGCCGACACTCCTGGCGTTCCTGCTGGTGTGGGGGCTCGCGACCTACGGGGTGCTCCGGTGGTTCCAGCGGACGGACACCGCCCACAGCGACCTCGTCATCGCGGACATCCGGGACCGCTCGTCAGGGCGGCGGCGCGAACTCTCCGTCGCCAACCAGCGCGACGAGCGGGTCGACCTGCGGAACGCGAAGATCCGTGACACCGAGTACGACCTCTACCGGACGAACATCGACGTCCTGCTCGCACCCGGCCAGACCGAGACGTTCGACATCCCCCCTGACTTCGCCCTGTTTCCCTCGACGGACAACCTGGCGACGGATCTCCCGCTGGGCTTTTCGGTCAGCAAGAGCGCAGACGCGCCGGTCATCGTCACCCAGGACGGCAAGAAGTTCAAACTCCGGTGGGGCGAGGGCGTGGCCGAGGCCGCCGGGTACGCCGAACGCAGACCCCAACAGGACCCACACCCTGACGCCGACCCCCAAGAGGACAACGTGTGACCGTGCTGTCGACACGCCGATCCCCCGGTGACCGCTGCACACGCCTACCGCGACGAGGGACCCCGGGTCCACAACGGATCTGACCCATGCAGGGAAACGACGACGCTGGTGAGGTCGGCGCCGGAATCGGTGTTCTCCGGTCGATCAGCGTGCTCGCCAACCCGGGCGCGGACCGGCCCGACCTGCCGACGGTGACGACGCCGCAAACGCTGACCCACGATATCCGCGTCACGGGGCCGATACCGACTGTGGGGGACGTCACGTTCGCGGGTCGGCTCGGTCGCCGTGTCACCGCACGTCGCGACGGGGTCGCACTGACGTTCGTGCGACGGGCACTCTACCTCGACCCGACCGACGACTCGACCGACGCCCCGGCGCTCCACCACGGCCTGGCCGACTCGAGGGACTCGTCCGGGTCGGGGACGGACCAGCCGGTGGCCAGACCAGAAGTTTCAGAGCCGCCAACCCGCGTCTTCGAGGTTCGCAGAGGCAGTGCGGCCGGTTCGACCGCACGAGAAGGGTCGACGGAACGCGAGTGGCGGGCGGGAGTTCACAGAGCCCAGGCAGGAGCGTCGCCGGTCGCAGACGAGTCCGCCGTTGAGCGGGCGCAGCGACAGTCCGGGGCGACACCCGCGTCACGACCCGCTGCCGGGGGCGACGACCGGGGACGGGACGCGCCCGGACCGAGCGTGGAAGACGCGTGGACGCACCGGCTCGAAAGACTCGCGGGTGGCGTCCGTCCACGTCGCATCCACGGGCCCAGGCCCAGTTCGACGTCGGCTGATGTCCACCCGGAATCCGGGCACGGTGAGCCAGCACGCAGTCGGGACAGAGCGGCCGGGACGCGGGACGACCGCGCAGGCCGCGTTCCGGGTCAGCAACCGTCGACACGGGCCGCCCGGTCGACCGTCCCGTCGGGCTCTCGCGAGCGGGTCCAGTCGCTCCACGAGATCACGGTCCTCCGGCGGGCTGGGCCGGAGCGGGCCACCGTCGATCCGGCGCTGTCCCCGGGAGCGGTCGAGACGCCGACCGTTCCGGGCGGCCGGGAATCCCGGGAGTCGAGTATCCACCGACAGCGGGAGCCAACGTTCCGACGCCGGGCCCCGGCCGGAGTGGCGCGCGAGGACATCCCGGATGAGCGGCCGCACCCAGGGCGGAGGCCGTCGACGGCAGTCGGGCCCGCGACTCCGTCGACACCGGGCGACGACACGACCCACGCGCGGTCCGGCCCGAACGGTCCCGAACCCGGGGAGCGCCACGATCCGACTGGAAGCAAGACCGTGGAGTCACGTGTCCCTCCGGTGGTACTGGAGCGGGGGATTGCGAACCGCGCGTTCGGGCGGACCAGCGTGACGAGGCCGGCGGGACGCGACAGCCTGTGGACGTCGGTCGCCGCCACGCCGGGACAGGAACAGAGGGATGCCGCCTCCGCCGGTACCAGCCCGCAGCCTCCGGCCGAGACGGCGCCACGAAGGCCGGTCGCCCCACCCTGGATGGGCCCGTCCCCTGGAGCGCCCGGGACGCACGAGCAGGTTCGCAGGGAGGCGCGGTGGACGCCGCGCCGTCGGGTCCACGATGCGGTCACACGGGTACGCGAACGACCGCCGAAGTCGTTCCCCGAGCGGGTCGTCGCCCGCGGTCTCTGGGCCGGGGAAGCGAGCGAGGACAGGCCCTACACCGGCGACCGGCGCGAGGGCGCGACCGCAAGCGATCGGGCACAGACCGAGCCAGATCCGGCTGGGGGACTGACACCGACCACAGCCCGGCGAGCGGGCGACAGTCGGGCTCGTATGGCGGTCGGTCCCGACACGCCCGCGGCGGATGACCGGTCCGCGCCCGACGCCACAGAACCCCCCTCACCGGCACCGGCGGACCGAAGGCGCAGGGCCGTTCAGGCAGGGCCAGCCCGAATTGGCTCGGTGGCACGGATGCCGACGCTGACCCACCAGGCCGGCTCACCGCACCCAGAGCAGTCCAGGACGGAAGCGACACGGGCACCGGGTCGGCCGACTGCGGGTACCGACCAGCAGACACCCAGCAGACTACCACCGACCACGACCGAGCCCGATTCGGCCGGCGGACTGTCACCGACT
>JAZKRS010000005.1:0-67681 GCA_036626435.1 Haloarculaceae archaeon | reverse complement strand
ACCAGAGGACCGCCTCCATCACCGCTATTCAACACAGGCCCCTTATGTAAGAGCACCGGCTTTCAGACCGTGAACAGGTGCCCCTCTTCGGGAACGTCGAACAGGCCGATCCGCGCCCCGGCGTCGAGCCAGGCGTGGCCGTAGGAGAGGGCCGCCAGCGCGTTCACCATGTCCCCCTCGTCCCGGAAGTGGCGCCCGTCCTCGAGATACGAGCGGGCCATCTCCTCACACTCCGTTGCTGCGTCGGCCATCGGCGTCCCGTCGGGCGGGGCTATCTCCGCTGCCGCGAGGGCGTCCGCGAGCAGCCCCTCGTATCTGGTCACCTTCTCGTCGAGGTCTGCCATACCCCCCGTCGGGGCGCCACCCATATCTGTGGTCGGGTCCCGACGGCGTCGTGCCACGCGAGCGGAGATGGTCGTGGGGAGCGACGACACGACAGCACAATCTACAAACCCCCTGACGACCAACCTGCACACATGACAGACGAGGCTGTCGAGCATCGGCGTCTCATCATCGCAGGATCTGGCATCGCGGGCCTGACGGCCGCAATCTACGCCGCCCGGTCGAACAACGAACCGCTCGTACTGGAGGGCGACGAGCCCGGCGGCCAGCTGACGCTGACGACCGACGTCGCCAACTACCCCGGCTTCCCCGACGGTATCGGCGGGCCGGAGCTCGTCAATGAGATGAAAGACCAGGCCACGCAGTTCGGGGCCGAGATCGAACACGGCGTCGTCGAGGACGTCCGTGCGACCGCCGAGGGGCCGGGCGACCACGCCGGACCCTTCGAGGTGGAACTCACAAGCGGCGATCGCTACACCTGCGACGCCTTCATCGCCGCCTCCGGCGCGAGTGCGCGCACCCTCGGCGTTCCGGGCGAGGACGATCTGATGGGGTACGGCGTCTCGACGTGTGCGACCTGTGACGGCGCCTTCTTCCGCGGGGAGGACATGCTCGTCGTCGGCGGGGGCGACGCCGCGATGGAGGAGGCAACCTTCCTCACGAAGTTCGCCGACACCGTCTACATCGCCCACAGACGCGAGAACTTCCGCGCCGAGGACTACTGGGTCGACCGCGTCCAGGGGAAGGTCGAGGACGGCGAGGTCGAGATCATGCGAAACACCGAGTTGCTGGAGATCCACGGCTCCGCCGAGGACGGGGTCGACCACGTTGTCCTCGCACAGAACGAGACGGGCTATCCCAAGGAGAACATCGACGACCCAGACACGGAGGCCTTCGAGTTCGACGTCGGCGCCGTCTTTCTCGCAATCGGTCACACGCCAAACACCGACTACCTCGAAGGAACGGGCGTCGAGATGGACGAGGCCGGATACATCGAGACCCGCGGCGGCGAGGGCGGCGGACAGACGAAGACGGCCGTCGAGGGGATCTTCGGCGCTGGCGACGTCGTCGACCACCACTACCAGCAGGCCGTGACTGCCGGCGGCATGGGCTGTAAGGCTGCGATGGACGCAGACGAGTACCTGGAGGATCTCCCCGCCGAGTCCTCCGTGTCGGCCGACGCGACAGCGGCGGAGACCGACGACTGATCGTCCTGTTCCAACTCGGTCGGGTGAGGCGGGGTCACAGACCCGCAGACTCTTTAACCGGGTATCACGAAGCGGGCGCCATGGCAAGCGAGACTGTCACGGTGACGCTGGAGTCCGGCGACGCCACCGACGAACTCGAGGTCCCTGCAACGCTGGTCGACCTGCTCAGCGAGGGCGAGGAGACGGCCACGACCGTCGTCGGCGACCTCGCGATGCTCGGCCTCGCACAGCAGGCCCACGGCATCGTCCACCACAGCCAGGGCGACGTTGGCGAGGACATCGAAGCGGCGGAGGAACTGACGCTGGACCTCTTCGAGGAGCGGTTCGGACAGACCTACGGCGAGGTCACCGGCCACTCCCACTGAGCCCGGCGACGTCGTACTCGAGGACGACACCTTCGTCAAGACGCTCGACCGACGCCAGATCGAGTTCCGGGAATCCACCCGTGAACCCCTCGCCGTCGGCGAGGGTCGGCGCCTCCCGGCCGCCGATCACGACTGGTCCGACATACACCGAGAGCCGGTCGACCAGGTCGTCCTCGAACAGCGAGAAGATGAGTTCGCCCCCACCCTCGACCATCAGCTGGTCGATTCCCTCGGATTCGAGCGCTGCGAGTGCCTCGGGGAGCGCGACGCGGCTCTCGCCGGCGACGATGACCGTCGCGCCGCTTTCCTCCATCTGCGCGACGAAATCAGTCGGCGCGGCCTCGCTGACGAGCAGGTAGCTCTCGGCTTTTCCGTCGAGCACCTGTGCGTTCGGCGGGGTGCGGATGCGGGAGTCAGCGACGACGCGGGCGGGATTCACCGGTTCGTCGCGGTCCTCGCGGCGCCGCCTGCGGTCCGGGTCCGTGACCGTCAGCGACGGATCGTCCGCGATGACGGTCCCCACGCCCACCATGACGGCGTCGCTCTCGGCGCGCAGGCGGTCGACGCGCTCGAAGTCCGCCTCGGCGCTGATGTCGACCTGCTCGCGCTCGCAGGTCGAGAGCTTGCCGTCGGCGCTCATCGCTGCGTTGACGACGATGCGCATATCCGCGAGTGGGACGAGCACCACTAACAGTGTTTGGGTCGAAACCTGCTGTCGCCCTGAAGGGGACAACACCGGCCCCGGGTCAGGGAATCCGCTCGCAGACACGCTCGTGCAGGCGCTCGCGGAACCGGTGGCTCGCCTCTCCGTCGGTCCGGATCTCGATAACCTGCGTCCCGCCGCCGTCGACCGACTGCTCGAACGCCTCGACGAACTCTCCCCGACCCGCCACCCGCTCGAAGGATAGTTCGTAGATGTCCCCGGTCGGCCCGAAGTCCAGGCCGTGTGGCGTCTTGAAGTGGTCGGTGAAGGGCGGATCGAAGTCCTCGATGGGGAGTTTGTGGAAGATCCCGCCGCCGTCGTTGTTGACGAGGACGACCGTGGCATCGACGCCACACCGGTCGAGCGCGAGCAGCCCGTTCATGTCGTGGTAGTATGCCAGATCTCCAGTCACGAGAACGAGTGAGTCATCAGTCGCCGACCCGGCACCCAGGGCAGTGGACGTGATCCCGTCGATGCCGCTGACACCCCGGTTGCCGAGTGCGGTGATCGATGCACTCCGCGGCCGTCCGAACCGGTCCAGGTCGCGGACGGGCATACTGTTCGAGACGAAAAGCGTCGCGGGGTCCGGCGACAGGCGGACGACATCGTGCAGGATCGCGCCCTCGAAAAACTCATCCACACAGGCGTCCTCGACGAGGTCCCAGTACCGATCCTCGGCTGCGAGGAAGCGATCACGCCACTCGCTGGCTCCGCTTTCAGAGATCTCCGCTGCCAGCCGCGAAGCGAAGCGCGACGGGTCGCCGATCACGAGGTCGGTCGCGGTGAACTCGGCCTCCTCCCACCTCCCGGCGGGGTCGACGAGCACCTGCCGGGTTCCGGTGTTATGGAGGTAGTTCCGCAGGACCTTCGACGTCGGGGAGGCGCCAAATCGGACCACGATGTCGGGGCCCGGCCAGTCGGCTGCGCCGTCGAGATACGAGTCGTAGCCGCCACAGACCGGGAGATCGGAGACGTGCCCCCCGAATCGATGGCCCGAGAGCGGGTCCGCGAGGACCGGAAAGCCAGTCGCCTCGATGAACCCGGCGAGTGCCGTCGGTTCGGGCGCCCCGGCGTCGTCCGGGCCGCACACGACGAGTCCGTGGTCGGCCCGGTCGATAGCCGAGGCGAGTGCCGCGACGTCGGCCTCCGCCGAGACCGAGCGCCCCAGCGTCGTCTCGACGAATGGCCCATCCCGCCCCTCGACAGCCAGCGGAGCCTCCGAGGCCAGCGAGTCCGGAACATCGCTGTCCACCGGCGTCGGCTCCAGTGGCTTCCGGAACGGGACGTTGAGGTGGACCGGCCCCGCGGGCGTCCCGGTGGCCTCGGCTACAGCACGGCAGGCTGTAACGCGGAGCGACCGGAGCTTCCGGGGCTCGGGCTCCGGTTCCGGAAGTGTCCGGTACCAGCGGACCGCGTCGCCGTACAGCTGCTCCTGGTCGGTCGTCTGGTTCGCGCCGCTGTCCTGCAGTTCCGGCGGCCGATCCGCGGTCAACACAACCAGAGGAACCCGCCCCTCGTCGGCCTCCATGACCGCGGGGTGGAAGTTCGCCGCCGCAGTCCCCGAGGTACAGACGACGGCCGTCGGGTCGCCAGTTCGTCGCCCCCGGCCGAGCGCGAAGAAGGAACTCGACCGCTCGTCGAGGTGAGAGTAGACCGTCACGTCGGGATGGGTGGCGAAGGCGACCGTCAGGGGTGTCGACCGGCTCCCCGGCGAGATACACGCGGCATCAAGGCCGGCAGCTGCGAGTTCGTCGACCAGTATCTCCCCCCAGAGGGTGGTCCGGTTGGGCGCGGTCATTCAAGTTCGTCGCGCATCGGGCCGTACTTCAGTTGCAGTTCGTCCCACTCCTCGTCGGGGTCGCTGTCTGCGACGATGCCCGCCCCGGCAAACAGCGTCGCGGCCCGCTCTCTCGCCAGCGCCGATCTGATCGCCACGGCGAAGGTCCCGTCGCCGTCGGCGTCGAGCCAGCCGACCGGCGCGGCGTACCACCCACGGTCGAAGGCCTCGGTCTCGCGGATGGTCCGCAACGCGTCGTCCGGCGGCAGGCCGCCGACCGCCGGCGTCGGGTGCAGGGCCTCCACCAGCGAGAGGACGTGCTCGTCGCCGGCGAGTTCGGCCCGGATCGGCGTCTGGAGGTGCTGGACGGTGTCGAGCCGGCGGACGGTCCGCGTCCCGGTCGTCACCTCCGCCGCCACCGGTGCAAGCTGGTCGCGGATGGCCTCGACGACCAGCTCGTGCTCGTGGACGTCCTTCTCGTTTTGTCGGAGCTGGGATGCGAGCCACTCGTCCTCGGTGGTCGTCTCGCCACGCCCCGTCGAGCCGGCGAGCGCCTCGGTCTGGACGGTCCGGTTCCGGAGCGTGACGAGACGTTCCGGCGTGGCGCCGAAGAAGATCCCGCCGCCGTTGGGCTCGAACAGAAACCGGTGACAGCCGGGGTACGTCTCGCTCAGGTCCGTGAGCGCACCGGGGACGTCGACTGGCCCGCCGAGTTCGACGTCCAGTTCCTGTGCGAGGACGACCTTCCGGAGGGCGCCCGCATGTATCTTGGCGACGGCGTCTGTCACCTGCTCGCGCCAGCCCTCCCGGGACGGCGTGGGGTGTTCGACCGTGATCCCGGGGGCGTCCGACCGGACGAGTTCCGGGAGCACCGACAGCCGCCGTTCCCACTGATCCACCCTTCCGGCGGCGCGCTCGCCGGCGTCCTCGCCGATCGCAACGGCGGTCAGCCACGCGCCGTCTGCCGTCAGCGAGAGCTGGATCTCCGGGAGAACAAAGAGGGCACCGGGAAACCCGATCCAGGTGTCGGACTGCGACGGGTCAGCATGGTCCTCGTGGAAGGCGAATCCGCCGTACAGCCGCGGGCGAGCACCCGCCGGCAGCGAGTCCGGCGCCACGAGCCCGTCGAAAAGCCGCCGCGCTTCCGACCGGACCGCAGCGAACCGGTCGGGGCCGTCCGCAGTTACCGTCGCCGCCTCGCCGCCCGCGGCGATCGTCGTTGTGGCGTCGCTCCATGCGAGCCGCGGCGTTTCCAGGGCCGACAGAAACGAACGGATCGGGGCCCCGGCGACTTCGCGACTCCGGACGGCGCCCGTGGCTTCCGTCACCGGCTCAGTCTGCCCGTCCCCGCGCAGTGGTTCCATCTGCCCGGTATTAGGATTCCGGGCCTTTGAGCCTGACTATACTGCGGGAGGCCCCGGCGCGTGCCCGCTGGATGCTCACCTCCCGCCACACATATTTTCGAATTGATGATTATATCAGGTTAGATAAAGAACACTCTTGTTTACCTAACTTTTATTTCTTATCTCAAATCTAATCTTTTCACAATCTGTAACCCACCCCGTCAAGTTTAAATACCCCTCAGGCGAACCGTCCTACGTTGAGATGCCCAAGGTAGAGATCACGATTCCGGAACATCTCGAAATGCAGATAGCCCAGATGGTCGAGCAGGACGAATTCCTCAACCGCGAGGAGGCCATAGAGGAACTCCTCTCGACTGGACTGAAGGCCTACAAGACCAGCGGACCGGTCGACGACGAGGAGGAACCGGGGTTTGAGGACGACGGGATGATGGGCCACGACGACGAGTACGTCTTCTGATGTCATCGGCCGTGGACCGTGACGCGCTCGGCTTCCAGCCTCGTTCCTCGCCGCTCGGGGCGTTCTGACAGTGGCTCACAAACAATACTTAAAACTATTCCTGTCCTACAGATCTGTATGCACAAGGACGAACTTCTGGAGTTGCACGAGCAGATGGTAACGATCATGGAGTATTTTCGGGACCTCGAACAGGTCGACGAGGGGCTGTTCGACCCCTACGAGGAACTCGACGTCACGCCGGCGGATGTCCACAAGTCGAAGAGCGAGCACAAACACGCGGTGTTCGTTCTGGGCAACGCGCTAGCAAACGCGATGAGCGAAGACGAGTTCTCCGACGCCGGCCGCGTCGGCAAGCGTATGAAGGAACTCGCAGAGGACGCCGAAAGTAAGCTGTAGGCTGCCAGGCTGTTCCCACACTTCTCCGCTGACAGACTGCCGAGTGACGTCTCTACAGCCACAACCCCTGATAGTGACTGCTGTAAGCCATTACCGATGCGACCGCCGGACAGCAGGCGGTCGCTCCGGTAAACTGTTACAGCAATCACTATGATGCGAAAGCGAACCAGACACCGGTGACTCGTCCCTGCGCGAAAAATAATATTGCGTAACCAAAATTAGTTACTTTTTCTCTATAATATCTTCATAGATAGCAAAACTTACGTGACAAAGCGCCTCAAGTTGTGGTATGAACGCACATGGCAACTGCGGCCCGGTCCGTTTCGATGTGGCGGACGGGCGCGTCGGACGAACAGGGCTCGAATTCTGGGGGATGAGGGACCGATGACGAGACAGCGTCCGGACTCGGATGGCAGACGGCGGTCGGCCGAGCGGAGTTCCGGGAGCCCGGACGCCTGTCCGGAGTGTGGCGGTCACCTGGTCAGCGACGAGGCGAGCGCAGAAACCCGATGTGAGGACTGCGGGCTCGTGGTCACGGAGGAGGAAGTGGACCACGGGCCGGAGTGGCGGGCTTTCGACGCCGGTGAGCGCGACAGGAAATCACGGGTCGGGATGCCGACGACGCCGTTGATGCACGACAAGGGGCTCTCGACGACCATCAGCTGGAAGGACAAGGACGCGAAGGGCCGGTCCCTCGGGGCCAGAAAGCGCAACCAGCTGTCGCGGCTTCGACGCTGGGACAAGCGGTGCCGGACTCGCGACGCCAAGGACAGGAACCTCAAACACGCGCTGGGCGAAATAAACCGGATGGCATCTGCCCTGGGCTTGCCGGAGCCGGTTCGCGAAACCGCGAGCGCGATCTACCGGCGGGCGTTGGACGAGGGGCTCATCCCCGGCCGCTCCATCGAGGGTGTCGCGACGGCGACGCTGTACGCCGCCTCTCGCATCGAGGGCGTCGCCAGATCGATCGACGAGGTGGCCGCGGTCAGCCGCGTCGACGCACTCGAGGTCAAACGCACCTACTGGTACATCTCGCGCGAACTCGACCTCCAGATTCCCCCGACGAACCCCGCGGAGTACATCGGCCGGTTCGCCTCCAAGCTCGGGTGTTCCGACGCAACCGAACGGCGGGCGAGAGACCTCATCGAGACGGCCATCTCGAAGGGCGTCCACAGCGGCAAACACCCCGTCGGCATCGCGGCAAGCGCGCTCTATGCCGGGGCGAAGCTGACCGGCGAGGACATCACCCAGTCCGAGATTTCGGTGGTCGCCGACGTCAGCGAGGTGACGATCCGGAACCGGTATCGCGAGCTACTCCGGGCGACGGATCGCGTCGATCAGCCCTGACGTCCCCTTAGCCGTCAGTATCAGGCCGCCTTCGTCTTGCCAATCGCAGTCATCAGCGACAGGATCAGCACCGCCGGGAGGTGACAGATCAGAACCGCGACGAGCAGAATCTGCAGGTCCAGCCCGCGCCCCAGATAGAAGGCGATCTCGGGGACGAGCCACCACGACACCGCCGCGAGAACGAACATCGCATCGACGACAACCGAGGGGATGTCAGTCGGCCCCAACAGAAACTGCGTGAATCTGTCGACCCCCTCCTCTGCGAGAAACAGCGCGGCGATGACGACGATCAGCCCGGTCCCGAGGACAGCGAGCGCCGCGATGTCTGTCACGACCGGGGACAGATCGCGGTTGAGAGCCAGAAATGGGGGCAACGAGAGCAGAAGATACAGACTCACGAATATCGTGACGTCCCGGACCGGCTTTCCCCCCAGCATCGTGTCTGATAAACTTTCTGGCCGCAGCCTTTTATAAGCCCCGGGTTGTGGTCGAACAGCCGTGCCGAGAGCCGACGGGACAGAGAGCCGCGAGAAGCCGGATGGCAGTCCGGTGGTGAGCGGCCCGAACACGGCGGACACTCCCTGGAGTACTGGCGGGCGAAAATCCGTCAGGAGTTTCGGCCGTCAGTATCAGTACTCGCGCTCTATCAGGAAATCTGCGATCCCTTCGAGGAGCCGCCGGGGCTGGTTGTCGGGCAGCACTTCGAGGTGGCCCTTGCCGCTTTTGACGTACTCCTGTGCGGTCTCGCGGGCGTAGGCGATGCTGCCGGCGTCCTCGAGGGTTGCGACGGCGTCGTCGATCTCGGCCTCGGTGACGGCCTCGGTCGAGTCGGTGTCGACGAGGTTGTCCACGTCGACGCCCTGGTTGCGGGCGTGGACGGTGATCAGCGTCTGCTTGCCCTCGACGAGGTCGCTGCCGCGCTGTTTTCCGAGCTTCTCGGTCGGCGTCGTCAGGTCCAGCAGGTCGTCCTGGATCTGGAAGGCTCTCCCCACGTCGAGCCCGTAGCCGTACAGCGAGTCAACCGCGTCGTCGTGACCCAGGATGACGGCGGGGATCGACGCCGCCGCGGCGTAGAGAACGGCCGTCTTGAGTTCGATCATGTCGAGATACGCGTCGGGATCGATGGCCGTCCGCCCCTCGAAGCGGATATCCAGGGACTGCCCCTCGCAGATCTGGGTACACGTCGTCGCCAGCTTCGAGAGCGCGTGGACCGATCGCTCGGGGGACGCCCCCGTCCCGAGCATGTTCTCGAAGGCCTTCGAGTAGAGCGTGTCGCCCGCGAGGATCGCCGTCGAGAGGCCGTACTTCCGGTGGACGGCCTCGACGCCGCGGCGCACGTTGTCGTCGTCCATGATGTCATCGTGGATGAGCGTGAAGGACTGGATGATCTCGATGCTGATCGCGGCAGTCAGCACGTCGACGGTCGTGCCGTCGGCCGCGGGGAATGCTCGGTAGTCTGTCGAGAGGGGCGAGACGTCGGCGAGTGACTCGGCTACGAGCAGGAGTATCGTCGGCCGCAGCCGCTTTCCCCCGGCTTTCAGGAGGTACCGGGAGGCCTCGTAGAGTTCCTCCGGCGCCGCGAGCGGGAGATCCTCGTCGACGGCGTCGTTGACCAGCGCGCGCCGGTTCGCGATAGCCTCCTCGACGGCCTGCTGGCGGCCCATGGTCACTCGACCAGGGTTATCATGTTCCCGTTGCGGGTGATGTGCAGGTCGCGTCCGACTTTATAGCCCTGGTTCTCGGCGAGGCTGACGTACGGTGCGAACCCTTCCATGTCCTGGTGGCCCGGGATGACGTTCTGTGGCTGGAGTGCGTCGAGCATCTCGTAGTGGCCCTCGCGGTTGAGGTGGCCCGAGACGTGCACCTCGTCGTAGATACGGGCGCCCTGCATCCCGAGCAGGCGCTCGGACTGGTAGCGCTGGCCCTCGTTGGTCGGCTCCGGGATCACACGCGCCGAGAAGACGACCTTGTCACCGTTTTCGAGTTCGTAGGGCGTCTCCCCACGGCCCATCCGGGTGAGCATCGCGCGCGGTTCGCCCTGGTGGCCGGTCACGATGGGCAGGAACTTCTCTTTGCCCTCGTTCATAATCCGCTTGAACGTCCGGTCGACGGACTTGCGGTGGCCGTACATCCCCAGGTCCTCGGGGAACTCGACGAAATCGAGCCGCTCGGCGGTCCCGGAGTACTTCTCCATCGACCGGCCGAGCAGGACGGGCTTGCGGCCGATGTCGCCGGCGAACTCCACCAGCGACTTCACGCGGGCGATGTGTGAGGAGAACGTCGTCGCGACGATACCGCCGTCGTAGTCCTCCATGCTGTAGATGACGTCCTTGAGGTGGCGGCGTGCGACGGACTCGCTGGGCGTCCGGCCCTTCTTCTGTGCGTTCGTGCAGTCCTCGATGTAACAGAGGACGCCGTTGCCCTCGCGGCCGATCTCCCGGAACCGGTCCATGTCGATCGGGTCCCCGATGACCGGGTCGTGGTCGACGCGCTTGTCCAGCCCGTAGACGATCGACCCCTCGGGCGTGTGCAGGACGGGGTTGATCGCGTCGATGATGGAGTGGGTGACGTTGACGAACTCCAGTTCGTTGCGCTCGCCGATCGACATCGTCCCCCCGGGGTCCATCTTCACGAGGTCGTTCTGGACGCCGAACTTCTCCTCGCTCTGGATCTGCTGTTTGACCAGTTCGATGGTAAACGGCGTTGCGACGATGGGTGCGTCGTAGCGGTGGGCGAGCTTCGAGACTGCCCCGATGTGATCGAGGTGGCCGTGTGTCGGCACGATGGCCTTCACGTCGCCCTCCAGATCGGACATGACGCGATCGTCCGGGATCGCGCCCATGTCGATGAGATCGAGCGAGTGCATCCGCTCGGTTTCGACGTTGTCGTGGATCAGCACCTTCGAGAGATTCAACCCCATGTCGAAGATGACGACGTCGTCGCCGGCACGCACCGCCGTCATCTGGCGGCCGACTTCTTCATAGCCTCCGATTGTTGCGATTTCGATTTGCATTGTATCACGCCGAGGAAGCCGTCCGCTGGCACGCTGGCCGCCGGCGGACGCTCGCACGCCGCGGGAATCGGTCGGGTAGCACCCGTCTATCTGGACGGGAAGGCAGCCGCATCCGCGACTGCCACGTCACCGGAACCGCGTCCCGAACGCACCCTCTCGCGCGGTCTGGCCCAGAGTGGGCCTCCCGCGCGGTGCGCTCGCCGGCCGCCGCACCGCGTACCTTGGACGGCCGTGTGCTCGGATATCCGGTCATTGTAGCCCCGGCGATAAAAGCTGTGCGGCTTCGGCCCGCCGTCTCACCCGTCGGTCGGATCGGCCGACCGGTCGCTGGATCCCGGAGAGCGCGCCGGCCGGGAATCCTCCCCACCCACCACGGTTCCGGGGGAGCCGCCGGACAGGAACGCGGGCAGGTCGTCGAGCCCGAAGACGTGGGCCGGCGTATCCAGACCCAGCAACGTCCGGACCTTCCCGGCCATGCCACCGGTGACGTCGGTGGCGTCGCTGGCATCCAGCGCGTCCGCGACGTCGTCGAGAGACGCGATCCGTGACACGACCTCGCCGTCGCCGTCGAGCACGCCGGGCACCGTCGAAACGAGGCCGACGCGGTCGGCGGACAGCGAGCGCGCAAGGGAGACGACCACCTCGTCTCCGCTCAGTATCGTGGCGCCCTTGCCGTCGTGGGTGACGACGTCGCCGTGGAGTGTCGGGACGAACCCCTCCACGAGCATCGCCTCCACAGCCCCCGTCGGGAGAGACAGGCCGTCCCGGCGGTAGGCGAACGAGAGCGGCCGAACGGGGAGTGCCGGGACGTCCCGATCGTGGAGTTCGGTCAGAACCGCCCGGTTCAGGTCCGTCATCGAGCCGTGGATAGCAGACAGCGCCTCGGCGTCGGTGCTGCCAGCCGCCTGCGAGACGCCGTGTCTGTCCGCGTGGTAGTGGCCGAAGCTCCCGGCGCCGTGGACGAGAACGAGGTCCCCCCCGTCGTCGACTGCGCCGCCGATTGTCGCCGCCGTCCGGGCGAGTGCGTCCGCGTCGACCGTCTCGGGCTGGTCCTTGTGGGTGATGACGCTCCCGCCGAGCTTGAGAACGGTCGTCATGCGCCCTCGACCCGGACGCCGTCGGCGTCCAGCTCCGCCCGGAACGCCTCCTCACAGCCCGGCGTGTACTCGAGTGCGGCCTGGGTCTCTGCGGTTTCGTCGAGTGCGACGATACAGCCGCCGCCGCCCGCCCCGGTGAGCTTCGCCCCGGTGGCGCCGGCATCCCGGGCCGCCCACACCATCGCATCCAGCGACCGCGAGGAGACGCCCAGTGCCTCCAGCAGCCCGTGGTTGAAGTTCATCAGGCGTCCGACCTCCTCGAGGTTCCCCTCTGCGAGCGCCCGTTCGCCGCTCCTGACGATGTCGCCGATTGCCACGACGGTGTCCTCGGCGAAGGCGTAGGCTTCCTTGAGGTCGCGCACGCCAGCCACGAGCGCGCCAGTGTCGCCCGCCCCGCCGTCGTATCCGATGACGAAGGGGAGATCGGGCGCCGAGATGGTCTGACAGTCGTCGCCCTCGACCCGGACGGCACCGCCCATCGTCGAGCAGAACGTGTCGGCCCGGGACGCCTGTCCGTCCTGGACCGCCCGCTCGACCTCGTAGGCCCGGTCGGCGAGGTCCTCCCGCGGGAGTTCGACGCCGAGTTCGCGGGTCGCGGCGTCGATCGCTGCGACGACGACCGCCGCCGAGGACCCGATGCCCGCCCCGAGGGGGATGTTGCTCTCGACGGTGATGTCGAACCCGATGTCCGCGACGCCCGCCGCGTCCGTTGCCTGTGTGATGGCCTCGTTGACGTAGCCGATGCCCGTCTCGACGAGCGAGTCGGGGACGTCGACGTCCGGCCGGCTCTCGGAGTCGCCGTCGTACTCGACGGTGAAGCCGTCGAGCGTGAGATCGCCCGCATGGACCCGGATACCCCGGTCGCGCTCCTCGACTGTGACTCTCGCGCGCCGCTCGATCGCACAGGGAACGGCCGGCTCCCCGTAGACGACGGCGTGTTCCCCGAAGAGGTACACCTTCCCCGGGGCACTCGACGTAACCATACCCACCCCTCCGGGGGCGAGCCTGTTTTAGCTTTCGCGCTTCGAGAGTTCTTCTTGCCACTGCTGGACTTTTGCCATCAGTTCGACCGGCGGCGTCTCGTTGACGGGAAGGTCCCGCAGCTCTTCGAGGACGGCCTCGATTTCCGGATCGACCGCCTCGCCGCTCGGCTCGGAACCCCCTCCGTCAGCCCGCGACGCCTCGCCGGTGTCGAACTGGCCGGACGAGAGGTCGAAGACCGCCTGGACCGTCTCGTCGCTCCGGTCGCCCCCGCGCACCTCGATTGCCTTGTCCTCGCGGAGCCGTTCGAGCACCTCCCGGGACCGGTCGACGACCGGCCCGGGGACGCCGGCGAGGTCCGCGACGTGGATACCATAGGAGCGGTCGGTCGGCCCCTCACGGACTGTCCGGAGGAAGGTCACGTCGCCGCCCGTCTCCTCTGCGGCCACGTGGACGTTTTCGACGCCGTCGAGGTGGTCGGCGAGCGTCGTCAGTTCGTGGTAGTGGGTGGCGAACAGCGTCTTCGCGTCGACCTCGTTGTGCAGGTACTCGGTGGCCGCCCACGCGATGGAGATGCCGTCGAAGGTGGCGGTGCCCCGTCCCACCTCGTCTAGGATGACGAGTGAGTCCTCCGTCGCGGAGTGGAGGATGTTCGAGAGCTCCTGCATCTCGACCATGAACGTCGACCGGCCGCCTGCGAGTTCGTCGAGTGCGCCAACCCGCGTGTAGATGCCGTCGACGAGGCCGATTCGCGCCTCGCGTGCCGGCACGAAGCTCCCCACCTGCGCGAGCAGCGTGATGAGTGCCGCCTGGCGCATATACGTGGACTTGCCGCTCATGTTCGGCCCCGTCACGACGAGGAACTGCCGCCGGTCGTCGAGGTGCAGGTCGTTGGGGACGAACTCTGTCGTCCGCTCGACGACGGGGTGGCGGCCGGCGGCGATGTCGAGTTCGCGGCCGTCGGTCAGCTCCGGGCGCGCCCAGTCGTTGCGGACCGCGTGTGCCCCAAACGAGGTCAGCACGTCCACCTCCGAGAGGGCGCGCCCCACAGCCTGGAGCAGGGCCGCACGCCCGGCGACCCGCTCGCGAACGCCCTCGAACAGGTCGCGTTCCAGCTCGTGGCGGTGCTCCTCCAGGCGGAGGATCTCGCGTTCGCGCTCGTCTAGCTCGGGGATCGTGTACCGCTTGGCGTTTTTCAGCGTCTTTATCTCCTCGTACTCCTCTGAGACCGCGCCGGTTTCGCTCTTGCCGACCTGGATGTAGTAGCCGTCGGTCTTGTTCCGATCGACCGAGAGGTGGGTGATGCCGGTCCGGCGCTTCTCCCGGTCGGGCAGCGAGTCGATCCACGACAGCGCCTCCTCGTGGCGTGCGGCCAGGTCGTCGAGGTCGTCGTCGTAGTCCCGCCGGATGATGCCGCCCTGTGAGACGGTCCCGGGCGGATCGTCGACGATGGCCACATCCAATCCCGCGGCGAGGTCCCCGGCGGCCTCCCGGTCGGGCCGGTCGAGGACGTCCGCGAGCGCGGAGCCGGCGAGCCGCTCGGTCCCGGCCACCAGGTCCCCGACTTCCGGGAGGAGCGCAAGCGTCTCCGCCGCCGCCCGGATATCGCGCGGGTCGGCTGTCCCGGAGGCCGCACGCGAGGCCAGCCGTTCGAGGTCGTAGGCGCTGTCGAGAACCTCTCGCAGGCGGTCGCGGGCCATCGCCGCCTCGGCGAGCGCGGCGACGGCCGAGTGGCGCCGGCGCAGTTCGGTCCGCGAGCGACGGGGGCGCCTGAGCCACTCCGTCAGCAGCCGTGACCCGGCGCTCGTGACGGTGTGGTCGATCGTGGCGACGAGTGACCCCTCCCGGTCGCCCTGCATCGTCTCGGTGAGTTCGAGGTTGCGCTGTGTCGTCGCGTCGAGTTCGACGACCTCACTCTCCCCGTGTGTCTGCAGACGCGTCATCGACGCGAGCACGCCGGCGCCCGTCTCCTCGACGTACGAGAGGATCGCACCCGCAGCACGCACCGCGGCCTCCTGGTCCGCGACCCCGACGCTCTCCAGGGTCTCCTCGCCAAACTGCTCGCGCACCCGGTGGCGGGCCCGCCCCGGGGCGAACGCCTCCGTCGTGTGGGGTGTCAGTGTCGCGTCTGTCCTGTCGCGGAGCTGTTCGAGCAGCCCGTCGTCGGCGCGGGCGTCCGGCCCGGGGAGAATCTCGACCGGAGCGAACCGGTACAGCTCCGAGAACAGCTCGTCTGTGGCGTCCTCGCCGTCGGCCTGTGTGGCGTGGAACTGCCCCGTGGTGACGTCGGCGAAAGCCAGCCCGTAGGCCCCGCCGTCGTCGACGATGGCGGCGAGGTACTGCGCCTCGGCGTCGGTCGTCTCGAGCAGCGTCCCTGGCGAGACGACCCGGGTAATCTCGCGGGCGTGCCCGTCGTCGGTCTCGTACTGGTCCGCGACTGCGACGCGGTAGCCCCGCTCGACCAGCGCCGAGACGTAGGGCGTGAGGTCGTCGACCGGGACGCCAGCCATCGGATACGAGGAGCCATGCGAGGACTTCTGGGAGACTTTCAGATCGAGTTCCTTTGCGACCGTCTCGGCGTCGTCGGCGAAGAACTCGTAGAAGTCCCCACACTGCATCGCGAGCAGGTCGGCCTCGGTCCCCTCCTTGAGCGAGAAGAACTCCCCGACGATGCCCTCGGCTGTCATACACCCCTCTGGGGCCGTCCCCGGCTAAAGCGCTACGGGTCTGGACCCCGGGAGAGCACGACGACGGATAATAGCAGCCCCCGGCTGTCGGCCCCAGCAGTTATGCCCCGAAAGGCTAAACGTAGGGTAGATGCGGCGAGGAGTACACGTGGTCGTACTCGTGTCACTGGTTCTGGCAGGGAGTGTCGCCACAGTCGGCGCCGCCGCTGGCTCGACCCAGACAGCCACCGAAGCGGCTGGAGCAGACACGTTCAGTGCGACACCGGGGCCGGACCGCC
Organism: Haloarculaceae archaeon; assembly: GCA_036626435.1. Lineage (GTDB taxonomy): Archaea > Halobacteriota > Halobacteria > Halobacteriales > Haloarculaceae > SW-9-67-25. The sequence goes on along the minus strand of JAZKRS010000005.1, from coordinate 51,666 downwards.
AGCAGTCCGTCGACGCGGGTCAGTACTCCTCTCACGACAGCATCGTCGTGACACAGGAGTACCGGCTGACGCCCGACCAGCCGGGGCGTATCGATATCCAGTGGCACTTCCAGATACCCGACAGAGTCTCCGACGTCGAGACACAGCTCCCGCCGGACGCGACGAACGTCCGGACGACCCGGTTCAGACGGGCCGACAGCCGGATCTACGAGTGGAGTGGCGACACATCGACGGCGACGATCACATTCACCAAGGCGGTGAACGTGACGACAAACCAGGTCGGACCCGAGGCGACCGAGGGCCGGCTCAAGTTTGTCGACGCCGGCAACTGGGCAGTGATACGGCGCCAGCCGGTCACGAGCCCCGGATACAGGTATCCCAGAGGGCGAGATCCCGGCGTGACTCTGCGCAACGCCGTCGCGGGTGAGGGCGTCGTCGGGGACGCCCTGGTCTACCTCGGATCTCACGAGACTTACGAGCAGACAGCTCACGGACAGCAGTTCCGGCTTGTCGTGCCGGACACCGCAGACCTCGCCGCGGACCGCACGGAGATATTCGAGAGTGTCAGCGACGCCTCGAACAGCTTGCGGATCGGCGACCGGGACGACAGCGTCCTGATGATCGCCGCACCGACGAGCGTCCCGTGGGGCGTCCTCGGGTTAGAGACCGGCTCCAGTGACTTCTACGTCCTCGCCGACGAGCGCACGGACACGCCCGACAACACGTGGGTCCACGAGTACGTCCACACGCGACAGGACCTGGACAGCAGCGACGGAATGCAGTGGTTCTACGAGGGCAGCGCCGAGTACTACGCCGCCCTGGTGACGTTCGAACAGGACCGAATCGGCTACGACGCCTTCCGCGACCAGCTGGACCGGGGGACGTGGCGCCAGTTCTCCGACGTCCGGCTCGCCGACCCCTCGACGTGGCGGGCCACCGGGGCCAACTACTACACGGGCGCGCTCGTCGCCGGCGACATCGACCGGCGGATCCGCCTGGCGACCGACGGCGAGGCCACCCTCCAGGAGGTGTTTCGCCGGATGAACCGCGAGGAGTCGTCCGTAACGCACTCGCAGTTCCTCGAGTACGTCCAGGACGCAAGCAGTGAGTCCGTGGCCGTCTCGGCTCGTCGGTACACCGAGACGACCACCCGCCCGAGCGTCTGGAGTGCGGACAGCCACGGGGAGGCGTTCGGTGATCTCCCACCGAGCTTCGGCTACGAACTCCCCGACAACGGCGAGCTCCGCGTCAACGGCTCCTACCGGTCCGGTCCCCTCGGGAACGGGACCCTGGTGCCCGGTGAAACGGTCGCGCTGGACGTGACCGTGACCAACGTCGGTGGGAGGGCCGGTGACTACGAGTTCACCCTCCGCGTAGACGGCGCCGCCGTCGCGACCCGGTCCGGGCGACTCGATCCGGGTGCGTCGGCCACACAGACGATCGAACACACCTTCTCCGAGCCCGGGAGGTACCGGGTCACCGCGGGCGAGGACAGCCTGACGCTCCGCGTCGAGGAGTTCGCGACGCCGGTGGTCGAGGGGCTGTCCACCAGCAGGGACGAGCTCCGCCCCGGCGAAGAGGTGACCGTCACTGCGGCCGTCGCGAACCCCGCCGACCGTCCGGGCCAGCGACAGCTCACGATCAGCCGTGAGGGCGTCGAAGTCGGGAGCGAACAGGTCCACTTGGGTCCCGGCGAATCGACCGATGTGAGTGCGACCGTCTCGCTCTCGGATCCCGGAACCTACCGGTTCGAGGCCGACGACCGGTCGGTGTCGGTGACGGTCTCGGAGCGCGCGACAGCGACCGCGTCCGGGAACGGCGAGACGGAGCGCACCACCAGTACCTCCGCATCCGGCCCCGGATTCGGCCCCGGCGTGGCTGTACTGGCCGTCGCGACGCTGCTACTCCTGAAGCGCGTCCAGTAGCGTCACCGTCCGGTCGACCAGCGCCGCGGAATCGCGCGCGAGCAGCCTGACCATCGGCTCCTTGCCGACGTCGCCGCGATCGAAGACGGCCACGGGCGTCCCGTCGGCAGTATCGAACGCCTGGCGGGCAGCCCACCCCATCGTCCGCCCCTCCTCGTCTTTCAGGGCGTCCGGTTCGGCTGTTCGGTCGTACTCGACGACCGGGCCGTCGAGGGCGTCGAGCCCCGCCTCGACATCGTCGTCGAACCGGCAGTTGAGGGCAAACCGGAGGCCCGGGTCGAACTCGCGGGCGGCGAGCAGGAAGCGTGCGACGTGACCGGACGCGCCAAAGCGGACGCCGCGGGTGGGCGAGACGCCATCCAGGGTGCGGGTGATCCGCCCCTCGACGGCGGCACATTCGGCGGGCACCTCCGCGTAGGGGGTCGCGCCGACGACGTTCATCCCGACCTCGGGAACCAGCGGGGAGACGTCTCGCCGGACGAACTGCCGGACAGCCCCCGAGACGCGCTCGGCGGTTGGCTGGCGCTTTGCCCGGTCGCGGATTGCGACCATGTGATGGACTGCACCCGGGCCCTCGCCGACGTCGACGCTGTACCGGACGGCCCTGGCGAGGAGGTCGACGCCGGCCTGGACGGCCGTCGAGAGGTCGTCGCCGTGTGCCAGCCGCGTCGCGATCGCCGAGGAAAGCGTACAGCCCGACCCGTGTGTCGCCTCCGTCTCGACGCGGGGGTGACGGATCGTCTCGACGTCCTCTCCGGTGACGAGCACGTCGACGACATCCTCGCCGGGCACGTGACCCCCCTTGACGAGGGCGGCATCCGCACCCATCTCGACGACGGCTGCCCCGGCCTCGCGTGCGCTCTCCGCCCCCGTCACGTCGACCCCGGCAAGCACCTCCGCCTCGTCGGCGTTCGGCGTGACGAGCGTCGCCTCCGCGAGGAGTTCCTCGTAGGCGTTTTCGGCTTCGGGTTCGAGGAGGCGGTCGCCCGAGGTGGCGACCATCACCGGATCGACGACTGCGGGTGCGTCGGCGCCGCCGACCTGCTCTCTGACGAGGTCGATGACGTCGCCGGTCGCGAGCATCCCCGTCTTGACGGCCCCGACGTCGAAATCCGACAGCACCGCCTCGCACTGGGCCTCGATCTCCCCGACTGGGAGGACGTGCGTGCTCTGTACGCCTGTCGTGTTCTGTGCCGTGACGCTCGTGACGGCGCTCGCCCCGAAGGCGCCGCCGGCCTCTATCGTCTTGAGGTCTGCCTGGATGCCGGCGCCGCCACCGGAGTCACTGCCCGCAATTGTTACCACGACTGGCAGGGCCACAGGCGCAGGAGTTCGCGTCATGTCCGGACGTATAGCGCGGTGGTACAAAGAGGTGATGACGGGCGTGCCGTCCACGACTTGTGCCGAATGGCGGACGTCACCGGGAAAGCCGCTAGATGACGCCCGTGACGGCGACGGCCTCGCGGGCAGCGGCTTCGCTCATCCCGTCGCCGAGGATCGTGTACCGGTCCCGGATCGCGTGGGCACTCGTCAGCGCCTCGATTATCGTCTCGTCGTCGATCCCGAGGTCGGCCGCGGTGGTCGGTGCGCCGATGCTCGCCAGCGCGTCCCGGACGTCGTGCCACTGTCCCCCCTCGCCGCTGTGGAGGTACTCGGTTATGATGGCGCCGACGCCGACCTGGTGGCCGTGGAGTGCGCCGCCGGGTTCCAGTGCGTCGAGCCGGTGGGAAAAGAGGTGTTCGGCGCCACTCGCCGGCCGCGAGGAGTTGGCGATGGACATCGCGACCCCCGAGGAGACGAGCGCCTTCACGACGATCCAGGCCGACTCCTCGAGCCCCTGCTTGATCGAGTCGGCGTTGCCCACGAGCATCTCGGCGGTCAGCTGCGAGAGCGCGCCGGCGTACTCGCTGTAGGGGACGTTCTGGAGCCGGTGGGCGAGCTGGTAGTCCTTGACCGCGGTGTAGTTCGAGATGATGTCGGCACAGCCGGCTGTGGTCAGCCGCCAGGGGGCGTCTGCGAGTATCCGGGTGTCCGCAACGACCGCAAGCGGCGGATCGGCGGCGACGCTGTGTCGCGTATCGCCCTCGGCGATGGATCCGCGCCCGGAGACGATGCCGTCGTGACTCGCCGCGGTCGGAATCGAGACGAAGCCACACCCGTGGTCGTCGGCGGCCATCTTCGCGATGTCGATAGCCTTCCCGCCCCCGACACCCACCAGGTAGCCCGCATCGGCGTCCCCGGCCGCGTCGATGACGCGCTGGACCTCCTCGAAGCTGGCGGACTCGACGACGATCAGGGCCGGATCGGACCCGGCCTCCCGGAACTGGGCGACGAGCCCGTCGGCTGCCACCTCCCGTGGTGTGGGGCTGGTGACGATGAGCGGGGTGCCGGCCAGGTGTAGCTCGTCGATTGCCTCGGTCGTCCGCTCGAGGACGCCGTGTCCCACGAGGACGTTCCGGGGCAACCGGATCCAGGTCGCCTTCTCGAACATGCACATGGGTTCCCAGAGAACAGTAAAAGGTGTTTCCAAGCGTCCGAGAAGACGACAGGAGCCGTGATCAGCCTGCTGCTTGCCACGAGCTCCTCGTCGAGATACCGTCAAAGGCGCTGTGGTGCCCGTGTCATTGGAATACAGTTGAGTGATAATTCAATTAATTGGTTCGGACAACGGATGTCACGCTCTCGTGCTCCGGGTGCTCGGGGTAGATCGTTTCGATGCCGTCAGGAAGTGTTGACTTCGGTCGGAGTACAGGTGGGACACGTCACTGGGTCCTCACAGTCGAACGGCTCCGTACGCCCGCGTTGGGAGGTCTCAGTAGCGTCCTCGGCTGCGGTGGCCTCCCCAGCGGCGTACGTACTGTTCGCGGATTGGGTGTTGGTAATCGAGTAGAGACTGTCCCCCGTCCGAGTGTTCGCGTACGGCTGCTCCTCGACTGTCTCGGTCGACGTGAGGTCGGACAGTTTCTCGAACAGCGATCCGAGGTGTGGTAATAGTCCAGCCATCTTCCTTCGAATAATAGTTGAGTAGATATTCAATTAAACCCCTCGGCCGATATCGGATTCTGAGAATACCCCCATCTTCCGGCGTTGACAGGTCCTGGAAATCATACAAATTCCCATTCCCCGATGCCGACAGCCCTGTCGCCCGGTTCGCTGACTCACGGCCAATCGACACGCATCGCGTCGGGGATAGCATCGAGCATGTCACTCGCCACGAGCCCGTCCCCGCGCTCATCGCGGACGATGTCCCCGGCGCGGCCGTTGACGTACGCTCCGATGGCAGCGGCGTGGATGGGCTCGCGGACCGCCGCGAGCGCGCCAGTCACGCCGGCGAGGACGTCGCCCGTGCCGCCGACGGTCATCCCGGCGTTGCCGGTCCGGCTGACGCGGGTCGTCTCCCCGTCCGAGACGACGTCGTAGTGTCCCTTCACGAGGAGCGTGTGCCCCAGGTCGTCGGCGAACGACTCGACGAGGTCGCGGCGCTCTCGCCAGCCCTCCGCAGTCTGTCCGCCCATTCTGACCAGTTCGCCCTGGTGGGGGGTGCAGACGAGCGTCGCCTCCGTCTCGATGCCGGGGACAGCCTGGAGCGCGTCGGCGTCGACGACCGCCGTCCCGTCGTATCCCTCGATGATCGCCCGCGCCGCCTCGAGCGTCTCCTGGTCGTCGCCGAGGCCGGGGCCGATCACGACCGTGTCGTGCCGGGCGGCGAACTCGAGCACCGGCCCGACGTGGGCCGGCTCGAACTTCCGGCCCTCCATCGGGCGGACGATGAGGTCCTCCCGGTAGCCCTGGATCTCGTGGGAGACGGCCGTGGGACAGGTCACGCGGACGAGGTCCGCGCCGGCTCTGAGTGCCGCCTGTGCCGAGAGCGCGGGCGCGCCGACGTAGGGGCCGCCGCCGATGACGAGCACCTCGCCGTTTTCGCCCTTGTGACTCCGCAGGTCCCGCCCGAGACGCAGAAGATCGCCGCGCTCGACGAACGCCTCCGCCGCCTCCGGGATGCCGATGTCCGCGACAGTCACGTCCGCGTCGAGGGGCGCCAGCCCGGGTTTCGTCTCGTGGAACGTGACCACGCGATCCGCTTCGACGGCGTTGGCCGCGAGGTCGCCGGTTTCGGCGTCCAGCCCGGAGGGGACGTCGACCGAGAGAACAGGAATCTCGCGGTCGTTCATCCGGTGGGCGGCCGTCGCTGCCGGTTCGCGGAGGCTGCCCTGGATGCCAGTTCCGAGCATCGCGTCGACGAACAGATCCGGCTCGCCCAGCCGGACGGCCGAGGAGTCGCGCACCTCCCGGGCGTCGTACTCCGCTCGCTGGAGGGCCTCCCAGTTCTCGCGGGCAATCTCGGTCGTGATGGTCTCGGCGCGGCCGAGCAGGAGAATCCTGAGGTCGTAGCCGCCCAGAAAGCGCGCCGCGACGAGCGCGTCGCCGCCGTTGTTTCCCCGGCCAGCGACGATGGTGACCGACGCGTCTGGATCGACGAGATCCTCGACAGCCCGAGCCACCGCGTTGCCGCTTGACTCCATCAGCTGCTTGCGCGCCACCCCCAGCGCCTCCGCGTTCCTGTCCACGACTGCCATCTCCGAACCGGGTATCATGGCCGGCGGTACGGCGGGGGACCGAATAACTGTACGGTTCGGATCAGCCCGTTTCGACCTCCGCGTGCGAGCGGAAGGTCCCGTTCCGGCCCGTGGCGACGCCGCCGACCCCCTCGAAGACGACGAAGTACGCCCGCGATGACCCCCGAGACATCGAGATGTCCCACTCCCTGGTCCAGGAGTCGACAACTGCCGGCGTCCCGCCGGACGTGACGTACTCGAGGGTGGTTCGAAGCGTCGCATCCTGGCGATTCGGCGACGTGTTCTCGACTGTGACCCGGACGCCGACGTCTTCGGGATAGTCGAAGCGGTCGTCCTCAGGGCGGTAGACGACCTGTGTGTCCGTCGCGTACAGTCCCGGGGGCGGATCGTCGCCGCCACAGCCCGCAAGCCCGCCGCCGAGTAGCAGGCCCGCCGCTCCGAGCACCCGTCGGCGAGTTGGTTGCACTGTCCGGAGGTTAGGCGGCCGGGGCTTGTAGCTTTTCACCGGCGGACGCGAAACCCCTCCGCACCCTGGGGTTCCTCGTACGTGACCTCGACATCCTCGACGCGGGCCGCCGAACTCCCCTCGTGACAGAACTCGACCATCTCCTCGATGTCATCCTCCGGGCCCTCGAAGACTGCCTCGACGCGCCCATCGTCGAGGTTTCGCACCCAGCCGTCGACGTCGCGCCGTTCGGCCTCGTCGCGGGTCGTCGCACGGAAGTACACCCCCTGTACCTTGCCGGTCACGTAGACGTGTGCGCGGGTACGGTCGCTCATAGCCGGCGATACCGGCGGCATCTACAAAACAGTACTGTCGTGATACTCGGCCACCCAACAGTTATGTGACTGTTTTTCGTACGCTTCTCTGGCAGGAGAGAAACATGAGCGACACAGACGCTGTACTCGATCACCACCTGGACGCGTTCGGGAATCAAAAGCTGGAACAGATCATGGTCGACTACGACGCGGACTCGGTGGTCGTCACGAACATCGGGGTGTTCCGTGGGCTCGACGAAATCGAGGGGATGTTCGCGGGCCTGTTCGACGAGTTCTCCCAGGAGGGGACGACCATCGAAGTCGACGACACCATCGTCGAAGACGAGTTCGCCTACCTCCTCTGGAACGCCGAGACGCCGGACAACGTCTACGAGTTCTGTACGGACACGTTCTACATCCCCGACGAGACGATCGAGTTCCAGACGTTCGCAGGGTACATCGAACCCAAAGAGTAGCACCCGACCGATCCGCGACCCTCCTCCTCTGTCCGCCCGACCTCGGAGAATACATGAGGAGGTGTCGCTATGCACACAAACCCCTCCTCAGATGTAATTGAACGGCGGCTCACTAACTTCCTTCCCCCTGGAGCACTCGAAGACCACGCCGAGGCGACGCCACTCCCTTAGAAGGCAAGCAGATCTTCGACGTTGTCGATGATCTCCAGCGCAAGTACATCGACGTAGAGGTTGAGGTGGAGTTTGATCGACGCCCGTACGCGGGCGAACAGTCACGAGATACGAAGACGTTCCGTGTCGTCGGCGTCCGCAACGAGGACGCCGACGACTACCACCTCTACATCACGAATCTCGCGCGTGAGGAGTTCCTCCCGGAAGATATCGCAACGATGTATCAGTCCAGATGGGCGGTCGAATTGGTATTCCGTGAGCTGAAGACGCAGTACGAGAAAATCCATCAGCAACGTCCAATTCTCCAAGAACGACTGGCTACCGTTATCCAGCCGCGTACCGCAGAGGTGGCTCAGCTAAAGACGGATGAACAAAACATTATAACGTCCCATGTGAGTATTGAGAGTGTACGATGGACCGGGATGCTGTCGACAACCTCTGTCAGCCCGGTGAGTCTCCACAGGAGTCGGGAACTGGGGGTGCGGACAGCAGCAGGGAGCCACACGGTGGGACGGAGGATCCGCTGGTGCTGGATTTCAGCACCAACACGAATCCGACGACACCGGACGGTATCGCTCGTGCCTACGACGCCGCGCTGTCGGCCGCGCAGTCCTACCCCTCCGACAACTACTACGAGTTTCGCGCTGCCGCCGCTGAGTACGTCGGCTGCGAGGGCCCACAGGTCATTCCGGTCGCCGGCAGCCTCGCCGCGATCCGGCTGACCGTCGCCACGAGCGTGAATCCGGATGAGGAGGTGCTGGTTCCGTACCCGAGTTTCGGCGAGTACGCCCGCGAGGTTCGCCTCCAGGGTGGGGATCCACAGTTGGTGGCTCACGACGAACTCCTCGATACCGATCCGGCCGGCTACGCGCTCGCCATCGTCTGCAACCCCAACAACCCGACCGGCGACGCCTACGACGCCTCCCGGCTCCGGACCTATGCCGACCGCTGTCGCGACGCCGGGACGCCGCTGCTGGTCGACGAGGCCTTTCTCGACTTCACCGGGGAGCCGACGCTTGCCGGCCGCGACGGCGTCATCGTCACCCGCTCGCTGACGAAGCTCTTCGGACTGCCCGGCCTCCGTGCCGGCTTCGCCGTCGCGACCGGCACGTACCGCGACCGCCTCGACACTGCCCGTCTGACCTGGGGCGTCGGGAAAGCGGCCACATGCGTCGGCGCCCACTGTCTGCGACAGGAGGAGTTCGTCGCAGAGACCCGACAGCGCGTCGAGAGCGAGCGCGAGCGGATGCGCGACCGCCTGGAAGCGCGGTTCGATGTCCATCCCTCCGATTCGCCCTTCCTCCTTCTGGACGTCGGTAGTAGCGACGCCGTAGACGAGTTCCGCGAAACAGTCGGGGAGTACGACATCGTGGTCCGTGACGCGCGGACATTCCGTGGCCTCGACAGGCACGTCCGCGTCGCTCTCCGGTTGCCCTACGAGAACGACCTGCTGCTCGATGCGCTCGATGTGTGAGACGTCCGTCGCGGCCAGCGTCTGTCGGCTCTCGCTGTCGGGCCGGTGGCTCGCGACCGGCCCGGACGGCGGCTACCGGGACGGCGAGGCCGCCTACAACGTCTCCGTCCCCGAGGGATTCGAGCGCACCGACCTCGACGACTACGCCACGGAGCGCCTGAGAAGTGCCGGCTTTCAGCGGGACGGGCCGGTTCTCTTCACTGGGGCTGATTTGAGCCGCGCACGCGGTGCCCGGTCGGGTCCTGTCACTGCCGTCGCCACCGTCGGGCTCTCGAACCCCGCACGGCTCCCTGTCCACGACCCAGCGTCGGAGGCTGGGTCGGGGACGGAGAACAGCCCCGGAACTGTTGACCCGGAACGGGGGACTGTCAACCTCCTCGTCGCCACGACGCGTGCACTCTCCGACGGGACACTCGCGACGCTGCTTGGCACCGCTGTCGAGGCCAAGACTGCGACGCTCTGTACAGTGACCGGATTCTCCGGGACCACAACCGACGCGGTTGCAGCGGGTTCTGCCCTCGGAGGCAATAAAACACAGTTCACCGGCAGTGCGACTGATGTCGGCGCAGCAACCCGGGTCTGTGTCCGGGACAGCATTCTGGCGAGCCTGGAAGCGTATTCCGACTCGCCGCCGGCATCCGTCGCCGAGGCCGAACACGGTGTCGTCACTGGCGGGAGAGCCGATATCTTTTGCCCCAATACATAGCCAGCAGTCCCAGACTAGTCGTCTTCGCCGGCCGCGTCGGGAATGCTTTCTTCCATGTCAGTCGGGGTTTCGGGTGCGAGGCCGTCAGTGAACTCGGTCGGGCCGGTGCCGACGCCGCCGCCCGGGAGAACGATGTTGAGGATGAGCGCGGAGATGCCGCCGGTCACGAGGGCGGACCCGAAGAACGTCTGGACTTCCGAGGGGAACGTCCCGAGTATCTCGGGCCGGAACGCGACACCGAGACCGAGTGCCATCGAGAGTGCGAGGATGGTCGAATTCCGGTGGTCGAGCGCGACGTTCTGCGTGATGAGGCGGGCGCCGGAGGCGAAGATCATCGCGAACAGGATGAGCGCGCCCCCGCCGAGGACTGCGTCCGGCATCGCCGAGACGACCGCGCCGATCTTCGGGACGAACCCGAGGATGACGAGCACGGCGCCGCCGATTCCGGCGACGTACCGGCTCGCGACGCCGGTGAAGTTCACCAGACCGACGTTCTGGGAGAAAGACGTGTTCGGCATCGCGTTGAACACGGCGCCAAAGGCGCTCATCACGCCGTCGGCTATCAGGCCGCCCCGGAGTTCCTTGTGGTTCGCGTCCCGGCCCGTCGCCGCGACGGTGCCAGAGATGTCGCCGATCGTCTCCATGCCGGTGATGATATAGAGGAAGGCGACGGTGATGATTGCGCTCGGCTCGAAGGCGATCCCGTAGTTCAGCGGGACCGGAACGGTCACCCACCCGGCTGACGCCACGGGCGACAGGTCGACGACGCCCAGCGCGAGCGCGATCACGTATCCGACGACGATACCGACGAAGACGCTGATGACGCGCACGAAGCCGCTGAAGAACTGGTTGAGCACGACCGTGATGAACAGGACGATGCCAGCCAGTCCGAGGTTGGTGATGGTTCCGTACCCCTCCGCAGACGGCCCGGCGGCGGCGCCGGCGGCGTAGTCCATCCCCGTCGGGATGAGCGTGAGGCCGATGAGCATGACGACGATGCCGGTGACAAGCGGCGGAAAGTACCGCCGGAACCGATCGAGCGACAGACCCATGGCCATCTCGACCGGAGCCGCAGCGAGCGCCGCGCCAAAGACCGCCGCGAGGCCGAACTGGTTGCCGATCCCGATCAGCGGCCCCAGAAAGGCGAAGCTCGTCCCCATGACGATCGGGAGACGAGCGCCGACCGGTCCGATGGGAAAGGCCTGGATGATGGTCGCGACCCCGGCGACGATGAGCGCCATCTGGACCAGAAACGTCGTTTCGCCCGTGACCGATCCAACCGCGCCCGCCAGAATGAGCGGGGGAGCGACGTTGCCGAGAAACATCGCCAGGACGTGCTGGATGCCGAGTGGAATTGCCTCACCCAGGGGCGGTCTGTCCTCGATATCGTACAGTACGACTGACTCACTTCCCGAAGTAGTGGTTTCTGAACCACTCATGCCATACATATACCTCGGGAGGGGGATTTCTAGCTTTCCATTATATACTTGATAAGTTGATAGAATGTGCCGGTGTTCGAAGCGGGCCGGGCTTTGGCAAAAGTTGCACGAACTGTTCGACAGTCCTCGTCGGTTACGTATTTCCTTCCGAGAGGCCGGTAGCGTCCATTGGACCGATACCTGTGTGAGCCCGTCTCGAGGATACCAATACAAAATCTGTATATATCCAATCTCCTCCTGAGAATATGTTCATATAGATATAGTTTGGAGCTTTGATTGTTTTTTGCAATAGACATCCTGTCGTTCACAGGATCTGACTCCTGTCTGGGCTGCCGTCGACTCTTTCCTTTCCAGCCCCACGGTTTGTAAATCCCAACAGTCTTTCAACGATTAGTTGTTTTTCACACTTTCATTTCGAATACGTACAGATTACACCCGCATCGTGGGACAAACGCGTAATTATATACGGCTGGCTGCGCAACTGTCGCTCGTCACAGCGAACGGCCGATGGCCGGACGCGACCGAACCATGGAAATCGAACTTACGCTGAACGGCACTGACCGAACGTTCGATGTCGATCACTCGGAGGCGTTGCTCGACGTTCTCCGGCGGAACGGCTACACGGGCGCAAAGCGCGGTTGCAACGAGGGTTCGTGTGGGTTCTGTACCGTGATGATCGACGGCGAGGCGGAGAAATCCTGTCTCAGGCCCGCCCCGCTGGCCGACGGCAGCGAGGTGGAGACGGTAGAGAGCCTCGGATCGCAGGACGACCTCCATCCCGTCCAGGCGGCCTTCGTCGACAACGCAGCACTCCAGTGTGGCTACTGCATTCCGGGGATGATCATGCGTTCGAAGGGGTTGCTCGAGGCGAACCCGGACCCGAGCGAGGCCGAGATACGCGAGGCCCTCTCCGAGAACCTCTGTCGGTGTACCGGCTACGAGAAGATCATCACTGCCGTCGAAGACGCCGCCGACGAGATGGGCGACGTCGCGACCGATGGCGGCGAAAGCGAGGCGGCACTGTCTGTCGACGACCGATCTACCATCCCATGAGCACACCCGAGAACTCACGGTCCGAGAGTGGAACAGTCGACGAAGAGACCGACCCGGACCTCCCGGCCGAGGAACACCCTGTCGAGTGGGACGAGACCCCCGACAACAGGAAAGAGGCCGACGAGCGCGAGGTCATCTCGGCGCGGGAGGAGAAAGATGACGCCAGGGCCATCGTCACCGGCGAGGCGAAGTACACGAGCGACTACCGGGCGAACTTCCAGAACCTGGCGGAGGCGAAGGTGCTCCGGTCGGAGATCGCACACGGCTACGTCGAGGACGTCGACGCGAGCGCAGCCGAGGCGATGGACGGCGTCTACGCCGTCATCACGCCCTGGAGCAACGAGGTGCCCGACAGAACATACACCTCCGCCGGCCAGTCCTACCCCGAGCCGAGCCCGTGGGACATGCGGGTGTTGCGACGGACGGTCAGATACATCGGCGACCCGGTGGCAGCCGTCGCCGCACGGGACGCAGAGACGGCCACGGAGGCCATCGAGAAGATAGACGTCACCTACGAGGAACTCGAGCCTGTCCTCGACTACCACGAGGCGACGGACCCGGACGCACCACAGATCCACGACCCGGAGGGAATCCGGAACAAACAGCCCGGCCACGACTACGAGCGCAACCTGGAGAGCCACCTCGAGGGCGAGTTCGGCGACGTCGAGGCGGCCATCGAGGCGGCCGCCGACCGCGAGGACGTGACTGTCACCGAGACCACCTGGGAGATGCCCTACCAGTCTCACTGTGTGCCCGAACAGCACGCGACCATCGCCCACCGCGACCAGAAGAACCGCTACCACGTCATCACGAGCACACAGGTGCCCTACCACACGCGCAGGCAGATCGGCCACCTCTTCGAGATTCCGATCCGGGACATCCGGGTGACGAAACCCCGGATCGGCGCCGGCTTCGGCTCGAAGCAGGCGATGATGACCGAACCCATCGCCGTCGCGCTCCACGAGGCCGCCGACCGCCCCGTGATCGTCGAGAGCAGCCGGGCCGAGCAGTTCTACGCCATGCGCTTCCGTCGGCCGATGACGATCACGGTCCGGAGCGCCGTCACCGACGACGGCGACATCGAGGCCCTCGACATGTACGCCCTGTCCAACTCAGGCGCGTACGGCCCCCACGGGATGACGGTGACCGGCTGTGCGGGCACGAAACCCCTCGCGCTGTACACCCACACCCCGAACATGCGCTTTGCGATGGACGCCGTCCACACGAACCTCCCCGTCGCGGGCGCGATGCGCGGGTACGGCGCCCCGCAGGGCCACCTCGCCGTCGAGGGTCACGTCGACGAGGTCGCGCGCGAACTCGACATCGACCCGATCGCGCTCCGGAGCCGCAACCTCGTCCAGGAGGGCGACCTCGACAAAGCCTCCGGCATCATCTCGGGTGGCGAGGGTCACGTCAGGCGTATCCGGTCGTGTGCGCTCGACGAGTGCATCGCACGCGGGCAGGAAGCGATCGGCTGGGACGCGATCGAGCAGCCCGAGCCCGACCACCTGCACCGCGGCCTCGGGGTGGCGCTGACTGCACAGGGCAGCGGCGTCGCCGGCGACGAACTCGGCGCAGCCCACATCAAGATGAACGAGGACGGCTCCTTCATCCTCCAGACCGGCGCCGTCGACACGGGCCCCGGCGCAGACACGGCGATGTCACAGATCGCTGCCGAGGTGCTTGGCGTCCGCCCCGAGGACGTCGTCGTCCAGCCCTCCGACACCGACGTCTCCCCCTTCGACTACGGCGCCTACGCCTCCTCGACGACCTACGTCACCGGCCACGCCGTCAAGAAGGCGGCCCGCGAGGCCAGGGAGGAGGCACTCCGGTTCGCCTCGAAGCTGCTGGAGGAGCCAGCCGACCAGCTGGCGGTCGCCGACGGCGGCGTCGAGAGCACGGCGACCGGCGAATCCGTCACGCTGGAGGAGGTGGGCTACGAGTCCATCTACGGCGACGACGAGCGCGCACAGATCATGGGACAGGCCAGCCACAGCACGGAGGAGTCCCCCCCGCCCTACGGCGCCCAGTTCGCGACCGTGACCGTCGACGAGCGTACAGGCGAGTTCGACGTCGAGAAGCTGGTCTTCGCCGCGGACTGTGGCGTCGCGATCAACCCCGACCTGGCGGAGGGCCAGATCGAGGGCGCGATGCACATGAGCTACGAGTACGCGACCGGCGGCGCTCTCTCCTTCGACGACGAGGGTCGCCCCGAGACGCTGCAGTTCCGGGAGTACGGCTTCCCGGTCGCCGGCGACCAGCCGCCCCTGGAGCCGATCCTGGTCGAGACACACGAACCGACCGGGCCCTTCGGCGCGAAGTCGATCGCGGAGGTGCCGACGAACGCCGTCCCGCCCGCGCTCTCGAACGCCATCCGCGACGCCGTCGGCGTTCGCGTCACCGACCTGCCGATCACCGCCGAGAAAATCAGGGAGGGGCTCTGAGATGGCGAAGCCGGGCCAGTTCCACGCGGCGACGGACCCGAACGTCGACCGGATGGGGCTCTCGACGTGGTTCGAGGAGCTCGACACCGCCGTCATCGAAGAGGACCGCTGCATCCAGTGTGGAGCCTGTGTGGCTGCCTGCCCGACCGACTCTATCGGGATCGGCGAGGACGACCTGCCGGAACTCGTGAAGATGTGTATCGGCTGTGGAAACTGCTGGGACTACTGCCCGCGTGGCGGGCTGCGCTACGAGCGCCAGTGGAAGATCACCGGGGGTAATGACAACGTCAAAGGGGTCGGCGACCCGATCACGGAGTTCTCCGCGAAAGTCGAGGAGGGGTGGCGCGAGAACGCACAGGACGGCGGGGTCGTCACCTCCATGCTGATTCACCTGCTCGAAGCAGGCGAGATCGACGGCGCGCTCGTCGCAACCGAGGACGAGGAGGAGACCTGGAAGGCACTACCCTATCTCGCGAGGACCCCCGAGGAGCTGATCGAGAACGCCGGGAGCTTCTACAACCAGACGATGGCGCTCGGGGCCCTCGACTTCGACCGGTTGGCCCACAGGCTTCCGGACAAACCCCCCTCCGAGGTGAGCCTCGCACTCGTCGGGACGCCCTGCGAGATCGAGGGTATCCGCGCCCTGCAGGACGCCGACAAGGACTACGGGAGCGAGACGGCCGGCGTCGGGGCTGTCGAGTACACGATCGCGCTGATGTGTACGAAGAACTTCAACTACGAGCGGCTCCTTGGCGACCAGCTCCGGGAGAAACGGGACATCCACCCCGACGAGATCGGCAAGCTCGACGTCATCGACGGCAAGATGATCGTCTACGACACCGATCTCGACCTCCTGCTCGAGGAGGACATCGAGAACTTCCACGACGCCGCCCTCAAGGGGTGTGACGAGTGTGCGGACTTCACGGGATACTGCGCTGATATCACAGTCGGCTCGGTCGGATCGAGCGACGAGTACTCCTCGGTCATCCTCCGGACAGAGCAGGGGCTGGAGGCCTGGGAGCTGACTGAACCGGACCTCGACTACCACGACCTGGAGGACCGCTCTGCCATCGGCGGCCTCCAGAGCTGGGACAAAAAGAAGGCCTTCGAGGCTCTCGAGCGCCCCTTCGACCCCGACGCGCCGCTGTTCGTCGACTACGCCGACCACGTCGCCGAGTACGGCATCGACGCGGACTGACGGCCGCTGCCGGGCGGTTCTCGGCCCCCGTCCGTCGACCTACCCGACCGTGTAGTCGTGCATGTCCGTCCGCCGATCGGTCTCGAGGAAGTAACTGACCGATTCGACCTCCTCGAACCCCCGGATCGCGTTCACCAGTTTGTCGGCCTCCTCCAGGTCTGCGACCGTCGCGACGGCGTGGACGTCGACTGTTCCAAAGCCCCGACAGACCAGCCAGAAGTCCTGCCCGTCCATCCGATCGAACACCGCATCGGCCGCGCCAGGGGAATCAGTCACGGCCACGTTGACCCGGAGGACCTCCCAGTCGTGGCCCTGTGGCCCCGTGAGCATGAAGATCGAGGACTCGTCGAACAGTTCCCCGACCCGGCGTCTGACACCCTCCGCACTCATCCCGTGGTCCATCTCCTCGAGACGGCTGGCAATCTCGGAGTAGGGCATCCGGGGGTCCTGAATCAGCAACTCCAGAATCTCTCGGTCGATCTCGTCGACGTCGTCGCTGGCCATATCACCCGATAGCTCGCGCCGGTATATAAATATCTACTGTCAGATTGCCCTTCGCCCTCGGCGGAATCAGATACGTGAAACAAGGAAATTGGCTTGTATGAACAATAGTTTCGCTTGTGAAACGGAAGGCTAAAACGTTGTACCCAGATTCGGAGCCCACTCCGTCCACCGGGCGTGTGTCGGGGACAGGACGGCGTTCCGTCGGGTAACCGGTACGTTATTAACGCGTACAGCCGTGGGTAGTCCGTATGAAAGGCACAGGTGTCCCTCTCGTCACGCCGTTCGATCAGTCGGGTGGTGTCGACGAGTCGAAGTTGCGGTCGGTTGCGTCGTGGGTCGTCGAGAAGGGAGTCGATTTCGTCGTTCCGTGTGGTTCGAACGGGGAATCGGAGCTCATGACCGTCGACGAGCGGGCGGCGGTCGTCCGGACCGTCGCCGACGAGGTGTCGGTTCCTGTCCTGGCCGGCACGGGTCATCCCGGCTTCGCCGAGACGCGCGAGCAGACGCGCCGGGCGGCAAACGCTGGCGCCGACGCCGCACTGGTCGTCACGCCCTTCTACTTCGGCCACGACCAGGCCGACTTCGAGGCGTACTACAGGCAACTCGCCGACGGGAGCGACCTGTCGATCTATCTCTACAGCGTCCCCTCGAAGACGGGCACGCGGCTGGAGCCAGAGACAGTCGGATCGCTCTCGGGTCACGACAACGTCGCGGGCATGAAGGACTCGTCGGGTGACATGGTCGCCTTCCAGCGCGAACGGCGGCTGGCAGGGCCGGACTTTGACCTCTTCATCGGCAGCGGGAGCCTCTACGCGCCGGGGCTGGACGCGGGTGCCGACGGCGGCGTCCTGGCGCTGGCCAACGTCGTCCCAGAGCTGGCCTCGGAGATACACCGCCGCAATCGGGACGGGGACCGGCAGGGCGCCCGGGAGCTGTGTGCGAGCCTGGTCGAACTGAACCAGGCCATCACCGCCCGGTACGGCGTCCCCGGCGTCAAGGAGGCGATGCGCTACCGGGGGGTGTCGGCCGGTCACGCCCGCTCCCCGCACACCGCCCTGGCGGGTGAAGCCGTCGACGAGATTCACTCCCTCGTCGACGAGGCGCTCGACTGAGACTCGGGCAGCCTCGTCTCCGGCCGGAGCGTTCATTTTTCTCGCGGACTGGGGTCCCGTATGCCCACAGATCCAGCGCAGTTACACGAGGACGCCGGCGCCTTCGACGCCCACTCCGACATTCTGTACGCAGCCGTCCGCGAACGCCGCCTTGGCAACGACGGCGTCGTCGGGGAGCAGTTTCTGCCCGGGATGCGTGCCGGCGGTATCGACATGCGCGTCGCGGCGATCTACCTCGACGCCGACGAGGCCCGCGAGCCGGCCACCCGCCGCGCGCTCACGATCGCCGAGACGTTCCACCGGGAAATCGAGGCGACCGACGGCCTCGAAGCCGCCACGACCGCCAGGGAGGTCCGCGAGGGAGCCGAATCCGATGGGGTCACGCTCCTGCTGGGGATGGAGGGGGCCGAGCCGCTGAAAGGGGATTTGCTCGTTCTCGATGCCTTCCACCGGCTGGGCCTCCGTGTCCTCGGGCCGACACACAGCCGGCGGAACATGGCGGCCGATGGCGCCTTCTTCGAGCCGACGCGGTCCGGCGAGCCCGGCGGCCTCTCCCCGTTCGGGGTCGACGCGGTCGAGCGATGTGGCGACCTCGGGATCGTCGTCGACGTCTCACACCTCAACGAACCCGGCTTCTGGGACGTCGCCGAGTACGCCTCCAACCCGTTCATCGCGTCACACTCGAACTGCCGCGCGCTGCGGGATCACCCGCGGAACCTGTGGGACGAGCAGCTCCGGGCGGTCGGGGACGCCGGCGGCGTCGTCGGGATCAACGCCCTCCGCGCGTTTCTCCACGGGGACGACCCCGGCGTGGACGCGGTCGTCGATCACGTCGAACACGCAGTCGAGGTCGCGGGGATCGACCATGCCGGGCTGGGATTCGACTTCTACGACTACAACCTGGAGTACATGTCCCCCACCGAGCAGAAGTACATGATCGACGTCACCACGGCCGAGGGGCTCGCTGGCGACGCCGACGTCGGGAACGTCACCCCCGCACTGCTCGACCGCGGGTTCGATCCCGGCGAAGTCCGCAAGATTCTGAAGGACAATTTCGTCCGGGTCTTCGAGTCAGTCCTGCCGTAGCCGAGCACGGATCGGTCCGAGCGCCCAGGCCGATCACAGAGCCAGCCCGAGCACCCTGTTGGTGGCGAGCGCGACGAGACTCAGAGCCATGAGCGCGGCGAGGAACCCGAAGGCGACCGTCCAGCCCGCGAGGTCGGCGAGCGTTCCGACGACGCCGCTGCCGAGGGCGCCGACGAGCATGTAGACCGTCCGCACGAGGCCGAACCCGGTGCCGCGCTCCGCGTCCGTGAGCCCGTCCATGAACCGGGACTGGATCGGGCCGCCCCACGACATGGCGAACCCCGTCACCACGATTGCGACGACCGTCGCGGGGAGCCACTGGACGAGCGTCAGCGCCCCGTAGCCGACGACGCCAGCGAGCATAGTCAGCGCGATCACCGTATCGCGGCCGAGGCGGTCGGAGAGCCACCCGGACAGCGGCTGGAACAGGCCCAGGACGACGAAGTAGAGCGAAAACAGGGCGCTCGCTGCCTCGACCGACAGTCCGCGCGTGGCGACCAGGTACGTCGGGTAGAAGGAGGCGGTCGCCTGCCAGGCGAACGCCGCGATGATCGCGAGGACGGTCGTATAGGCGATCGAGGGCCGACCCAGAAGCGAGCGCAACGCGCCCAGGCGGAACCGGCTGCGCATCCGCAACCCTGGCTGTTCGGGTTCTGTCGGCCGTAGTGCGACGAGCAACAGCAGAAAAATCACCAGGGCGACCGCGGCCGGCGGAACCAGCGCCCACCGCCAGCCAACGCGGACCGCTATCGCCGCCGCCACGACGGGCGCGAGCAGTCCGGCGATCGACCCGCCGGTGACGTGGATACCGATGGCCCGGCCCGTCCCGTCGAACAGCTTCGTCAGAAGCGTCGTGCCCACGGTGTAGTGCAGGCCGGTACCCACCCCCAGGAGCACCGTGAGGACGAAGAAGACGGCATAGCTCGACGCGGTGGCGAGCAGGAGGCTGGTGGTGCCCGCGATCGCCATCGCCGCGAGGATGACCCGCTTCTCGCCAAAGCGGTCGGCGAGGACGCCGCTGGGAAACTGCAACAGCGCGTAGGCCCCCCACATACCGGTCAGCGCGAACCCGATCGCGCCGTCCCCCACGCCGAACGTGTCCGTAAGCGAGGGGATGAGCGGGCTGATGACCAGCCGCGTCGACATCGTCGCGAAGAAGGCGAGCACACACAGCGCGAGCGCAGTGTGCCGGTACTGCCAGCGGGCCGGCGACCACGACGCGGTCGTGTCGGGGAGGCCCATCAGACCTGCCCGCTCGCTGAGTCACGCCTCTCCGCGCTGTCGGGCGGGACGAACTGCACGGCCGGGGCTTGTCCAGCCGTTCGTATCAGTATTTTGGCTCCGGAACTTTATGTTTCGAGCAGCCGTAGTGGGAGCCGATGCACGAGTTCACTGTCGCCGGTCGGGGCGTCCAGCTCGCCCTCGACCGCACGTTCAACGCGGGGTACAGCGGCCGCGACGAGGACGCGGTGCAGGCACACATCGACGAACTCGTCGAGGAGGGGTTGTCCGCACCCGACAGCGTGCCCGTCGTCTACGAGCTGGCGCCGTACACGCTGCTGGTCGATCCCGGCGAGATCACAGTCCTCGGGCCGGATACCTCCGGGGAGGCCGAGTTCGGGTTGCTGGTCACCGGCGGGGAGACGTACGTCGTCGCCGCCAGCGACCACACCGACCGCGACCTCGAAACCGAGAGTATCCCCAAATCGAAGCAGGTCGCCCCCAACGTCGTCTCCGCACAGGCCTGGCGCTTTTCCGAGGTGCGCGATCACTGGGACGACATCGAGTTGCGCGCCTGGAACACCCGCGATGGCGAGCGGTCCCGCTACCAGGACTCGACGCTCGAGGAGATTCTCCCGCCGACGGACATCCTCGACGTCGTCCGCGAGCGCTACGGGACGTCGCTGCACGGCGCGGCCGTCCTCTCGGGGACCGTCGCGACGGTCTCGGGCGAGCTCTCCCCCGGATCGCACTTCGAGGTCGAACTCCACGACCCGGTTCTCGACCGGACGCTGTCGGTCGGCTACGACGTCGACGTCGCGTAAGCGACGCCGAATGTTGAGAGGCGACAGCACAGAGGGCCGCGAGGAGCCGGACGTCAGTCCGGTGACGAGCGGCCCGAACACAGTGGACACCTCCTCGAATACTGGCGGGCGAAAATCCGCCAGGATTTTCGACCGTCAGTATGTCAGGCCGAGCGTGTCGTCGCCGCTCCGGTACTCGTAGAGGTCCTCGAGGAACTCGACGGCGTTGTCGACGATCTCCTCGTAGAGCTGTTCCCCTTTCTCGGCGCTGGCCTCAGTCGGGTCGCCGTGGTGGCCGAGGTCGTCCTCGCCCCAGTCGTGGCTCGAAGAGGCGGTGAGGACGCTGTCGTCGATGCTGACGTAGTCGTTCGAGGTGAACCGCGTCCACCCGCCGTGGGTCTCCTCGACGAACTCCGCTTCCTCGACGAGGTCGGGATGTTTGTACATCATAAACGACGTCTCGAACTCGCCGGCGTGCATCCCGTCCTCGGGGTCGCCATCCCGGAGTTCGGAGTGAACCCGCACCCCGATCCGGACCAGATCCACCGTCGAGAAGAACACGTCCGGGTACTCCTCCTTGAGCTGCTTCGAGGCGATCTCGATCGCAGGCAGGTTCGCCAGCCGGTGGCCGTTGACCGTCATCACGTTCTCGACGCCGTGTTCCGCGAGGCTCTCGTAGACGTCCTTCAGCACCGAGATAACCGTCTCCGAGGAGAGCGCGATGGTTCCCGGAAACGCCATGTGGTGTTCTGCGTCGCCGTACCAGATGGGTGGCGCGGCAAGCACCCCGGCACGCTCGGCAATCCCCTCGGCGACGTCCTTCGCCTCGTAGGCGTCGACCCCAAGCGGCAGGTGGGGGCCGTGCTGTTCGGTCGACCCGATGGGGACGACGACAGTCGGGTGCTCGGCCTCGGCGACGTACGCCTCGAAGTCCTGCCAGCTCACGTCCTGTATCCACACGGAATCGGTTGCAGGTGGCATACCTACATCTCTGCCGCTGTGAGTAAAAAGCCTCGTATACTGCCGCCTCACCCCAATTGTTCGTAGGCGTACGCGGCGTCGAGGACAGCCTGATCGACACCCATCGGGCCGATGAGCTGCAGGCCGACCGGCAACCCATCGGCGTCCCCACACGGCAGGCTGACGCTCGGGTGGCCGGTGAGGTTCGTCGGGTGGGTCACCCAGTTCACGGGGGGCGTGACGCCGCGCTCGAACCCGCCGATCTCCAGGGCCGTCGTCGGCGTGCCGGGCGCGGCAAGCAGGTCGACCTCCTCCAGCGCGCTGTCGACGTCCTCGATCAGGTCGGCTCGCAAGTTCCTCGCACGCGCATACGGGCGACCATCCCGGGAGACGTTGAGGTGTTCGCCCAGCGCCAGCATCTCCTTGATGTTCGACCCGAGGTCGCCGCCGGCGGCACGGCGGGTCCGCGCCATCCCCGCCACGAGCGAGGGGGTCGACCGGCCGGACCGCCAGAGCCCGGCGGCGTTCGTGGCGAACTCGGCGGCGAACTCCGAGGGGGCGATGCCCCACCACGCCTGCCGGGAGTACTCGAGGGCGGGGATCTCGACGTCCCGGACGTCGGCGCCGGCGTCGGCCAGCTCGTCGACCGCCCCGTGGACCGCCTCCGTGACGGCCTCGGAGGTGTGTGTCTCGAAAAAGCCCGGAGCCAGACCGATCGAAAGCGACGCGGGATCGGTCCCCAGGGCGTGGGGGTCGACCATCGGGGCCCCGTCGGGATCGCGGTCGCCGATGGCGGCCAGCCCGCGAGTTGCCGTCTCGACGTCGCGCGCGAGCGTGCCGACGTGATCCATCGAGTACGCGAGCGGAACGACCCCCCGGAGTGGCACCCGTCCGTACGTCGGCTTCATCCCGACGATGCCACAGTAGCTCGCCGGGATGCGGACGCTCCCGCCGGTGTCGGTGCCGAGTGCGAGGTCGACCTCACCCGAGGCGACGGCGGCGGCGCTCCCGGCCGACGAACCGCCGGTGACGTGGCCCTCCGCAACGGGGTTTTCCGTCGGGCCGAACGCGCTGGTCTCGGAGGTGGGGCCAAAGGCGAGTTCGTCCATGTTCGTCTTGCCGGTGATGGTCGCGCCGGCGTCGAGAAATCGCTCGACGACGGTCGCGTGCTGGTCGGGCACGGTCCCCTCGAAGGCCCGCGACCCGCAGGTGAGTTCGACCCCCCGGACACAGGTGTTGTCCTTGAGAGCGACCGAGAGCCCGTCGAGAAGTCCGCCCGCGTCGGGTCGAGACAGGTCGAACCTGGTCAGCCACGCGTTGTACGGGTCCTCGTCCGGACCGGGACGGCGCGGCCCCGTCTCGAAGGAGTCACGGCCGCCGGGAACTCCGCGCTCGACCGGCGCCGCGTCGAGGTCGTCGTAGATGTCCGCGAGCGTTTCCATCCTGTCCGCCGCGTCTGTCAATTCCTCTTCGGTGAATGCGACGTCGAGCCGGTCGGCAAGGTGTGCTACGTCCTGATCGGAGACGTCACGCAAGCGCGACATACCCATAGACTCACCCACGGGGGACATTAAACCCAGCGACAGCTTCGACACTCGATTCCCCGGTCGCGCGTACACTTTTGTCGTGTCCCCGCAAACGCCAGGTATGCGACTCGGATTCAGCCCGATTCAGGGCGATCACCACTATCAGGAGGCGATCGAGGAGGTCCAGTACGCCGAGGCGAACGGACTCGACTCCGTGTTCATCCAGGAACACCACGAGGCCGAGGTCGACCAGTACTGGTCGGACCCCGTGTCCGTGCTGACCGCGTTCGCGGCCGAGACGGGGTCGATCGAACTCGGAACGGCCATCCTGCTGTTGCCGCTGTACGACCCCATTCGCCTGGCAGAGCGGGGCGCGATTCTGGACGGCGTCTCCGGGGGCCGGTTCACGCTGGGCGCCGCGGTCGGATACCGCCCCCGCGAGTTCGAGATCATGGGCGTCCCACGCGACGAGCGGGGCGCGATGTACGAGGAGTATCTGACCCTCCTCGCCCGGTGCTGGAGCGAGGAGTCGGTCACCTTCGCGGGCGAGCACTACTCCGTAGAGGAGTTTCGCTGTACGCCCCGGCCCGCTGACGACTCGCGGCCGACGATATGGATCGGCGGCTACCACAACGTCGTACTCGACCGCTCTGCCCGGTTCGTCGCTGACAGCCTCGCAGACGCCTGGTTCCCGGGCACCCAGCCCGACCGCAACGGGCTGGTCGATCGCCGCGAGCGCTTCGAGGGGATGCTCGCCGAGAGGGGCGCCGAGCCCGGGGACGTCTCCCAGCCCCTGTTTCGCGACGGAATAATCGCCGATACCCGCGAGGAGGGGCTCGACGCCGCCCTCGAGTACCTCGTCGAGGGCTACGAGAAGCAGTACGAGGGCCGCGGCCACGAGCCCTCGGAACAGGGCGACCTCGGCCACGACGTTTTGCGCGGGGAGTACGACCCAGAAGACCTCATCGAGGACCGCTTTCTCGTCGGCGACCCGGACGACTGGGTGGAGGAGCTCCGGGCGTACGAGGACGAACTCGGCGCCGACCACGTCGTCGTCCGAATCTACTTCGAGGGGATGGACCACGCCGATGTCATGGAGCAACTGGAACTCATCTGCGAGGAGGTCGAACCACGGGTGTGAGAGAACGTCCCATCCGCGATTGTACCGTCGTCCAACCCCTGTCGGCACCCAGGCTTATATTCGCGGTCCTCCTCAGTGAGGGCGATGCCGACACCCGGTGAACTCGAAGTGTTCCGCCACTCGCTGAAGAGCGTCGTCGAGGAGATGGGCGTCACCCTCCAGCGCACCGCCTACTCGACGAACATCAAGATCCGGCGCGACCACACCTGCGCTCTCTTCGACGCTGGGGGGCGCCACCTCTCACAGCACGACGTCGCACCACAGCACATCGGGACGCTCGTCTCGATGGTTCCCGAGACGATCGAGGCCTACGGGGACGATCTGAACCCCGGCGACGGGATTCTCGTCAACGATCCCTACGTCGGGGACGGCTCGATCCACCTTCCGGACGTGGCGCTGATCTCGCCCATCTACCACGACGGCGAAATCGTCGGCTACGCGGCGAACTCGGCCCACCACGTCGACATCGGCGGCGGCACGCCGGGCGGCATCCCCAACGACAGCACCGAACTCTACGGCGAGGGGGTCATCATGCCCGGCGTGAAGGCGGTGGAGGGCTGGGAGTACGACGAGGAGATCCTGGAACTGATCACGCGCAACGTCCGGGGGGCGGACATGCGCCTGGGCGACTACCGCGCCCAGCTCGCGGCCAACCACATCGGAAACCGCCGCTACGGGGAGCTCGTCTCCGAGCACGGGATCGATGGCGTCGGGGCGCTCCTCGACGAGTTGCTGGAGTACACCGAACGGCGGGTGCGGGCCGCAATCACGGAGCTTCCCGACGGCACCTATTCCGCCGAGGATCTCCTGGATGGCGACGGCGTCGTCGACGAACCGGTCGGGCTGGCCCTCGCGGTCCGGGTCGACGGCGACGAGGTGACCGTCGACTTCACCGGGACGGCAGCCCAGACCCGTGGCCCGCTCAACTGCACGCCGGCGCTGGCGTTTGCCGGCGTCGTGTACGCGCTGATGGCCATCGTCGGCGAGGACCTGCCGAAAAACGCCGGCTTCTACCGCCCGCTGGAGACCGTCACGCCCGAGGGGACGATCGTCAACCCCTCGCGGAACCGCCCCGTCGCGGCGGCGGCCGAGGTGTCGGTCCGGGCGGCGGATCTCGTCTTGCGGGCACTGGCCGACGCCGTCCCGGATCGGACTGTCGCCGCCGGGAAGGGGACCATCTGCAACGTCGCCTACGGGGGGCAGGACCCGCGCAGCGAGGAGCGGTACGTCTACTACGAGACGGTCGCCGGCGGCTACGGCGCCCGCGCCCAGAAGGACGGGATGGAGGCCGTCCAGGCACACTTCCAGAACACCGCGAACAGCCCCATCGAGGAGCTGGAGACCGAGATCCCGCTGTACGTCCGGCGGTACGAGCTCGTCCAGGACTCGGCGGGTGCGGGCCGCCAGCGCGGCGGCCTCGGCGTGCGACGGGACGTCGAGTTCTACGGCGAGGAGGCCTCCTTCTCCGTGCTGGCAGACCGCGCCAGGTTCCCGCCGTGGGGGCTGTTCGGCGGCGAGTCCGGGGAGCCTGCCGCCTACGCCGTGATCCGGGACGGCGAGTCCGAGGACCTCTCCTCGAAGGAGACCACCGAAATCGAGTCCGGCGACGTGGCCGTGATCCGCACGCCGGGCGGTGGCGGGTACGGCGACCCGACCGAGCGCGATCCCGAGCGGGTGCTTTCGGACGTCGAGAGCGGGAAGGTCTCGGTCGAGGCCGCCCGCGAAGCCTACGGCGTCGTCGTCGAAAGCGGGACGGGCGACGAGGACGGGACGGTCGTCAAGGACAGGACGGTCGACAGAGAAGCGACCGCCGAACTGCGCGAGGAACGCCGCGAGACCCCCCAGTAGCTCCCCGCGACCCGTACACATTTGCTCCCGGCGCGAGGGTGAGCAAGTATGGACCACGAGCTCGAATGCCAGCGGTGTGACCGCACGTACGACCCGGACGTCTACCCTGCCGGCTGCCCAGCCTGTCGCGAGGCGGGCGAAGCCGGGCGTCTCGAAGTCGCGATCGACCTCTCGACCGTCGAGACGGCCGCGCTCCCGTTCGACGGCGGCGGTGAGCGGGCGGACATGTGGCGCTACCGGGAACTCCTCCCGTTGCTCCCCGACGAGCCGGTGACGATGGGCGAGGGGTGGACGCCGCTCCCCGAAGCGCGCGACCTCCCGGTTTCGGCCGACATCTACCTCAAAAACGAGACCGTGAACCCCACGTGGTCGTTCAAGGACCGGCTGAACGCCCTCCTCCTCTCGAATGCGGTTTCGGGCGTTGGCCGGACACACGTCGCAACCTCCAGTACGGGCAACCACGGGGCCAGCACCGCGGCGTACGCCCGGCGGGCGGGTGCCGAGGAGGTCGTCGTGCTGGTCCCGCCACAGACCGAGCGCCCACTGAGAGGGCAGATCCGGGCCTACGGTGCGGCGGTGGCTGTCACCGACTACGAGGCCCGGCGCCCGCTGCTCGAGGCGCTTGCCGAGCGCGGCTGGTACCCGACTGTCAGCGTCTCGAAGGGCTACACCAGCCAGCACTACGGCTACGAGGCCTACAAGACGATCGCCTTCGAACTGCTCGAACAGCTGGGCGAACCCCCGGACGTCGTCGTCGCGCCCGTCGGCTCCGGCGACGGCCTCTACGGGACCTGGAAGGGCTTTCGGGAACTCCGTGACCTCGGTGTCGTCGAGCGGACGCCGCGGATGGTCGGCGTCCAGCCCGCCGAGCGTCCCTCGCTCGCCGCGGCGCTCGAGGCCGGGGCCGACGCGGTCGGATCCGCCCCGGGCCCGATGCCGATCACGACCTCGACGAGCGGCGACTCGGCCGGCGACCACGCCCTCCGGGCAGTCCGGGAGTCGGAGGGGACGGCCTACGGCATCGAGCGCGAGGAGGTCCTGGCCGCGATGCGTGCTGCCGGACGGGAGGGGATCGTGCTCGAACCCGCGTGCGCACTCGCGGTAGCCGCGACGGAGCGACTCGCGGCCGACGGCGAAGTGGCCGACGACGACACGGCTGTCTGCGTGGCGACGGGGGCCGGCGTGAAGTGGCCCGACGCGCTGATCGAGGCTGTCGGCGAGACGCCCCGTGCCGACCCGGACCTGGACGCCCTGTGCCGGGCGCTGTCGGTCGATCCAGACGCCCCGCGAACCCGATAGCGCCGCCGCCTTCCGGTCGCGGCACTGGATTCCGTTGTCCGTATCTTTATAGTACCAGGTGCGAATCGTCCCGTATGGTTGCCCCAGGAGATCTAGAGATATTTCGGCACTCGCTGAAAAGCGTCGTCGAGGAGATGGGCGTGACACTCCAGCGGACCGCCTACTCGACGAACATCAAGATCCGGCGCGATCACACCTGCGCTATCTTCGACGCCGACCTCCGTCACATCGCACAGCACGACGTCGCACCACAGCACGTCGGCTCGATGGTCTCGGTCGTCCCGCGGAACGTCCGCGAGCGCGCAGAGGATCTCGAACCCGGCGACGGCATCCTCATCAACGACCCCTACGAGGGGGCAGTCCACCTCCCCGACGTGATGCTCATCTCGCCGCTGAGCCACCACGGGGAGATCGTCGGCTACGCGGCGAACTCGGCCCACCACGTCGACATCGGCGGCGGCACGCCCGGCGGCATCCCCAACGACAGCACCGAACTGTACGGCGAGGGGATGATCATGCCCGGCGTGAAGGCCGTCCGGGGCTGGGAGTACGACGAGGAGACCCTGAAGCTGATCACGCGCAACGTCCGGGGGGCCGACATGCGCCTTGGCGACTACCGCGCCCAACTGGCCGCAAACCACATCGGAAACCGCCGGTACGGGGAACTCATCGCCGACAACGGCCAGGAGGCCGTCGAGACCTACCTCGACGAGCTGCTGGATTACACGGAGCGGCGGGTGCGAGCCGCCATCGCGGAGCTGCCCGATGGCACCTACGCCGCCGAGGACCACATGGACGGTGACGGCGTCGTCGACGAACCGGTTCCGCTCCGGCTGACCCTCGAAGTCGACGGCGACGAGATGACAATCGACTTCACGGGCACCGCAGAGGAGAACCGCGGCCCGCTCAACTGCACGCCGGCGATGGCCTTCGCGGGGGCGATGGCGGTCATCATGGCGCTTCTGGGCGAGGACCTGCCGAAAAACGACGGCTTCTACCGCCCCTTCGAGACGATCACGCCGGAGGGGACGATGGTCAACCCCTCGCGGAACCGCCCGGTCGCGGCCGGCTGGGAGATCGCGATGCGGACCGGCGACCTCGTCACGAAGGCGATGGCCGACGCCCTGCCCGAGGAGACAATCGCGGCCACGAAGGGCATCGTCGCCAACCTCGCCTACGGGGGGCAGGACCCGCGCAGCGACGAGCGGTACGTCTACTACGAGACCGTCGCCGGCGGCTACGGCGCCCGCGCCCAGAAGGACGGGATGGAGGCAGTCCAGACGCACTTCCAGAACACGGCCAACAGCCCAATCGAGGAACTGGAGACGGAGATCCCGCTCTATGTTCGGCGGTACGAACTCATCCAGGACTCGGCGGGCGCGGGCCGCCAACGGGGCGGCCTCGGCGTGCGACGCGACATGGAGTTCTACGGCGAGAACGCCACGTTCTCGGCGCTGTCGGATCGGGCCAAATCCGAGCCCTGGGGGCTGTTCGGCGGCCACAGCGCACGACCCGCACACTACGTCATAAACCCAGACGGTGACGACCCGATGCCAGTCAGCTCCAAGTCCACGACGAACCTCGAACCCGGAGACGTCGCGAGCGTACAGACACCCGGCGGCGGCGGCTACGGCGACCCGACCGAGCGCGACCCCGAGCGGGTGCTGACAGACGTGGTAAACGAGAAGATCTCGGTCGAGGCCGCCCGCGAGGAGTACGGCGTCGTCCTCGAAAGTAGTGCGGTCGACGAGGACGGGACGGCCGTCGAGGACGGGGCAGTCGACGAGGCGGCGACCCGCGAGCGCCGCGAGGAGTTACGTGGCGAGACAACGACAGACGGGGGTGAGCGACGATGACGGTCCGGATCGGCATCGACACCGGCGGGACGTTTACCGACGTCGTGCTGTACGATCCGGACACCGGCGAGGTCAGCATCACGAAGACGCCCTCGACGCCGCCAGAGTTCGACCGCGGCGTGCTGACCGGCCTGGACAAGATCCTCGAACAGACGGGCCTCGACGCGGAGGGTGTCGAGTTCCTGAGCCACGGGACGACGGTCGGGACGAACGCGGTGCTGGAAGGCGAGATCCCGAAGATCGGCCTGGTGACGAACGAGGGGCTCCGTGACGTCCTCGAGATCGGGGACCAGACGCGCCCGGAGCTGTACAACCTCCAGACGGAGAAGCCGCCGGCGCTGATTCCGCGACACCTGCGGCGGGAGGTGCCGGGCCGGGTCGACTCGACGGGCGAGGTGGTCGACCCGCTGGACGAGGAGCGGGCCCGCGAGGTGGCAGTCGCCCTCGCCGAGGCGGACGTCGAGTCGGTCGTCGTCTCGTTGCTGTTCTCGTATCTCAACCCCGGTCACGAGCGCCGGATCGGCGAGATTCTCGCCGAGGAGGGGCTGGACTACTCGCTGTCGTCGTCGGTCCACCCCGAGATCCGGGAGTACGACCGGACGATCACGACGGTGCTCAACGAGGCGATCAAGACGACGGTCCAGGACTACTTCGCCCAGCTCGAGGCGGGCATCGCCGACCGCGACGTCGACGCCGCGCTGAACGTGATGCACTCCGGGGGCGGCGTGTTCTCGACCGGACAGGCGACGGCGAACGCGATCCGGACGGTCCTCTCGGGGCCGGCCGCCGGCGGGGTCGCGGCCCGCGAGGTGAGCGCCACCGAGGGCTTCGAGAACGCTGTCGGGATGGACATGGGCGGGACGAGCGCCGACGTGAGCATCGTCCAGGACGGGACGCTGGTGCGCTCGACGGAGGGGGAGATAAACGACCTGCCGGTGAAGACGCCGATGATCGACATCAACACCGTGGGCGCGGGCGGCGGGTCGATCGCGTGGATCGACGACGCCGGCGGCCTGCGGGTCGGCCCCAAGAGTTCGGGGGCCGAGCCGGGGCCGATCTGTTACGACCGCGGCGGGGAGGAGCCGACGCTGACGGACGCGAACCTGCTGCTGGGCCGGATCAACCCCGGGAACTTCCTCGACGGCGAGATGGAACTCGCGGTCGGGAAGACCCGCGAGATCTTCGAGGAGACGGTTGCCGAGCCACTCGACCTCCCCATCGAGGAGGCGGCGCTCAGCGTCGTCGAGGTCGCGAACGCGAGCCTCGCACGGGAGATCCGCCGCGTCACCGTCGAGCGGGGCAACGACCCCAGCGAGTTCGCGCTCGTCTCCTTTGGCGGTGCCGGCCCGCTCCAGGCCCCCGCGGTCGCCCAGGAGATGGACATGGACTCGGTCGTGGTACCCCAGAACCCGGGGGTGCTGTCCGCCCGCGGGCTGCTGGTCGCGGACGTCCGGATCGACGAGTCGGTGGCCTACCCGCGGGAGGACCCGGACGCCGACATCCTGGAGGACCGCATGGCCGACCTCGAGGCGGATCTGCTGGCGCGGGTCCGCGGGCAGGGCTACGAGAGCGACGAGGTGGCCATAGAGCGGGCGGTCGACGCCCGCTACGAGGGTCAGGCCTACGAACTCACGGTGCCCGTCCCCGGGGGCGAGATCGACGACTCCGGGCTGGAGTCGGTCATCGAGGGCTTCCACGAGGCCCACGAGAGCCGCTACGGCCACGCGATGCGGGACGAACCCGTCGAGTTCGTCACGCTGCGGGCGAACGCGACCGTCGCCACGCCGGCGCTGCGCGACGAGGTGACCCCTGACGAGGCAGACGCGCTCCGCGGCGAGCGCGAGGTGTTCTTCCCCGAGGAGGGCTATCTGGACGCCGCGATCTACGAGCGGACCGCACTCGCCCCGGGCGAGGAAGTGTCGGGGCCCGCCATCCTCGAAGAGGGGGGCTCGACGTCGATCGTGCCGCCGGAGACGACGGCACGGGTCACGGAACACGGCAACGTTGTCATCCCGCTGTAACGACCGGGACTTGTCCCCGTTCTGACGACCTGGGCGCCCCGTCGTTCGTTTTATGCGGGCTGGGGCCGTCCGGGTCGGTATGTCGGTCGAGGTGACCTGTTATGACTGCAAGAACAGCTACGCGCTCGCGGACCGCAAGCGCTGTGAGTGTGGCGAACCGCTCTGGATCGCTTCCGACGTGACGGCGTTCGACCCCGACGACGGGGCCTACGGTGTGGGCCGCTACAGCGACCTGTTGCCCGTCGATCCGGTCGGCGTCGGAACGGGAACGGGCGGGACGCCGCTCGTCCGGGCCGAGGGCCTCGACGACGTCGTCGGCTGTCGGCTCCACGTCAAAGACGAGGGCGAGAACCCGACCGGGAGCTTCAAGGATCGTGGCAGTGCCGTCGGGGTCGCGTACGCCCACGAGCGCGGAGTCGACCGCGTCGGGACAGTCTCCCATGGCAACATGGCGATGAGCATGAGCGCCCACGCCGCGAGCGTCGGGATGGCGTGTGTCGTGCTCGTGCCGGCCCGCATCCCGCCCGGACGGCTGGGCCTCATCGCGCAGTACGACCCCGACCTCGTCCAGGCCGAGGGCGACTACGGGCGCCTCTACTACGAGGCCCTCGAGGCGGGGCCGGCGCTGGGCGTGGAGTTCGTCAACTCCGATACGCCGCTGCGGGTCGCGGGACAGAAGACGGTCGCATTCGAGGTTTTCGAGGCCTTCGGGGGCGTCCCCGATGGCGTCGTCCTGCCGGTCAGCAGCGGCGGCCACGCCAGCGCGGTCTGGAAGGGCTTTCGCGAACTCGAACGCGCCGGCGTGGCCGACCGCGTCCCGCCGCTGTATTTCGTCCAGGCCGCGGCGTGTGACCCGATCGCGCAGGCCTACCGGAACGGCGACGACGAGGTGACGCCGGTCGAACCCGGCGAGACGATCGCCTTCTCGATCGCGAACGGGTCGCCACCGAGCGGGAACCGGGCACTTGCTGCCGCCCGCCGAACTGGCGGCGCGGTCCTCTCGGCCCCCGACGACGAGATCCGCGACGCGACCGACCGCCTGGCACAACAGGCCGGCCTGTGTGTCGAACCCGCCTGTGCGACGACGGTCGC
This sequence comes from Haloarculaceae archaeon, assembly GCA_036626435.1. GTDB lineage: Archaea > Halobacteriota > Halobacteria > Halobacteriales > Haloarculaceae > SW-9-67-25. The sequence goes on along the minus strand of JAZKRS010000005.1, from coordinate 18,975 downwards.
GGGGCTCCGGCGACTGGCCGCGGACGGGGCCGTCGACGACGAGGACGAAATTGTGGCGATCGCGACCGGAACCGGGTTCAAGGAACTCGGCGGCGAGGCCGACGTCGACGCCGCGACGGTCGCCGTCTCCGACCTGGAGCGAGAGCTGGGTTCGGCCCTCTAGCGCCGGCCGAGCCAGGCCGCCGCGCCGACGGCGACGAGGTTCGCCCCCGCGAGGAGGGCAAAGGCGGCCCCGTAGCTGCCGGTCGTCTCCCGGACTGCGCCCGTTACTGTCGGGAAGACGAGCGCAGCCAGGTTGCCAACCGCCAGGACGACGCCCAGCCCCGGCCCCTCGCCGACCTCCGCCCCGGCCGCGACGTTGTAGATCGAGCCGAAGGGCACGGAGACCGCGATCATCGTCGCCATCGGGAGGGTGGCGATCAGCAGCGGGTGGCCGGCGACCGCGAGGCCGAGAAAGCCGGCGGTCCCGGCGACGCCCGAGACGGCGATCGTACGGGTGTCGTCGACCTGCCCCCACTCGGCGCCGACGCCGCCGGCGACCCGCGCGACCCCGGCCAGTGCGAGGACGATCGCGTTCAGCGACACCAGGACGCCCGCCTCCTCGAAGTACGTCGTGACGAACGTCGAGAGGGTGATGTAGGAGCTGAGCACCGCCACGTAACAGACCGACGCGACCAGCACGGCGGGGGAGCCGAGGATCTCGCGAACGTCGACCGTCCCCGAGGTAGCCGCAATCGCCGCTGGCCGGGTATGGTCGGCGGCCGGCCCGTGGGCGTGGACGAACAGGGCCACGGCGGCCGGAACCGCGAGGGCCGCACCGACGGAGTGGAGGCCAACCCACCCGGTTCGGGCCGTGACGGCGGGAACGACGACGAACCCCAGCGCCCCGCCGAGGGTGAGAACCCCGCCGTACAGCCCCTGCATCCGGGTCGCGGCGGGTCCCGAATAGAGCCGGGCGACGTGGGTCGCACCGCCCGTCACGAGGACGCCGCCGACCAGCGCCCAGACGAACCGGAGAGCGAGCAGCGACTCGAAGGTCGGCGCGAAGTCGAGCGCGACCGAAAGCGCCGCGTGGAGAACGGTTCCGAGAAGCAGCGGTCGGGTCGTCTCCGACGTCTCGAAGTACCGCCCGGCGGGAAACTGCACGATGCCGTACGCCAGCAGGAGGGCGCTCATCAGGAGGCCGACCGAGACGAGGCCGGTGTCGAAGCGCTCGACGATCAGCGACGGGACGGCCGAGAACCCGAACGTGACGTAACCGACGCTTGCGACCAGGAGATACGGCGCATACCGGAGTCCCGCCGGGGCGGACTCGGACATCGGCGGCTCTCAGTCGACCTCTTCCTTGAGATACGCCTCGCGGATCTCCGGCCGGTCCAGGATGCTGTCGGCCGGGCCGTCGAACTTCGTCTCCCCGTTCTCCAGGACGTAGGCGTGGTCGGCGTATTTCAGCCCCGTCTTGATGTTCTGTTCGATCATCAGGATGGTCACGCCGAGGTCGTTGATCTGCCGGACCTTGGCGAAGACGTCGTCGATGATCTTCGGCGCGAGGCCGGCCGTCGGCTCGTCGAGCAGGAGGAGTTCCGGGTCGAGCATCAGCCCGCGGGCGAACTCGACCATCTGCTGCTGGCCGCCGCTGAGCGTGCTGGCTTGCTGCTTGCGCTTCTTCTCGAGCACCGGAAAGATGTCGTACATCTCCTCGGTCTTCGCGTCGAGGTCGTAGTCCCCACCCGCGGTGAACGCGCCCATCTCCAGGTTGTCCTCGACGCTCATGTCGGGGAACACCGCGTTGCGCTGGAGGACGTAGGCGATGCCACGATTCAGAAGCGCTCGCTGGCTCAGACCCGTGATCTCCTCGTTCCGGAACCTGACCGACCCCTGTGAGGGATCCAGCAGGCCGAAGATCGTCTTGAACAGCGTGGACTTGCCGGCGCCGTTCGGGCCGATGACACAGACGATCTGGCCATCTTCCACCTCCATGTCTACGCCCTTCAGTACCAGAAACTGTCCGTACCCCGCGTGAATGTCACTTACTTCGAGTATCGACATGTCAGATCACTCTCCGAAGTACGATTCGAGGACCGCGTCGTCGCTCAGCACCGCTTCCGGGGCGCCGGATGTGAGGTTGGTGCCGTTGGCCAGTGCGTACACGTGATCGCTCAGCTTCCTGATGACGTCCATGTCGTGTTCGATGATGAAAAACGTCCGCCCCTCCTCGTTGAGTTCGAGGATGGAGTCCATGATGTTGTCGACGAGCGCCGGGTTGACCCCGGCGGTCGGCTCGTCGAGCAGGATCACGTCGGGATCACGTAACAGCGTGCTGGCGATGTTCAGTAGCTTCTTCTGGCCGGTCGAGAGGTCGCCGGCTGGTTCGTCGATGAGGTGATCCAGGTCGACGAACTCGATGAGTTCCTCCGCGCGTCCGACGATCTCGTCGTCGCTGGGCGAGACGACCGTCCCGAGGAGGCTCTCGTTCTCGTGGGCCTGGTTGACGAGCATGTTCTCCCGGACGGTCAACTCGGGGAAGACCCTGGCCATCTGGAACGTCCGCGAGACGCCCGACCGGACGATTTCGGATGTGTACTCGGTCGTGATGTCCTCGCCGCGGATCCGGACCCGGCCCTGGTCGACGTTGTGAACGCCCATGATGCAGTTGAACAGCGTGGACTTGCCGGCGCCGTTCGGGCCGATGAGGCCGACGATTTCACCCTCTCTGACCTCGATGTCGGCGCCGTCGAGCGCGATCACGCCGCCAAACTCCTTGTGCAGGTCCTCGACCTCCAGCACGGTCGAGGCCCTGGTCCTGGCCGCCTGTGTCTCGCTCATTCGTTCCACCCAGTGTACTTGTTGAGGAGGCCGCCCGGCCGGTAGATCGAGATGAGCAGCAGGACGACCCCGAACATCACCCAGCCGAGACCTGTTGAAGTGCCCGAGAGCGTCGTCCGCGTGAACTCCCGGACCGGGATGAAGATGAACGCCCCGATGACCGGTCCCAGGACCGTCCCGACGCCGCCGATGATGGGCACCATGATGATGTCGATGTTCCGGAGCACCCGTAGCGTCGCCAGCGGATCGATGTAGAGGACGAACTGGACGTACAGCCCGCCGGCCAGGCCGGTGATGAGCGAGCTCAGCCCCATCGCGTACATCTTGTACCAGAACGCCCGGAGGCCGGCGTTCTCGGCGAGTTCCTGGTCCATGTTGACGGCCTTGAGGTAGATGCCGAGCCGCGACCGGTCGAGGCGGTACATGAACGCCGTCACGAGGAGGGCGAACCCGCCCGTGATGTAGTAGTAGGGCGCCTTGTCCTGGAAGGTAAACGAGTAGAGGGTGCCGAGCTGGCCGAAGGGGTACTCGATGCCGGTCGCGCCGCCGATGAAGTCCCAGCGGAATGCGATGACCCGGGCGATGAGCGCCGCCGCGAGCGTCGCCATGGCGAAGTAGTGGTATCGCAGCGGGAAGGTGACGGTTCCGATGAAGAGCCCGATCAGCATGGCGACGACGCCGCCGACCGGGATGCCCACGAACGGCGTGATCCCGTAGTAGACGAAGAGGATAGCCGTCGTGTACGCGCCGGCCGCGAACATCACCGCGTGGCCCAGCGATATCTGCCCCGCGTAGCCGCCGATGATGTTCCAGGCGTGGCCCATCGCCAGGAACAGGAAGAGAAAGACCATCGTGTTCAGGAAGAAGAAGCTCTGTGAGAACGTCGGAACCAGAGCCAGCAGGAAAACGACGACCCCCGCGGCCGCCCACCGCTGGCGCGACGAGCGGTCGTCCCAGTAGTCCTGGACCCGCGACCGGACCCCCGCGAGTGCGGAGCTCACAGCCAATCCCTCCATCCCAAGCCGCCCTCGGCCCGGTAGAGCAAGGCCGCGACGAAGACGACGAACACGTACAGTTCCTTGTAGGAGGGGTTCAGCAGCGTCGCGCCGAGGTGTTCGACGAGCGAGATGCCGAGGCCGCCGAAGACAGCGCCGAGCACGCTGCCGAACCCGCCGAGCGCGACCGACGCGAAGGCGATCAGCGTCCACGTCGTCGGCGTCAGCTCGGGCTGGGTCGGGAAGAACGTCGCCACCATCGTCCCTGCGACGCCGACGGCGGCGATGCCGATCCCCCAGGTGAGCGCGTTGACCCTGTCTGGGTTAATCCCCATCACGCGGGCTGCCTCCCAGTCCTGGGAGACCGCCCGGATGGCCTTGCCCATCTTCGTGCGCCGCATGAACAGAAAGAGCAAGCCGAGGACGACCACGCTCACCACCCCCGTCGCAAGCTGCGGGTGCGAGACGGTGATGCCGCCGATCGTCGTGTTCCCGCTGAACATGAACACTTCGATGGATTCCGTGTACGGCCCGGCCAGGTACAGCGCGCCAAAGCGGATGATGAGCAGAAGGCCGAACGTGGCGAAGATCTGTGCCAGCATCGGGGCGTCCATCACCCGGGAGATGATGAAGCGGTAGGTCGCGTAGCCGGCGACGAACAGCAACACGGCGTTCAGCGGGACGAGGAAGATCGGATCGACCCCGAAGTCGTTCGCACCGATGATCGTCACGTACATCGCGATGAGCATGTACTCGCCGTGAGCGAAGTTGACGATGTCGACCACCCCCCAGATCAGCGCCAGCCCGGCAGCGACCAGCGCGTAGACCATTCCCATTATCACCCCCGTGACAATTGCCTGGGGTACTAACGGGAGGTATTCCACGATGAGTGGTACCAATATGGACGGTCTCAATACCATACGCCCCCATTTCACACCCGGGTGGTTAACTCTTATCACGTCGGCAGTATCGGTACCCGGCGGTCGGCCAGTCCGGCAGTCGTGACTCTGTGCAGGTCGCCACTCGACACGAACCGAGCCCGGAGCCAGGAAGCCGGGGTTACCGCTCCGACCAGGCCGGCGCGGGGAAGGCAAACGAGTCCTCACCCGCCAGCTCGAACGGCCAGATGAGCCTTGAATCCGCGTCGTGGAACTGGACGAGGACGCCCGAGGCCTCGCCGTTCTGTCCGTTGTCCTGGAAGCTCAGGCCGAAGGGCATCCCCGTCTCCAGGCGGTCCAGCTCCATGGTGTTGAGCCCCTCCTGGATGTCCCCGGGGTCGGTGCTCGCGGCGTTGTCGATGCCCTTCATGGCCGTGATGAAGCCGCCCCACGAGCGGATGTAGATGCCGTTGAACGCGACGTCAGTCTGTGACTTCACAAACTCGTTGTACTTGCCAATCTCGGGGGACGTATCGGTGATGTCGTCGGCGAACGTCGATCGCGAACAGAAGAAGTTCGACAGCTCGGTCTGGTCGACGAACTCCGGATCGTTGTGCCCGGAGTTCTGCGCCATCACGATCGGCGGCATGTAGTCCTTTGCCTTCATCTCTTCGGCCATCAGCGTTGCGTCTTTCACGTACGACGTCGGCAGGAGGATGTCGGGGTCGGCCTCCTGGATGCGGCCGATCTCGCTGGAGAAGCCAGTGATCGAGTCCGCAGTGTACGAGATTGGCCCCGCGACAATCTCGAACCCGTTCTCGTTGGCGAGGGTCTCCTGGGTGTCCGCACTGACGGACCCGAATTCGGTGTCCTCGTGGATGATCGCGATGGTTTCCAGGCCCGCGTCCTGGTTCTCGTTGAGCCCGTTGAAGAACTCGAACATGTTCCTCGTGTAGATCCCGTCGTGGGGGCCGGTCCGCCAGAACCAGTCGAGGCCGCGCTTCGAGAGGTCCGGGCTGGACGATTCGCCCGTCACGAACGGGATCCCCTCGCGCTCGGCGACCTGGCTGACAGTCTTCGAGACGGAGCTGTGGAAACACCCGTACAGCATGTCCACGTTCTCCTCCTGGACCATCCGCTCGGCCTCGGATCGGCCCTGTCCGGGGTCGCCACGGTGGTCGGCCCAGACGGTTTCGACTGTCGCCCCGTCGTGGTTGGGCAGCCCCGCCCCCTCCGCGAGTACGAGTGGGCTGAGGTCCGACTGCTCTGTGTTGATGATATCCTGTGCCGCCGACGTGACGACCTTCTGGATTCGCTCGCCGATCTCGCCGACGTTCCCGCTCAGCGGGTAGACCGCACCGATTTTCACCGTCGGGGTATCGTCACCGCCGCCGGTACTCCCGCCGTCGCCACCGTCGCCGCCATCACCGCCGTCGCCGCCGTCACCGCCGTCGCCGCCGTCACCGCCGTCGCCACCGTCACCGCCACCGTCACCGCCGTCGCCGGAACAGCCTGCGAGGCTGACTGCGCCGCCAACTCCTGCGATTTTCAGGAATCGCCGCCTGTTTACAGCGCCATCAACTGTGGGTTTCTTTCCCATACCTATCCATGTTTTGCTGTTGCTACTTATAATTCTTGGTGAGAGCAAAATTATTACCAGTCGGCTACGGTGGGGGGATATGGGAGACACCTGGCAGGTGCTGTTACCCCGGACGATCGACCCCGTCGGCCCGGATTCGATCGCCAACTTCGCGTCGTGTACGTCCGTCTCGACCTACGAGGACACCGAGGCGCTGCGGGCCGACGTGGACAGGTACGACGCGGTCATCGACCGGCTGATCGACCTCTCGGCGGAGACGCTCCGGGCCGCCGAGAACCTGAAGGTCGTCTCGAAACACGGCGTCGGCGTGGACAACATCGACGTCGAGACGGCCTCGGAACTGGGCATCGTGGTGTGCAACGCCCCCGGCGCGAACGCCAGGGGGGTCGCCGAGCAGGCGATCACACTGCTGTTGATGGCCCGCAAACGAGTGCTCGCGGCCGACCGACACGTCCGCGAGAGAGGGTGGGACCGCCACCAGTTCTCCACCCGCGAGGTCGGCGGCGACGTCCTCGGCCTGCTGGGGTGTGGCAACATCGGCTCGACGGTCGCGGAACTGGCACGGGGCCTCGGAATGTCGGTGATCGCTCACGACCCGTACGTCGATCCGTCGGACGTCCCCGACGGTGTCGAACTGCTGGCCGACCGGGATCGGCTCTTCGAGCGCAGCGACGTCCTCAGCGTCCACGTCCCGCTGACAGACGAGACCCGTGGAGCCGTCTCCACGGAGGAGTTTCGCCTGCTCGGCGAGGGCGGGATCGTCGTCAACACCTCCCGTGGCGGCGTCGTCGACGAGTCGGCACTTGCCGACGCCCTGGATGCCGGCCTGGTGGCCGGGGCGGGGCTCGATACGCTGGAGAACGAACCCCCCGCGCCCGACAACCCGCTCCTCGAACGGGAGGACGTCGTCCTGACCCCCCACATCGGCGGGATCACGGTCGAGTCCCTCCGGGAAGCGAGCCGGCGGTCAGCCGAGAGCGTCCGGGACGTCTACGAGGGTCGGCTCCCGGACCACACGCTGAATGCCGACAGCGCCGAAGCCTTCCGCTTCCAGGAGTAGATACAAGCCGTCGGCCCCGCGTGTGACAGTATGGATCGCACGAACGGGCTGCAAGCGGCACTCGAATCGGACCGACCTGCGCTGGGCGCGAAGGTGTCGACGTTCTCCCCTGCCGTGATAGAGGTCTACGGCGGGATCGGCCTCGACTACGCGTGGCTCGACCTCGAACACGCGGGGCCGACCCCCTTCGACAGCGAGACGGTCGCGGCGTTCAGCCGGGCCGGCGAGGTGGCCGGCATCGACCCCCTCGTGCGGCTCCCCTCGGGCGACCCGCACCTCGTCAGGAAGGTGCTCGACGCCGGGATTCGCTCGGTGCTGATCCCCCGCGTCGAGACGGCCGAGGAGGTTCGTGCGGCCGTCCGGGCCGCGCGGTTCACCTACGACGGCGAGCCGGGAGAGCGCGGGGTCGGCATCGGGCGCACCAGCCGGTTCGGGACGGACTTCGAGGACCACGTCGCCCGCGAGGACCGCGAGGCGCTCGTGGGTGTCATGATAGAAAACGAGACGGCTGTCGACAACTTAGAGGAGATCCTCGCTGTCCCGGAGCTGGGCTTTGTCTTCGTCGGCCCCGCGGACCTCTCGGTGTCGCAGGGTCGTCCCCTCGAAACCGACCACCCGGATGTCCGGGACCGCGTCGCCGACATTCGCGACGCGGCAGTCGACGCGGGCGTCCCGGCGGGGCGCATCGCCGAGTCGCCCGAAATGGCAACGCAGGCCGCCACGGACGGGTTCTCGATGCTCCGGATCGGCGGGGACATCAGTGCCGCCGCCGCAGTCCTGGGTGAGCGCGTCTCGGCGATCCGCGACCGGGAGTCGTAGGTCGCGGCCATCTCGCACTGTCGACGGCGGTGAAAGCAACTGTTTTGACACTCCGGCAGGTGGTGACTACTATGCCGGCACGCCGCATGGAGGACGTTCCGTTCTCCGGCATCCGCGAGATATTCGAGGAGTGCAACCAGCTCGAACGCGAGGGGGTCGACGTCGTCCACCTGGAGATCGGCCGCCCGGACTTCGACACGCCACAGCCGATCAAGGACGCGGCGGTCGACGCCATCGACGCGGGCCACGTCCACTACACCTCGAACTACGGGATCGAGCCACTCCGGGAGGGGATCGCGCGCAAGCTCGATCGGGAGAACGGCCTCGAGTACGAACCGGAGTCGGAGATCGTCGTGACCGCGGGCGCGACCGAGGCGGTCTTCGTGACCTTCCTCGCACTCGCCGATCACGGGGACGAGGTGCTGATCCCGGACCCGGCCTGGACCTACGCCTCTGGCATCACGCTCGCGAACGGCACGCCGGTCCGGTACGAGCTCGACCCCGAGACGGGGTTCCAGCCCGACATGGACTCCCTGGAGGCGGCCGTCTCGCCGTCGACCGAACTCCTCGTCGTCAACTCGCCGCACAACCCGACCGGCGGCGTCCTGGAGCGCGACCGGGTCGAGGCCATCCGTGACTTTGCGATCGAACACGACCTGTTCGTCCTCTCGGACGAGATCTACGAGAAGATCCTCTACGAGGGGACCCACCACAGTCTGGCCGCAGCCGACGGGATGTGGGAGCGAACCGTCACGGTAAACGGCTTCTCGAAGGCGTACTCGATGACCGGCTGGCGGCTCGGCTACCTCGCGGCGCCGGAGTCACTCGTCGATCCGCTCATCCGGGCACGGCAGTACACGACCACGTGTGCCCCGTCGATCTCACAGTACGCAGGCGTACGGGCGCTGAAAGGGGACCTCCACCGGCCGATGGTCGAGACCTTCGAGGAGCGCCGGGACCTGGTCGTCGAGCGGCTGGCGGATATCCCGGGGATGGAGCTGGAGAGCGAGCCCTCGGGGGCGCTGTACGCCTTCCCGGAGATTCCCGAGGGCGAAACCGACGAGCGGGAGTTCGCGCTGTCGCTTCTGCGCGAGGCGGGCGTGGCGCTGGTCCCCGGGTCGGTCTTCGGCGAGGCCGGGGCCGGGCGGGTCCGGATCGCGTACTCGAACTCGACTGCTCGCATCGACGAGGCCTTCGACCGGATCGAGGAGTGGGTGGCCGAACGGTAGACGTTCGGTGTGGGTGCCAGAGGGCTGTGCGATCGACGGCTCTCACTCGGACGGCAAAACCTGATTGCGCAGTGGCGTGTCGTCCGTGTCCGACTCGCGCCGGCGGACGTTCTCGGCGAGGATGTCGGCCAGCCGCGGCCAGTGTTCCGGGGTGTGCCCGCCCATGTGCGGGGTGATCAGGACGTCATCGAAGTCCCAGAGTGGATGAGAGTTGGGCAGGGGCTCCGGGTCGGTCACGTCGAGCGCGGCGCCCCCGATGGCCCCGTCGCGGATCGCCCACACGAGCGCGTCGGTGTCGACGATCGGCCCGCGGGCCACGTTCACGACGACAGCGTCGGGCGGGAGCGTGATCAGCGCCTCGCGGTCGACGAGCCCCCGTGTTTCGGCGGTCAGCGGGCAGGCGATCACGAGGTAGTCCGTCCGCGCACACGCGTCGTCGAAAGCGTCGTCGAACCCGACCACCTCGTCGGTCGGCCCGCCCTTCTCGGGGGTGTACCGGACCCCGATGGAGTCGACGTCGAACCCCTGGAGACGGGTCGCGACCGCCTGTCCGATCGACCCCAGGCCGACGATGGTGACGGTGCTCCCCTTCAACTCGCCGGCCTGGTAGTGTCGCCACTGGTTTTCCTGTTGCTGTCGCCACCCCTGGTGCAGCCGGCGCGCAAAGGCCAGCATCGTCCCGAGGACCTGCTCTGCGATCCCGGGGGCGTGGATGCCGGAGGCGTTCGTCACGACGATCCCGCGCTCCCGTAGCTGCTCTTGGGGCAGGCGGCCGATCCCCGAGGAGGCAGCCGCGAACAGTTCGAGTGTCTCTGCCCGCTCCAGCAACTCTTCCGAGATGGTGAGGCCTGTCACGACTGGCGCCTTCTCGATTAGTTCGCGTTCCTCTCTTTGCGTCTTCGCGCGCCGGACGTCGTGGTCGGGGAGCCGGTCGCGTATCTCGTCGGCGTACGCGTCCGTCGACAGCCCTTCGGTCCCCTGTCGCAACACGACCACGTCCGGACCTTCTGTACTCATCGTGTCACCCCTCCTCGTATCTCGTCGGGTCGACGAGTCGCTCGGTCTCGGAGATCGACTCGATGCGCCGGACGTCCTCGTCGTCCAGCGACAGCGACGGAGCCCGGAGGTTCTCAGCCAGGTGCTCCCGCCGCGTCGACTTGGCGACGGTCACGACGTTTGGCTTCCCGGTCAGCCAGGCCAGCGCGACCTGTGCGGGCGTTACCCCGTGCTTGTCGGCAATCTCGACGATCTCGTCCACCCGAAGTACTCGTCCGCGCGCCAGGGGCGCGTATCCGACGATCGGGAGGTCGTGCTCCCGGGCCCATTCGACCTGCTCCGGCTGCCAGCACAGCGGGTGTAGCTCCGCCTGTACGACAGCGAGTTCGTCCCCGAGGTGCGACCGTGCCTCTGACAGTTGATCGACCGAGAAGTTGCTGACGCCGACGCCCCCTATCGCCCCGTCCTCGACGAGTGCGCTGAAGGCCGCGAGCGTCTCCTCGGGGTCGTACTCGGTACTCGGGAAGTGAACGTAGCCGACATCGATCCGCTCGAGGCCAAGCTCCTCGCGGCTGCGCTCGATGCAGTCGACGACGTCCCGGTATTCCAGTTCCCCCGGCGGGACCTTCGTGCCGAGCGTGATCTCCTCCCGTGCGACGGTCGACTCCCGGATCCCGCGGCCGACGGCCCCGTGGTTCCCGTACATCACCGCCGTGTCGACGTGGCGGTATCCGAGTTCGAGTGCGGTCGAGACGGCCGCGACACACTCGCTGCCGGACGGGAACTCGGCGCCGCCGGTCCCCAGGCCGACAGGTGGGAGCGCAAAGTCAGTCATATCCCTGGCTGGAAATCCGGGCGACGTGACAAAAGCGTATCGCAGGCCCCCGCGGTGCGGGCCGGCTCCGGGCGCCGACGAGTGCGGTCCAAAGTTATTTGTCCGAATGCGAACGAGTATAGGCCACGATGGGAGTGAACCCGACCGCCAGAACCGACGGCGAAGCCATCCTCGACCCCCGTGGCGACGTGACCGTCGACGCCCAGCCGATCGCAGACCGCCTCGAAACGCTGGAGGGGGCGACGATCGGCTTCCTCGACAACGCGAAGACGAACGCCGACCGCTTCCTCGAGGACGTCGCCGACGTACTCACGGCGGAGTACGGCGTCGCCGAGACGATCCACCGCGGCAAGGACAACACGGCGGTCCCCGCCGACTCCATCGCCTCCTACCTCGCGTCGAACTGTGATGGGGTCGTCAACGCTTACGGCGACTGCGGGTCGTGTACCTCCTGGTGTGTCTACGACAGCGTCGACCTGGAAAAGCAGGGCGTTCCGACGGCAACCGTCAACAGCGACGAGTTCGTCAGGCTCGGTCAGTCCGAGAGCCGCTCGCTCGGGATGCCCGGCCTGCCCCTCGTGACCGTCCCACACCCGATGGGCGACATCGAGCGCGAGACAGTCCGCGAGCGCGCCGAGAACGCCGCCCCGGAGCTCGTTCGCGTCCTCACCACCCCACGCGACGAGCTCGAAGCCGAGTACGAGGGCAAGTACCTCGGCGCCGACGAGGAGCTGGCCGACGAGGAGCTGTACTGCCCGATATAGATGGCAGACGACTCGGAGATACTCGACGTCGTGGGCGACTTCGAGGAGGCAAACGAGGTCCTGTACCGCGAGGGGGTGACCGACGGCCTGCCAGTCGTGCCCCCCACGCGCGAGCGGGTCGATGCGGTGCTCGAGGGTGTCGACCGCGACCCGGACGACATTGTCGGCGTCATCCCCCCGAAGTACGGCGACGCGACCGTCGAGAAGATCGCGATCAACGCGGTCATGGCCGGGTGCGAACCCGAGTACATGCCCGTGCTGGTGACGGCTGTCGAGGCGATGACCGAAGAGCAGTTCAACCTCTACGGCGTCAACGCGACCACCCACCCGGTCGCCCCGATGCTGGTGTTGAACGGGCCCATTGTCGAGGAGTTGAACGTCAACTACGGGTACAACGTCTTCGGGCAGGGCTGGAAGGCCAACGCGACCATCGGCCGGGCGGTCCGGCTGTTGCTGGTCAACGTCGGCGGCGGCCAGCCCGGCGAGATGGACCGGGCGACCCACGGCCACCCGGGCAAGTACAGTTACTGCATCGCCGAGAACGCGCGAAAGCACCCCTGGGACCCGCTGCACGTCCAGCGCGGCTACGACGAGGACGAGAGCACGGTGACGGTCTTCGGGGCCGAGGCCCCCCACGAGATCAACGATCACGTCAGCGAGGACGCACAGGGCGTCCTCACGGTGACCGCGGACGTGCTGGCGACCATCGGCAACAACAACGCCTACTACACCCAGGGCGAACTGACGGTCGTGTTCGGTCCGGAACACGCCAACACGGTTGCACGCGACGGCTTCTCGGTCGAGGAGGTCAAGCGGTACCTCTACGACCAGGCGCGCAACCGGATGGGGAAGCTCCGGCAGGGCGGGATGTACGGCATCCACGACTGGCCCGAGCGGTTCGCAGTCAAGGACGGCCAGGACCGGATCCCGCTCGTCGAAGAGCCCGATCGGATCAACGTCCTCGTCGCGGGCGGCGCCGGCAAGCACTCGATGGCGATTCACTCCTTCGGCGAGACGCGGTCGGTCACGAAGCCCATCGAGGGGATCTGACCGTGGCCGACCACGAGGCCGTTCCGGACGGTGCCATCGACGTCCACGTCCACGCTGGCCCCTCCTACTTCGACCGCAAGCACGACGCCCTCGCCCTCGCAGAGCAGATTGCGGACTCGCCGCTTGGCGGCGCCGTCCTGAAATCGCACTTCGGGACCACGCGCGTCCCCGCCGGCATCGCCGGCGACCGCGTTCCCGACGTCGACCTCTACCCGTCGGTGACGCTGAACTCCTTCGTCGGCGGGTTCAACCCCGTCGCCGTCGAGCACGCGATCGAGGTCGGCGCCCGGGTCGTCTGGCTGCCGACGTTCAGCGCCGCGAACTTCGATCCCTCTGGAATCGGCCGCGGGTTCCCCTTTTCGGACCAGGCGCTGACGGCGACCGACGGTGACGGCGAGGTCCGGCCCGACGTGATCGACGTCCTCGAAACCGTCGCCGACCGCGACCCGACTGTCGCCGTCGGCAACGGCCACCTCTCGCGTGCCGAGAGCTTCGCCGTCCTCGATGCGATCGAGGAACGCGGACTCGACCTGGAGTATCTCGTCACCCACGCCGACTTCGGGTTCATGGGGCTGTCCGTCGCGGACCAGGCCGCACTCGCCCGGCGGGGCGCGGTGATCGAGAAGTGCTACCTGCCCGTGTGCCACGGCGACCTCTCGCTGGACGACCTCGGGGAGAGCATCCGGACGATCGGCGTCGAGAGCTGCGTTCTGTCGACCGACCACGGCCAGGCCGACAACGCCTCCCCGCCGGCGGCGTACGCCGAGTTCGTGGCAGGGCTCCGGGAGCACGGCTTCGGGGCGGGGGACCTCCGGACGCTGGCCGTCGACAACCCCCGATCGCTGCTCGGGGAGTAGGCGGCGTGGGGAAGCTTTAATCGGTCGCTCCCGAAAGCCACCGACATGCTCGCACTGTCACAGGAACAGGAGATGCTGGTCACCTCACTCGAGGACCTCGCACAGGGGGAGTTCGCCAAGGCCGCCTTCGAGTGGGACGGGGAGCCGCCGTGGGAGAACGTCGAACTGCTCGCCGATCGTGGCTTTCTGGGCATCAACATCGACACGGAGTACGGCGGCGGCGGGATGACGGAGTTCGATGCCATGCTCTCGATCGAGGCGGTCGGCCGCGTCTGCCCGGACACTGCGGAGTTTCTCTACACCCAGCAGATGGTGGCACCACGCGCAATCGAGATGTTCGGCACCGAAGCCACGAAAGAGCGGTATCTGCCGCCGGTCACCGACGGCGAGGACGCCATCGCAATCGCCATTTCGGAGCCAGAGGCTGGCTCTGACGTGGGCTCGATGGACACCCGGGCCGAGGAGGACGGGGACGACCTCGTGGTAAACGGCGAGAAGATCTGGGTCAGCAACGTCCGGGAGTCGAGCGCGGCCGTCGTCTGGGTGAAGTTCCCCGAGGGGCTGGGGTCGCTGGTCGTCGACCTGGACGCCGACGGGGTCGAGATCGCACAGCACTACACCAACATGGCCGGTCACACCCAGACACAGTTCTACATGGAGAACGTCAGAGTCCCAGAGGAGAACGTCCTCACCCGGGGGAAGGAGGGGTTCAAACAGCAGCTACAGGCACTCAACTGGGAGCGTCTGGGCAGCGCCACGCTCGCCAACGCCTGGGGGCGCTGTGCGCTCGATGCAGCCCTGGAGTACGCCGGGACGCGCGAGCAGTTCGGCGAACCGATCGGCGACTTCCAGGGCATCGAGTGGAAGCTCGCCGACATGGCGACGGAACTGGAGGCCTCGCGGGCGCTGACCTACCGCGCCGCGGTCAACGCCCAGGAGCGCGACCGGATCCCCGACCGCCTCGACACCTCCATCGCCAAGCTGTACGCCTCCGAGATGGTCGAGAGCGTCACAAGCGAGGCCCTCCAGATCCACGGGGCCAACGGCTACCAGCAGGGCCACCCCATGGAGTACCTCTATCGGCTCGCCCGCGGCCGCAGACTCGCCGCCGGGACAGACGAGATCCAGCGCAACCAGATCGCCAGAGCCCTCAAAAAGGAGGGTGTCCCGTCGCTGACGTAGCCCCTCAGGCGTAGTCGCGGTCGAAGTCGGGCTCGCGGTCCTCGCCGAAGGCAGCGACGGCTTCCTGGTGTTCGGGGTCGGTGACGCAGTCCCACTGGTACTCGATCGCCCGCTCGCAGTACTCCGCGAAGCTCTGTTCGGGGTCGGTGAGCCGGTTCGTGTGCCGGACCGCCTGCGCGGGGAGGTCGCGAACCTCGGCGGCCAGGTCGAGTGCGCCCTCGAGCGCCGGGTCGGCCTCCTCGACGGCCAGCCCCATCTCGACTGCGTCCGCGGGAGTGATGTCCCGGCCGGTGAGGAGGTACTCCTTGGCCTTCGCCTCGCCGACCAGCCGGGGGAGCAGCCAGGCGCCGCCGTCGCCGGGCACGAGCCCGACGCGGACAAAGCCCTCCCGCAGGATCGCATCGGGGCCGACCACGCGCATGTCACAGGCGAGCGCGAAGTCACAGCCGGCGCCGATCGCGGGGCCGTTGACCGCCGCGACGCTGGGTGTCGCCGCCGCCCTGAGCTGGCGGACGACGTTCTGGACCCCCCAGAGGTAGCCCGCGTACTCCTCTATGTGCATCTCGCCCCAGTCCGGCATCCGGGTGACGTCCGCGCCCGAGCAGAACCCGTCGCCGGCACCGGTCAGGACGATGGCGTAGACGCCGTCGTCGTTCCCGGCGCGTCTGATGGCGTCGTTGAGCTCGAAGATCGTCGTCCGGGTAAAGGCGTTGTAGGCCTCCGGCCTGTCGATCGTTATCGTGGCGATGCCATCCTCCGTCCCGTAGATCACGTCGTCGTACATGGTTGCGTTTGCGGCGGCCGGTTGCGCGGGCCGCCACGCCGTCGAGTGCTACGACGGCAGGGGACTTCAGTGTCCGGCCAGTGGTGTGTCTGGGGCTAGACACAACTCCTATCATGGTCCCCGCCGACGGTCAGCGTATGCATCCTGTCGAGTCCGATTCCGGGGTCTTACCGCTGGACGGCGTGACGGTCGTCGATCTGACACAGGTCATCGCCGGCCCCTTCGCGACGCAGGCCCTCGGCGACATGGGCGCCGAGGTCGTCAAGATCGAGGCCGTCGGACGGGGCGACCGCTGCCGGTCGGTTCCGCCGGTCCCCGAGTACTTCGATACGGTCAACAGGAACAAGCGAAGCGTCGCGCTGGACCTGAAATCCGGGGAGGGCCGCGAGGTGGCCCACCGCCTCCTCGACGACGCCGACGTGTTCGTAGAGAGCACCAAGCCCGGGCGGACGGAAACGTATGATCTCACCTACGGGGACGTCAGCGGCGTCAACCCGGGGATAATCTACTGTTCGGTGACTGGCTTTGGCCACGACAGCCCGTACGAGGACGTCCCCGCGTGGGACATGCTGATACAGGCGATGAGCGGGATTATGTCGATGACGGGCGAGCCGGACGGGCCGCCGGCCTGGTCTGGCCTCCCAAGCGGCGACCTCGCGGCGGCGATGTACGCGACCCAGAGCATTCTGGCCGCGCTCTACGCCCGCGAACGGGGCGCCATCGACGGCGAGTGGATCGAAGTGCCGATGCTCGACGCCGCCGTCTCCTGGCTCTGCTCGCGGGCGGGGCACTCCTTCGGGTTCGACGAGCCGTTCCCGCGGGCGGGCGCCCACCACCCATCCATCGCCCCCTTCGGCGCCTTCGAGTGTGCCGACGGCCGCATCGTCGTCGCCGCCGGCACCGACTCGCTGTGGCGGGATCTGTGTGAGGCCATCGACCGCCCCGACCTCGCCGAGGACGACCGCTTCGGAACGCTCGAGGACCGAATCGACCGTCTGGACGCTTTGCTCGCCGAACTCGAACCAGTGTTCGCCCAACGGACCGAAGACGAGTGGACCGAGCAACTACACGCCCACGGCGTCCCGGCTGGCCCGATCAACGACACCACGACCGTCTGGGAGGACGAACACGTACAGCGTCGCAACCTCCACCGGCGGATGGAACGCGAGGGGCGGACGGACGCCGACGTCATCGACCACCCGGTTCACTTCGCCACCCTCGGGACACACCTCGCCATTCCGCCACAGCAACTCGGCGAGAGCACGAACGACCTGCTTGCGGAGCTGGGTTACTCGGATGCGGAGATCGCGCGGCTCCGGGAGCGAGACGTCGTGGGATAGTCGACCGGAGTGAGTTCCCGAATTGTCGTTCCCTCCTGCGGAACATTCTTGTGGGCCGAATAAAAAAAGCGGATATGGGAATGAGAAACCCGGATCGAACGCCCCCGATCCAGGCCACGCACAACACGTTTCGGATCCTCGAGGAGCTCCGGGACCGCAACGGTGCGGGAGTCACGGAGCTGGCCGACGCACTCGACGCCTCGAAGAGCACGGTACACGACCACCTCACGACGCTCTGTGAGCTGGGGTACGTCCGATCGGAGGGCGACACGTACGCGCTCAGCCCCGCGCTGCTCTCATTCGGGGGGACCGCCCGCAAGAGCGACGAGCTGTACACCTTCGCACGCGACGAGGTGGACGCACTCGCCCGGGAGACGGGGGAAACGGCAAAGATCATCACGGAGGAGTACGGCAAGGGGGTGTACCTCTACCAGTCCCACGGCTCCGGGGCGGTCCACACCGACGCACACGTCGGCACGATCGTCCACCTCCACGCGACGGCCGCGGGCAAGGCACTGCTGGCTCACCTCCCACAGGAGCGCATCGAGGAGATCATCGACCGCCACGGCCTCCCAAAACGGACGGACAACACCATCACCGACGGGACGGAACTGTTCGAGCGGCTGGGAAAGATCCGGAATCGCGGCGTGGCGTTCGACAATGGGGAACGGATCGAGGGGATCCGCTGTGTGGCCGCCCCGATACAGCGCGACGGGGAGGTGATCGGGGGGCTGAGCGTCTCGGGGCCCACGCGGCGGATCACCGATGGCCAGTTGAGAGAGGAGTTCGCCGATATCGTCCGCGAAACGGCGAGGGTCGTCGAGATCAACGCCACGTACTCAACCCCGACGTCGTAGAATCCGCCTTTCGAACGATACGCAAGACAGCCCCTCTGCTTTCGTCGGCACTGCGGGCGTTGCCGGTCCCGATACTCTTCGAGCGGCAGGACGCTCGGCCGCCTATCCAGAATGGGTGTTCTGCAGGAAGGAACAGACACGCCAGCTCTGTGGACGAGACACGATCCGACGCCACAGCAGATTACAGCCATATAGCTGTAAGATAAGTGGAATATTGCAGACAGCGACGCGAACTCTGCTGCCAGGGGACGTCACGCGTGGGGCAAGGCTGTTCGAGGTGATGGGTTCTTGCTTGCACTTCCAACGTGTACACAGGCGAAATTGTTTGTGTGTACAATCGATCCAGCAAACTACAATACTATCGACTTCAGAACGGGAACAGCGAGTCTGCGCCGGGATCCCGTTCGAGGAGTTCGATCTC
Source organism: Haloarculaceae archaeon (assembly GCA_036626435.1). Taxonomy (GTDB): domain Archaea; phylum Halobacteriota; class Halobacteria; order Halobacteriales; family Haloarculaceae; genus SW-9-67-25. Next base: position 482 of record JAZKRS010000005.1, on the reverse strand, counting down.
GTGGCCGTCCTGATCTCTCGTGAACGCGTACATGTCGTCACAGGACGCGGGGTCGCGGTAGTCGTCGGCCTCGCGGGTCATGAGTTGGTCCCAGCCCTCGTGGAGGTCGTCCAGGCGGACACAGAGGTGTCCCCAGGCGTCGCCCTGGGTGTAGGTCCGGCCGTCGTAGTTGTAGGTCAACTCGACGCTCATCGCCTCCTCGGGGGCGTCCCGTGGCTCGACGAAGTAGTTCGCGAACGTGTCTGCCTCCCAGCGGCCGACCTCGTCGTACTCGAACTTCCGCGTCCAGAAGCCGAGTGCCTCGTCGGCATCCTCGACGCGGATCATCGTGTGATCGAGGCTCCAGCGGGCGCCGTGGTTGCGCTCGACGATCTCGATTTCGTGGCCGTCAGGACCCTTGACGAACGCGTAGCCGGGGTTTTCCTCCGGCGGGCGGTAGTCCTCGACGCCCCCGTCCATCAGCTCGTAGTAGGCCTCCTCGA
>JAZKRS010000004.1:0-72824 GCA_036626435.1 Haloarculaceae archaeon | reverse complement strand
GTAAACCGGACTCCACCCGCACGTGAACTCGGGCCACGCAAGACCTATGCGTCTGACGCTCCCATTCGTTTCTGATGATAAACGCCAACTACAACTGTGAGTGCGGTCGCGAATTAAGTTACGAAACCACGAAACACAACGGTTGCCCAAACTGTGGATTCGTGCCGTTCCATAGTGCCGACTGATACTGACGGCTATAACTTCGTGAGTGTCGTCGACCCCACGGGGGGTCGAAATCACTCACGGGCTTATAGCCGTTAGTATGAGTCCGGGTGTCTCGATTCGAGAGCGGATCGCTAACAGATCGGTGAAGTTCGAAAACACCAGAGCCGTCACCCCACGTGGCGCGATCGAACCAGGTCAGACTGCCGTGTCGTGTTCCGACTCGAAGTCCCGTTCCTCGCGGTACTGGTCGACGAAGGCCTCGACATCGAACTCCCGCATTCGCTGTTCGAACTCCGCCATCGCGGTGCCGTCCTCCGCGTGGCTGATCGCGTGTTCCATCAGCTCGACGACCAGCTCGACGACCACCTCGTGGAGGCGCCGGGAGTCGAAGTCGGCCACCCAGACGAGTGCGTAGCCGACCTGTCCGTCGTCGGAACAGTCGGCGGTCGCCACCTGCTCGGGGAACTCCTCTGCGACCATCGCCATCAGGTGGGCCATAGAGAAGTCCTCGAAGTCGTCGTCAGTCTCGATCGTCTCGCGGAGCGTCTCGACCAGGAACTCCGGGACGAACCGCGCAAGTGGGTGGGAGTCCATCACGACGGCGTGGGTCTCGCCACAGTCACACGCCATCTCCCGCAACCCGAGATCGAGCGAGCGTGCGCTGACGGACTCATCACAGGGCAACTCAAGGACCCGACTCGGCCCGCCCGGAACACCCGGCTCTGCCATTGCCCGCCATTGGGCGTTCGTGTGGATAAAGACCGCGGATCCGCCGCTCGACGGCCAGTTTATTACCGTCGGGGACGATGTGCGGACGATGGCAAGCGACCGGGTCGCAGGGGAGTGTGCGCTCTGTGGCGGTGAGCTCGGCGAGTCCCGTGTCGAGGCGGATGGACGCCGCTTTTGTTCCCCGGGCTGTCGGGACGTACACGGGGCCCTCGACGAACCGGACGAGGGCACCCACTCGTCGCCAGCAGCGACAGACCAGCATGACACCCAGACCGCCAAGGCGGAGACAACCGACGCCGGCGAGCGCGCCTACCTCCGCGTCGACGGGATGCACTCGGCGACCTGCGAGGCGTTCCTGGAGGCGGTCGCGACCCGCCAGGAGGGGGTCGCCGCGGCCGAGGCGAGTTACGTCACCGAGACGGTGCGGGTCGACTACGATCCGGCCCGTATTGGCGAGTCGGAGCTCGTCGACTCGCTGAGCCGGGCCGGATACACTGCCTACCCGCGCGAGGAGGAGATCGCCGAGATCGACGCCTCCGCGGCGGGCCCCCAGCGGGACCCGCGTCTCAACCAGGAGCGCGGCCTGGGCGACATGCTCGGCTACCGGTACGCCGCCGGCGTCCTGTTCGGCACGTTCCTCCTCCTGCCGTACGTCGCGTTGCTGTACCCGAGCCACCTGAGCGCGCTCGTCGACTGGGGCTTTCTGGGCATGTACGACCAGACGGTCACGTTCACCGGCGACGGCGGCTTCGGCGCGCTCCGGCTGTTCATGATCGTCTCGGGGATCGTCCTGGTGTTCACCGGGCTGCCGCTGTTGCGGGGCGCGTACGTCAGCCTCCGGATGCGCCGCCCGGACACCAACCTCCTCGTGGCGACGACGGTGATCGTGGCCTATCTCTACAGCGTCGTCGCCGGACTTTCGGGCCGGACGGACGTCCTCTTCGATCTGACGGTCGTCATCGCCGCGGTCGTCGTCGCTGCTATCTTCTACGAGTCGCTGGCAAAACAGCGGGCGATGGACCGCCTGACGGAACTGACCGTCGCACAGGTCGACGACGCAACGCTGTACGTCGAAGGAGCGACGAAGGAGATCCCGGTCGAGTCGCTGGAGTCGGGCGACCAGATCCTCGTCGAGGAGGGCGAGCGGGTCCCGGTCGACGGAACCCTCGCCGAAGGCGGGTGTACGGTCGACGAGGCCGTCGTGACCGGGGAGTCCCTGCCAGTCGCCAAGCAGGCCGGCGACGAGGTGGTCGGTGGGTCTGTCGTGATCGACGGCGGGGCCGTCGTCGAGGTCGGCGAGGGGGCGACCAGCAGCGTCGACCGTCTCGTGACGTCCGTCTGGGACCTCCAGAGCGGGACACACGGCGTCCAGAAGCGCGCCAACCGACTGACGGCGCGGATTCTCCCGGCTGTCGCCGTCCTCGCGGCCCTCGCTGCCACCGCGGGGTTCGTCGTTGGCGGCCCGACCGGGGCGGCGCTCGCCTTCCTTTTGACCTTCGTGGTCGCGTGTCCGTGGGCGCTCGGCCTGGCGGCGCCGCTGTCGGTCGCCACCAGCATCGAGCAGGCGCTCAGGCGGGGTATCGTGGTCTTCGACGAGACGGTCTTCGAGCGCCTCCGGGCGGTCGACGTCGTCGTCTTCGACAAGACCGGGACGCTCACGACCGGCGAGATGGACGTCGTCGAGGCCGACGCCCCCGGTGACCTGCTCGCGGCCGCCGCGGCACTGGAACGGCGCGTCTCCCACCCCGCCGCGAAGGCTATCGTCGCCGCGTACGGCGGGACCGGCACCGACACGCGGCCCGACGGCGGCGTGGCGGACGAACGCGAGGGCACCGACGAGCCGGCGGAAGGGGACGTCGAGTCCTTCACCAGCTACCCGGACGGCGTCGGCGGCGTCGTCGACGGGAGCGAGGTGCTCGTCGGCCATCCCGACCGCTTCGCAGAGGAAGGGTGGGACATAAGCGAGGAGATCCAGTCGCGGGTCGCCGAGGCCCGCGGGTTCGGCCGTCTGCCGGTCGTCGTCGGACAGAACGGCCGGGCGGAGGGGGTCGTCGTCGTCGGCGACGAGCCACGCGAGGGCTGGGACGGGGCGGTCACGCGGCTGGCAGAGCGGGGAATCGACGTGATCGTCCTGACGGGCGACGACGAGGAGGCGACCGACTTCTTCCGGGAGCATCCGGGTGTCACGGGCGTTTTCGCCGGCGTCCCGCCGGCCGGCAAGACCGAGGCGATCGCCCGCCTCCAGGCAGAGGGCAGCGTCGCGATGGTCGGCGACGGCACGAACGACGCGCCCGCACTCGCGAAGGCCGATCTCGGAATCTCGCTGGGCAGTGGCACCGCCATCGCCTCGGATGCGGCCGACCTCGTCGTCGTGGACGACGACCTCGCAGCCGTCGGGACGGCCTTCGACCTCGCGCGCGCCGCAGGGCACCGCCTGAAACAGAACACCTGGCTGGCGCTGCTCTACAACGGGATCGCCGTCCCGCTGGCCCTCCTCGGGCTGACGAACCCGCTCCTCGTGATGGGGGCCGTCGCCGCCAGCGGCGGCCTCGTCGGCGTGAACTCGATGCGAGACCTGCTGGACGGATAGGATTACATGGATCGGACTCCTACAGGCGTCCATGTCGGAAGCACTGGCAGACCAGGCGTGTGAGGCGTGTACGAGCGACGACGAACCGCTGGCCGGCGAGGAACTGGAAGAGCTGCACGAACAGGTAGACACCGGCGTCTGGGAGGTCGTCGACGGCCACCACCTCGAGGGAACCTACGAGTTCGAGGACTTCCGTGACGCCCTGGAGTTCACCTACGAGGTCGGCGAACTCGCCGAAGAGGAGTGGCACCACCCGGACCTCCACCTCTCGTGGGGGGAGGTCGTCGTCGAGATGTGGACACACAAGATCGACGGCCTCCACCACGCCGACTTCGTGATGGCCGCCCGGATGGATCGCATGCACGAGGAGTACGCGCCCGAGGAGTGACCGCTCCGGTGGCGCGGCCGCCTCGTCGTACTGCGGCCAGGGTCGCGGCCAGCCGATCTACCGCGGCCAGTTGCAGTTCGAACACCGATCGCCGCCGTCGCGGTCGACGCGGTCCCTGATTTTCGACCACCCGGCCTCGACGGTCTCGCCGTCGGGTTCGGCGCCACAGCCCCGCGCCCCCAGCAGGTGCCACGTCCCGGTGTCGGCGTTCTTGATCGCGATCATCAGGGCCAGTCGTTGCGCGTCTCTTCCTCGACCTGCGTCACGGTCTCGGTTTCGGCGAGCGTCCAGTCGGCGGCCTCGGCCGCGTCATCGACGGCGAGGTACTCCCAGCCGACGCGGTCGGCGAGGTCGGCATCCGCCTCGGAGGCCCCGACGAAGACGTGTCGCTCGGTGTCGAACTGGTCTCTGACGTTTTCGAGGCTCTCCTCGCGTCCGCGTGGCCCCGAAAAGAAGTCCTGTCTGATGCGGTGCTTGCGCGTGTAGTTCGTCACGACGTAGGTCGGCTTCTCGGAGACGACGCCGACGTACTCGCTCCACTGGCGCGCGTCAGTGAACACGGCGTCCGGGCGGGTCAGTTCCTTCAGGGCCTCCAGGTCGAAGGCGAGTGTCATGTCGCTGTTACCGGCATCCATACGCGAGCGTGGGCGACGCCCGGAAAAAAGACCGTCGGTCTCACCGCTCGCGGCGCGTATCGGCCAGTTTTTCGGCCTCCTCGCTCACCTGTTCCAGTTCGCGGTCGGCTTCCTCCTGTGCGATGCCGTGGGCGGTGTCGACCGACCGGTCGAGCAGCGAGCCCGCGAACGGCGACCCGTCCTCGCGGCTCTGCCAGTCTCGGAGCCGTCGCCAGAGCGCTCGGAGCACGGCTGAACGGTCGCGTGTCCGAAACAAAAAGACGGCGATCAAGATACCGGGGAGCCGGGTGCGGGACCGCGACCGACGGCCGCTACTCGGCCTGTGGGGCCGGTTCGAGCTTGTCGACGTCGACGTTCTCCTCCAGGAGAACTTCCTTCTGGTCTGCGACCTGCCGCTCCTGGCGGATGAGTTGCTTGTACGTCGACTGCTGGGAGAGATCGCCGATGAGCACGCCGCCGATCAGCTGACCGTTCCGGAACGCCAGGCGGCGCCACTCGCCCTCCGAGTACTTGCGCTCGGCATGGTCGTCGCCGATCGTCGGGTGTCCGAAGGAGAGGAAGGGGAAATCGAAGTGAGTAATCGAGTACGAGGAGACCCACCGGAACTCCTCGGCCTCGCTGTCTGCGACCATGTTCTTCGCCGCCGTCGCGCCCTGCTCCTTCGCGGAGCCCCAGGCGCCGTTCTGGGCGCGCTCGCCGAGGATGACGTCGTGAAACTGCGTGATGTCCCCCGCCGCGTAGACGTCCTCGACGTTCGTCTGCATGTACTCGTCGACGACGACGCCGTCGTCGCACTCGACGCCGCTGCCCTGGAGCCACTCGGTGTTGAAATCGAGCCCGATTGCGACGCCGGCGAACTCCCCCTCGTAGCGGTTCCCGTCGGGGTCGACCGCGGCCGTGACGTGGCCGTCGTCGTCGACCTCGAAGTGGTCGACACCGGACTCGAAGACGGGCGTGACGCCGTGTTCCTCGAGGGCGTCGTGGACGATCTCGGCGCCGTCGAGCGAGAGCGCGTAGCGCCACCACCGGTTGCCCCGCATCAGGTAGTGGGCGTCGACGTCCTGGGCGGCACAGATCGCCGCGAGGTCGATCCCCAGCAGCCCGGCCCCGACGACGATCCCGGTTTCGGCCTCGGCGGCGTGTTCGCGGATCGCGCGCGCGTCCTCGAAGGTCCAGAAGTGGTGGACTCCGTCGGCGTCGGAGTTCTCCGCCGGGAGCTGTGCGGGCGTTCCCCCTGTCGCCACCAGAAGCTTGTCGTACTCGTAGACGTCACCCTCGTGCGTGTACACCTCGTGGGCGTCAGTGTCGACCCCGGTGACGTAGGTGTTCAGCTGGAGGGCGATGTCCCGATCGTCGTACCATCCGGGCTCGTGGATCGAGATGGGCGCCTCGGGCAGCTTGCCCTTCGCGAACTCCTTTATCAGGATGCGGTTGTAGAGTGTCTCCCCTTCGTCGGTGATGACGGTCACGTCCGCGTCCGGATCCGCCTCCCGGATCGTCTCCGCCGCCGAACTCCCCGCGATCCCGTCACCGACGATTACGTGCGACGTGGTCATGATCGAAGGTTCGGAATCCGGCCTAATGTGGATTGCTATATCTACGGCTCTTGCGAGATGCCCGCTCACGGCCGCCTCACACTCTCTCGCGGCCGTATCGGCCTTTCAGGTCGGTGACAGCCCGTCCGGGGACACGAAAGTACATATTCCAGAGAGACCTATGGGGAACCGTGCCAGCAGGCTACGAGCCACGTGACGTCCCGCTCTACGAGGGTCGGGGGAGAGTCGAGACCGAGTACGCCGAAGCCGAACGGGCCGGCGAGCCCTTCTTCGCCGTCGAGTCCTACGAGGAGGGCTACGCCGTCACCTACGACCTGCTCCCGACGGGCAAGGAGCTCGCGCCGCCGGCGGCCTCGGAGGTGGGCGAACAGATCACGCGAAAGGTCGAAGAGATCGTCGGCGACGAGCGAGCGCCCACGATCGAGGTGAGCCGGTCGGTGAGCGCCTCCCTCGGTCACGTCGCCTTCTTCAAGCGGGAGGCAAGCGCCCGGCGCGTCGCCGCCACCATCTCGCGAATCGTCCTCGACGAGGCCAACTGGGTGGACGCGACGCGGCCCGGAAGCACCCAGGGCTCGCGCCGGAACTAGAGCCGCCGGACGGTTTTTGCCCCCCGAGCGCCGAGATACCGGCAGTGCTCACCAAGGACCTGCTCCGGGTCTCCCGTGCGGGCGGGGGCTATCATCCCCAGTTCGTCGACGCCACAGACCGGGAGGTCGCCGCGGCCGTCATCGGCTGCTACCAGGGCCACGTCGGCGAGCCCCGCGAGCGACTCGACGAGGCACTGACAGATATCGAGCGCGACAGCGACGACTTCAAGCTCGTCCGCGGGTTCGCGAAGCTCCTCGACCGCGAGGCGCGCTACGAGACGCGGGCGCCGGTCGAGCCAGAGCGCGCCCGGAAAGCCACGTTCGAAGCCGCCGAGGCCGTCGGCGTCGTCACCGAGGCCGAACGGGAACAGGCGCTCGCCCGTGCGGCCGACCGGCTGGGTGCCGGGCTCGAAGCCGTCGCCGCGTCGCTGTACGCCGACCGCGAGAAGCGACAGGTCCTCGAAGACGTCGACGTCCGCTGGAGCCCGGAGGGGCTCGTCGAGCAGTACAACCTCTCGCTGGCCCAGACGGCGCTGTTCGACGCGACGGAGGTCCGGATCCGGAGCGACGACCCAAAGCGCGTGGTCTCGGCAGTCAAGCGGCTCCGCCTGCTCTACGAGGTGCGCCAGCTCCCGGACAGCGAGCGCCGGGCGGTGGGGGACGCGGACCGCGAGGTGGTCGTCACCGGCCCCGACGCCCTGTTCCGGTCGAGCCGGCGGTACGGCACCCGCTTTGCGCGCCTCCTGCGGACCGTCGCCGGGACGGGAGAGTGGCGACTCGAAGCGACCGTCGACGACCGCGGGACCGAGCGCGAACTGGTCCTGACCGGCGCCGACGTGTCCGTCCCGGACGCCGAGCCGGTGGCCGAGATGACCTTCGACAGCGGCGTCGAGGCCGACTTCGCCGTCCGATTTTCCTCGCTCGACCTCGACTGGGTGCTGGTTCGCGAACCCGACGCGCTGGCGGCTGGCGAACACGTGGTCATCCCCGACTTCGCCTTCGACTACCGGCACGGCGACTTCCGCGTCTACTTCGAGATTATGGGCTTCTGGACGCCCGAGTACGTCGAAAAGAAGCTCTCCCGGCTCGCCGACGTCGACGGCGTGGAGTTGCTCGTCGCGGTCGACGAGAGTCTCGGCGTGGGCGAGGAGATCGAGGCCCGGGATCACCGCGCGATCCCCTACTCGGGGACGGTGCGGATCAAGGACGTCCGCGACGCCCTCCGGCGCTACGAGGACGAACTGGCCGCACAGGCGGCCGCAGACCTGCCCGAGAGGCTCCGGCCCGATCGGGACGTCCTGACTCTCGCAGATCTCGCCGCGGAGTACGGCGTCAGCGAGAGCGCAATCGAGGACAAGGCCGTCCCCAACCACGAGCGGATCGGGCGAACGCTCGTGCGGCCGGCGGTGCTGTCGGCCCTCGCGGCGGAAATCGAGGCGGGGATGGATCTCGACGAGGCAGAAGCCGCACTCGCCGAGTACGACATCGACGACGCGAGTGCGGCCCTCTCCCGGCTCGGATTCCGCGTCGAGTGGGAGGGCCTCGGCGGAGGTGTCCTGCGCGAAAAGGGGACAGACGCCGATGGACACCCGTCGTCGTAGCCCGACCGGGGGCCGAGCGCCCACTGATAGTGACTGCTGTAAGCTATTACCGATACGACCGCCGGACAGCAGGCGGTCGCTCCGGTAAACTGTTACAGCAATCACTATGAGAGTCTGCCGTGACCACCACCGGACTGACACAGCCTCTGTGCGGGCCACCTATATTGTGCAGTAATTGGATTACTATGCAAATTCTTTTCAGCGTCAACTCGGTAGAGAGTGGTGTACCAGATGGAGGCATCCCTCGTCGCGCTCTTTCTGGTGGCCGGGATCGCGAGCCTGTTCATGGCGTGGGTCATCGGCGCCGGATCGAGTGGCGCGACCCCGTTCGCGCCGGCAGTTGGAGCGAACGCCATCTCGACGATGCGTGCCGCCTTCGTCGTCGGTCTCGTCGGCTTCGCGGGGGCGGTGACACAGGGGGGAAATGTCTCGGAGGCCGTGGGGCGCGGTCTCGTCAGCGGCGTCAGCCTCCCCGCGACGGGGGTCATCGTCGTCCTGGTCGTCGGTGCCAGCCTCATGGCCGTCGGCATCTACACCGGCTATCCGATCGCGACGGCTTTCACCGTGACCGGCGCGGTCATCGGCGTCGGTCTCGCACTCGGCGGGGCGCCGGCCTGGGGGAAGTACTGGCAGATCGGCGCGATCTGGGTGCTGACGCCCTTTGTCGGCGGCGCCATCGCGTACGGGATCGCGAGCACTCTGCCACGGCAGGGCGTGCCCGAGCGGCTGAGCGTGCCGCTTCTCACGGCGCTCGTCGCCGCCGTCCTCACGAACGTCAAGTTTGCGAGGCTCGGGCCCGGCAAGGCGTCGGGTTCGGTCGCAGATCTCGGAGGACGGCTCCTGGGTCTCGGCGGGCCGCTGGCCGCGCTCGGCCTGACGCTCGTCGTGGCCGGGGCGATAGCGGGCGTCACCTACCTCGACATCAGCCGCGACGAAGCGGGCGGCCTCAGGCGAGTCCTGCTGGTCCTCGGGTCGCTCGTGGCGTTCTCGGCTGGGGGTAGCCAGGTCGGCCTCGCGGTCGGGCCGATCCTCCCGCTGCTCGACGAGGTGGGAGCTATCACGCCGGTCGTCGTCCTCGTCGGGGGTGGATTCGGGATGCTCGTCGGCTCGTGGACGGGCGCGCCGCGGATGATCAAATCACTCGCACAGGACTACTCCTCGCTCGGGCCACGCCGGTCGATTGCAGCACTCGTCCCGTCCTTTCTCATCGCCCAGCTGGCCGTACTGCTCGGGGTGCCAGTCTCGTTCAACGAAATCGTCGTGAGTGCGATCATCGGAAGCGGGGCCGCGGTCGGCGGCGGCGACGCGGTGAGCGCGCGGAAGCTCCTCCTGACCGCTGGCGCCTGGGTCGTCTCGTTCGGCCTCGCCTTTGCCATCGGGTACGGGGCTATCTTCATCGTAGGCGGGCTGTGACTGTTCGCAGGAGAGAGGTAGAATTGTGCCAGTTCTACACAAATCTTTTTAACCGTCCAGCGATTACAGTCCACAATACGATGCCCGATTCGATGGCCGAACAACTCCGGCAGGATATCCAGTGCGAGGGTCTGCTCGAGTGTTTCCACGGCGTAAAGCAACTCGACAGGGAGTGTTTTCAGGTTCTCATAGAGGCCGAAGAGCCGCTGACAGTCGACGAGATCGCGGCGGCCGTCGACCGCGAGCGCTCGACAGCGTACCGGTCGATCCAGCGCCTGCTCAGCACAGGGTTCATCCAGAAGGACCAGGTCAACTACGACCAGGGCGGCTACTATCACGTCTACTCACCGACCGACCCCGAGCAGATCGCCGACGACCTGCAGCGACTCCTCAACGACTGGTACGCCAAGATGGGACAGCTCATCCAGGAGTTCGAGGACAAGTACAAGCAGCAGGCCGACGCGGCCGCACGCGCCGAAAGCTAGTCTTCGCTTCCCGCTCTGTTGTCGTCTCCGCGACGTGAGCCTGTCAGCTCTCGCCGCCGCCCCTTGGGAACCTGCGAGCGCAGTTCGCCATAGACGTACAGCCCGACCCCGAGCGGCCGGGGTTCGCGGACGAGGTCGTGGGTGAGGACGAGATACCCCCAGTCGCCGCCCCAGGCGAGGTCCTGGTCGCGCCCGGCGAGAAATTCGGCCGCCTCCTCGCGCGTCAGGTGGATGACGTTGCGTGTGGCGTGGTCCCCGAAGCGCTGGACCGCGGACATCGTGGGCTTCCAGTGTTCCTGGCGGGTCCGGAGGAAGGTCATCCCCAGCCCCTCGATCGCAACCGGCGACTCGGCCTCGCCGCGGAAGGCCCAGATCTTCCCGCGGCCCCGCTCCCAGAAGGTGTAGGCCTCGAAAGTTTCGGGGAGAACCCCGAACCGCTCGTCCCACCATTCCAAGACCTCCTCGCGGGTCGGACGCCCCTCGACGGCCCGTTCGTCGTCGGTCGCCGGCAGGCGGTCGAATCGCTCCCCGTCATTGGTCGGGGCGCCGCCGGGGTCGACGCCCTCGCCCATCAGCCGGTCACCTCCAGCTTCGCACAGAAGAAGCCGCCGGTGTCGTTGTGGTGGGGGTAGATCCGTCTCGCTCGCGCGACCGAGGGGTCGTACTCCTCGCCGTTCCACTCCGTGACACCCGGGGCCGCCTCCAGGGGGAGGTCGGCCTCGCAGAGTCGGCAGGGTTCCGCCCCGAGGACGTGGTCGAGGACTGCCTCGTTTTCCTCGGGCGCGAAGGTACACGTCGAGTAGACGACGGTCCCGCCCTCGCGGGTGACCTGGACGGCACGCCCCAGGATGCCCTTCTGGACGCCCGCGGTCCCCCGGACGTGGTCGAGGCTCCACCCCTCCAGCGTATCGGGGTTCTTCCGGACCGTCCCCTCACACGAGCAGGGGACGTCGACGAGGGCGCGGTCGTAGGTCTGGCCGCCGAAGGGCGAAAGCGAGTGGTGGCGGGCGTCCTCGTTCGTGATGGCGACGCTCGTGACGCCCAGCCGCTCGGCGTTCGAGCGCAGCGCCGAGATGCGCCCGAGGTTGTTGTCGGTCGCGACCAGGGTCCCGGTGTCGCCGGTCAACGCCGCGAGCTGGGTTGTCTTGCTACCCGGCGCGGCACACGCGTCCCAGACGCGCTCGCCTGGCTGTGGGTCGAGAACCCGTGCGGGTAGCGCCGAGACCTCCTCCTGGCCGTGGAGCCAGCCGTGGACGTACGGCCAGTTCGCGCCGGGCTGGCCCTCGAGTTTCAGGAGACCGGCGTGCCAGTCGGTCGGCTCGTGAGCGATTTCCTCCTCCTCAAGTGCCACGCAGGCCTCCTCGACGGTCGTCTTGATGGTGTTCACGCGGACAACCGAGGGGAGCGGGCGCTCGCAGGCCGCCCGGAAAGCCTCGAAGTCGTCGACGAGCGGTTCGTACCGCTCCAGTACGCTCATCGGCCCCGCTTTGTCGGGTTCGCGGTTGTGGGTTTCGACTTGGCGACGGGGACCCACCCTGTCCCGACGACACGCTCGTAGGACGGGACCGCCGGATCGGCAACAACAGGGTATGTACGAACAGCAATATACATTATAATGTTCAAAACAAACAATATGACCGTCGACTACGTCGACAAGGCGACACAGGTCGTGTTGATAGTGGTCCTGGCCGACCTCTACCTGTACGCCGACGAGAGGTGATACTAACGGCTATAAGCCCATGAGCAAGTTCGACCCCCCGCGGGGTCGACTATGCTCACAAAGTCATAGCCGTCAGTATGACCGGGAGCGGGCAGCAGACGAGAACTTTTTCGCCGCGCATGCCGTACGGGAGGTATGACTCTCACCGCGGGTGTCGTCGCCGTCCAGGGCGACGTCAGCGAACACGCGACAGCGATCAGGCGCGCCGCGGGCGCTCACGGCCGGGAAAGCGACGTCCGGGAGATCCGAACGGCCGGAATCGTCCCCGAGTGTGACGTCTTGCTCATGCCGGGGGGCGAGTCGACAGCCATCTCCCGGCTGCTCGACCGGGAGGACATCGCCCCGGAGATTGTCGACCACGTCGAAGCAGGCAAGCCGATGCTGGCGACGTGTGCCGGGCTGATCGTCGCCAGCACCGACCCCAGGGACGACCGCGTCGACGAACTGGGGATTCTCGACGTGAGCATCGAGCGCAACGCCTTTGGCCGACAGAAGGACAGCTTCGAGGCGCCCCTGGACGTCGACGGCCTTGAGGCACCCTTCCCCGCGGTGTTCATCCGCGCGCCGGTCGTCGCCGACGTCGCCGAGAGCGTCGAGGCCCTCGCCACCTGGGATGACAACCCCGTCGCAGTCCGCCAGGGACCGGTTGTCGGCACCTCATTCCACCCCGAACTGACTGACGATTCTCGGATCCACGACCTCGCCTTCTTCGACGCGGCGACACAGCCCGTTTGATACTGGCGGGCGAAAATCCGGGGATTTTCGTCCGACAGTATCAGACCGGCTTCGCGAACCCGTACCGCGGCTTGATGTCCGTGATCTCGGCGGTGACGCTGTCGCCTTCCGCGACGCCCTCGACGAACAGGGTAAAGCCCTCGACCTTGGCGATACCGTCGCCCTCCGTTCCCACGTCGACGATGTCGAGGTCGACCTCCTCGCCGACCGAGACGGGTGCGGTGAGCCGGTTTTTCGCGACGAGGTACAGTTCCGAGGACGCGTCCCGGGAGGCAGCGGGCCGGACCTGCCGGACGTACTCGAACTCGGCGTCGATCTCCGCCTCCAGGTCGGCCAGGTCCCGCCCGTCGAAGACCTTCACCGCGAGGTCCCCGCCGGGCCCGAGCAGGTCGCTCGCGACCTCGAAAGCCTGCCGCGCGAGGTGGACCGAGCGGGCGTGATCGAGGTCGTACTCGCCGCTCATGTTCGGAGCCATGTCCGAGAGCACCACGTCGACCGTGTCGTCGACGACCTCCCGGATGGTCGCCTTGGTGTCGGCCTCGGTGATGTCCCCGCGGACGAACTCGACAGTGGCGTCCGGCTCGTCCAGCGCGTCGATACGCTGGCGGTCGACGCCGATCACGGTTCCCTCGGGACCGACCTGCTCGGCGGCGACCTGGAGCCAGCCGCCCGGCGCGGCGCCGAGGTCGACGACCGTCCGCCCCTCACCGAGCAGGTCCGCCGTCTCGTCTAGCTGTTTGAGCTTGTACGCGGAGCGGGCGCGATACCCCTCCTGTTTCGCTCTGTTGTAGTACTCGTCTTTCCCCGTCATGCGTACCTCACCAAATTCCTTGACATGTTCCGTGTGGAAACCGCTGGCGAATCTGCATTCATACCGAAAGGGACGGCGCCGAAGCGGAAAGGGACATCGGATGGGGAAAGCGTTCCCTCGGACCTGCGGGTGAGAGACGCTTCCGATGGGAACCCAAAGCGGCCGCCAATGGCGGTATCATCTTTGAGATTTTGTCCGCGGGATACTAAACGCCGATAGTCGTATCCCCCCCACGGGATGGACCGTCGCACGTTTCTCGCGATGACGACACTCGGATCGGCCGTCGGGACAGCAGGCTGCGTCGCTGGCGGGCGCGTCGTCCAGGAACAGCAAGGGAGCATCCTGGTCGAGCCGGGCCGGGGCTGGACGTACGAGATCACTGAGGTAGATGGCGACGGCGAACTCTCCTACACCGTCAGGGCGGAACAGCGGTTCGACATCTACTACTTCACCAGCACGGGGACCTACGATCACTACCGGACGTTCCTCGGCGGCGACGAACCCCCCGAAACCCCGGCCGGACACAGCGAGTTCAGCCGGGCGGGGGTCCACAACGAGGATCGGGACCTCTACGTGGCCAGAGTGCCCGAAGACGGGGGCCGGGCGTCTATTTCGGTCGCAGATACCCACTACTTCGTCGTCGACTACTCGAACTACGGGATGGGGGTCCCGGTCGAGGAACACGCGGATCCCCTGGACGCCTTCGTCGATCTGGTCGTCTTCGATAACAGCCTCCCGATCTAGATGAACGCGAGGGGGACCATCACGAGCACCCCGATCGCGACCCCGGCGGTCAGTTGCGGTCGCCCACCGTTCGGGAGCCCCTCCCCGAGATCGAGCGCCTCGGGGATGAACTCCGTGAGCACGAGGTAGACCATCGCGCCCGCGGCGAAGCCGAAGCCAAAGGGGAGAAACTGCCGGGCCAGGGTCACGAAGTAGTAGGCGATGACCGCGCCGATCGGCTGGGGCAGGCTCGAGAAGACAGCCCACCAGACCATCCGCCACTCGCTGACTCCCATCGACCGCAAGGGGATGGATATCGCCACGCCTTCGGGGATGTTGTGGATGGAGATGGCGACGGTCATAAACACCGCCAGAACGGGGAGGGTCAACCCGACAAGCGCGATCGCCTCGCCGGAGGCGACGTCAGCCAGGCCGAGTTCGGCAAAGGAGACCCCGACTGCGACGCCCTCCGGAAAGCTGTGTACCGTCAGGATCCCCAGAACGAGTACCAGCTTCTTGAAATCAGCCTCCTGATACTGCCTGGGGTCGACGTCTGCCCCTTCGAGGAGTTCGTGGCCCACAACCACGAGAACGACGCCGGCCACGACGCCGGGACCGATAGCCAGGGCGGCGTCAATCACCCCACCCTCGACGACGGCCAGCCCCTCCATGACGAGGCCGAAAAGCGACGCCGACACCATGATTCCCGACGCGAACCCCCACAGCGCGACGTTCCAGCGCGTGCTGATGTCGTCGAACACAAAAAACGGGAGTGCACCCAGCCCGGTCGCCAGCGCAGTTATCAGCCCGGCGATAAAGACCAGGACGAGATTCTCCAGGGCCGCCATGTATGTGTGGCTACGCCTTCGTCCCCTTATAATTATCACGGAGTTGATTGTTTTTGGGGGGCCTAAACGAGCGTCGTCGAGGCCGAACGGGCGTGGGTCCGTTCCGGCTCTCCCCCAGAAAAGGAACACATATAAGCCGCGACAGGGAAGACGAGGACACCATGAGCAAGAAATCCAAATCGAAAAAAAAGCGCCTCGCAAAGCTCGAGCGACAGAACTCGCGCATCCCGGCGTGGGTCATGCTCAAAACCGACATGGAGGTGCAGCGAAACCCCAACCGTCGCCACTGGCGGCGGAGTGACACCGACGAATGAGCGCTGGAGACTTCGAGGAGCGGGTCGTGACGGTCCCGCTTCGCGACGCGAAGGCGACATCGGAGTCCGAACGGGCGGACGCCGCGATGCGCCTCGTCCGGGAACACCTCGCACAGCACTTCTCCGTCGACGAGGACGCCGTCCGCCTCGACCCCTCGATCAACGAGGCGGTCTGGTCACGGGGCCGCAAGAAACCCCCGAGCAAGCTTCGCGTGCGCGCAGCCCGCTTCGCCGAAGAGGGCGAGAGCGTCGTCGAGGCCGAACCCGCCGAGTAACGTTGCTTCGCGCGGCCTTCTCCGGATCGTCCTACGTCGGCGTCTTCGCCCGGGCGACGGACACCTGTCTCCTCGTCCGTCCCGACGTGGACGAGAGCGTCCGGGTTGCCTGTCACGACGAACTCGAGGTTCCGGTCGTCGAGACGACGATTGGTGGCTCCGGCGCGGTCGGATCGCTGGTCGCGGGCAACAGCACGGGCCTGCTGGTCAGCAGCCGCGTCCGCGAGCGGGAGCGAGAGCGCATCCGGGAAGCCGTTGACCTGTCCGTCACCGAATTGCCAGGTCGCATCAACGCAGCCGGAAACGTCGTCCTCGCAAACGACAGCGGCGCGTACGTCCACCCCGACCTCCCCCGGAAAGCGGTCCAGGCGGTCGAGGGGGGGCTCGACGTGCCGGTCGACCGCGGCGACATCGCCGGCGTCCAGACGGTCGGGACCGCTGCGGTCGCGACGAACCGCGGCGTCCTCTGTCATCCGAAGGCGACCGACGAGGAACTCGACAGGCTCGAGGCAATTCTCGATGTTCCGGCCGACATCGGTACGATAAATTACGGCGGCCCGCTGGTGGGGTCGGGGCTGGTGGCCAACACGAACGGCTACGTCGTCGGTGAGGAGACGTCCGGCCCGGAACTCGGCCGGATCGACCTCGCGCTCGGCTACGCCTGATCTTTAGGAAGATTCTTCCGACTCGGTACCCGACCGGTGGGTATGGACAACTACACTGTCAGCGGTCAGTGGAAGGCTCGCGACGGCTGGCAAGCGTTCGAAAAGCAGATAGAAGCCGACAACGAGGATGTGGCAGTCGAGCACGTCTACGCCGACTTCGGCTCCAGGCACGGTCTGAAGCGGACCCAGGTCGAGGTCAAGGAGGTCCAGGCATGAGTCTCGGTGGCGGCGGCGACTCCCAGCTCCAGGAGCTCGCACAGCAACTCGAAGCGCTCGAACAGCAGCGAGAGGCCCTCGAAGCGGAAGTCGAAGGCCTCCAGGCCCAGAAGCAGGAGATAAACGAGGCCATCGAGGCGATCGAGGGGCTGGAGAGCGAGTCGACTGTCCAGGTCCCCATCGGCGGCGGCGCGTACATCCGCGCCAAAATCGAGGACATCAACGAAGTCGTCGTCGATCTGGGCGGCGGGTACGCGGCCGAGCGCGACCAGGAGGGGGCCGTCTCGACGCTCGAAACCAAGCAGGGCACCCTCGACGAACGCATCGAAGACGTGCGCTCGGAGATCGCCGAACTCGAGACCGAAACCGAGGAACTCGAGAAGCGCGCCCAGCAGCTCCAGACCCAGCAGATGCAGCAGATGCAACAACAGCAACAGCCCGACGAGTAGGCGATGTTCGACGGACTGAAGGACAAGCTGGAGACGTTCACCAGTGACGTCGAGGCCGAAGCCGAAGGCGATGTCGAGGAGGTAGCGCCCGAGGGCGGGGCCCCAGACGAGGCGGCCGAGGTCACTGACGAGGCGGGCGGGACAACCGGGGAGACGGCTGGGGCGTCAGGCGAGACAGCCGAGGCGCCCGAAGGCGATGAGGGCCGCGGCCTGACAGAGCGTGCGAAGCTACTCGCGACAGGCAAGACCGTCATCGACGAGGACGACCTCGACGCCCACCTCGACGAGCTCGAGTTCGCACTCCTGGGCAGCGACGTGGAGATGAGTGTCGCGGAGGAGATCCTCGACGGCGTCGAGGAGAACCTCGTCGGCCAGACGCGCCGCCGCCTCGAGAGTACGGGCAACCTCGTCCGCGACGCGGTCCGGGAGTCGCTGTACGACGTCATCAGCGTCGGCCAGTTCGACTTCGATGGCCGGATTGCCGAGACCGAGAAGCCGGTCGTCATCATCTTCACCGGCGTCAACGGCGTCGGCAAGACGACCACCATCGCCAAGTTCGCCCGCTACCTGGAAGAGCGGGGCTACTCCTCGGTGCTGGCAAACGGCGACACCTTCCGGGCCGGCGCGAACGAACAGTTGGAAGAACACGCCGAGAACCTCGACAAGCGGATCATCTCACACGAGCAGGGCTCGGACCCGGCTGCAGTTCTCTACGACGGCGTCGAGTACGCGGAGGCAAACGACGTGGACGTGGTGCTGGGCGATACAGCCGGCCGCCTGCACACGAGCGACGGGCTGATGGACCAGCTCTCGAAGATCGACCGCGTGATCGACCCCGATATGACGATGTTCGTCGACGAGGCCGTCGCCGGCCAGGACGCAGTCAACCGCGCCCGCGAGTTCAACGAAGCCGCGGAGATCGACGGGACCGTCCTCACGAAGGCCGACGCCGACCAGCAGGGCGGCGCCGCAATCTCCATCGCACACGTCACCGGCAAGCCGATCCTCTTTCTGGGCACCGGCCAGGGCTACGACGACCTCGACCGGTTCGACCCCGAGCGCATCGTCGACACGCTGCTCGGCGAGGGGTAGCCGGGCCTCGCGTTCAGAGCGATTCGGGGTTCATCCGGCCCACGAACTGGCGGACACCAGCGTAGAGGGCCACGGCGAGGGCCACGAACCCGGCGACGTGGGCGAATGTCACGGTCGTCGGGCTGTCGACGGCGAGCTTCGCGGCGGTCGTCGCGGGGTGTTCCGGCAGGGCGATGGCCGACCCGAACAGGACGATGACGAACACCGAGTACAGCAGCTGTGCCTGGCGGCGCTTCGCGGTCGCCAGCCCGAGGACGAGCCCGAGTACCACCACGACGACGGTGATCGCGGTCACGAAGGCGAGCAGTGCCACCCAGTTCCTGACGTCGATTCCGTTGAACTCGAGGAGGAGTATCCACAGTAGCGCCTGCAACGGTGCGAGCAGGACCATGGCGACGGCCTTCCCGTCGACGACGTCCACGAGCGAGACCGGCGCGACACACAGCAACTCCAGCGTCCCGCGTTCGATCTCCTCGGTGATGGCGTCGACTGCAATCGACCCGCTGATAAAGGGTGGGAGAAAGAGCAAAAGCGGGATCAACACGGTGTAGGTGAATCCGAAGTACGGGCTGGCAGACGCGCCCTCGGGCATCTCGACGGGCTGGAACTCGAGGCTGGCGGCCCGGTCGAGCCGTTCGGCCCGTTCGAGCTGTGTCAGGACGTTCCGGAGCTGGACGACGGTCAGGGTCGTCCGGACGTTCTCCGCGGGGACGATCGCCACGACGTCGATAGTGGCGCCCCTGTCCGTCCGCATCAGCTGACTCGACAGCACCGCGTCGACGGCGCCCCGGTTGAACTCTTCGAGTGCCGCCTCGCGGTCGGCGAACTGTATCGGCGTGACGCCGTCTTCTTCTCTCGCCGCTTCGACCAGTTCCTCGGTCGCGTCGCCGGTCACGCCGACGGTCGTCTCGCCACCCTCGACGGATCCGGGATCGTACAGCGAGGTCAGCCCGACCACGAGAAACGACGAGAACGCGGCGATGAACAGCTGGATGAGCACGGCGAGGACGATTGTCTTCTCGCGGGTCAGCGAGGAGAGGTCCCGCTTCGCGATGACCGCCCGCGGGTCGGAGACCAGCCCGCCGAGGCGGCCCGGCAGGGAACGATCCTCACCCGCCAAGGGCGATCACCACCGTGTAGTTGTACAGGAGGTGGACGAGAATCGCGGCGCCGAGGGCGAGGACGTACGGCCGCCGGCCACGGCTCGCCCCGGCCGCCGAGATGGCGGCGGTGACGACGTGCAGGGCGAGGGGCGCAAACAGGAGAGCGACCCCGGAGAGGACCCCAATCTGGAGCCCCGCCTGGCCGATCTGGAGTTCGGGCAGTCCGACCAGCTGGGCCAGCAGCGTGATCTTCTCGCCGACGAAGAAGCCGACACCGCTGAGTGCGCCGAGGACGAGCGCGGTCCGGACCCGCCGGTCGAACCGGCTGTGGGCGTAGGCCGCGTAGACGTGGAGGCTCTTCGCTATCTCCTCGATGACCGCGACGACGACGAGGATGAGCGGGATCGACACCTCCCCCAGCGCGAACAGGGTCGCGATGGCGAGCAGCTCCAGGACGAACACGAACGGGAGCAAGACGGCAGTCAGTGCGGCGACGTGCCAGCGCCTGTGGATGCGGCCGGCCAGGGCATCGAGCAGCTTCAGCGGGATCGCCCGCTGTGCGAACATGTCCTCCTCGCGGTAGAGGCCGAGCCCGAGCCCGAAGAGGACGAGCGCCGAGAGAAGCGGCGGCGCAGTCGAGAAGAGGAACTCGCCCGCGGCGACGGACTGCCCCTGGAGGTCGCGCACGACGATCGTCAGCGGCGAGATGAGCGCGATGGGGTTGACGTCGGTGAAGATTGCGGGGACAAAGGCGTAGCTGGTCAGTGACACCGTGATCGTTACCGTCACGAACGTGAGTTCCTTGAACGACCGGGCGAACATCGCGCCGAGGAAGGTCGCGGCCAGAAAGAGCACGACGATGGGCGTGATGGCGGCGACCGAGACGAGCCCGCCGAGCGTCCCCTGCGTGAGGTAGGTCAGGCCGACGGCAATCGCGCCCTCGACGGCCATCGCGCCGGCGAAGTACGGCAGCGTCTTGCCGGCGACGATGTCCAGCCGCGAGACGGGTGCGACGAGCATGAGTTCGCCCCGGCGGTTGATGCGCTCCGAGAGGAACGTGCTCCCGTAGGCCTGGATGAGGAAGTTCAGCGGGATGATGAACACGAACGCGAGCACGAGCGACTCGAAGGGAAAGGGCGGCGAGATGTTCGAGGGCGAGCCAGCCGAGACGTCACCGCCCGAGAGTCCCGCGCCGAGCCCGCCCAGGCCGCCGCTCCCGGACGCCCCACCAGAGCCGTCACTGGCGGTCCCGCTGGCGGCCCCGCTGTCTCCGCTCCCTTCTGTTCCACCGTCGGTTGCGCTGCCGTCTCCGCTGCCACCTGATCCGCCGTCAACGACGCCATCGGCCCCGCCGTCACCGCCCGCTCCCGGGTCGACCTGGTACGTCGCCCCGACCGCCGATTGCTCCTGGTACTGGAGGACGACCGACACCGGGAACGCGGCGGTCTGGTTGTCGTCCCCCCGGAGGGTCCGGTCGTTGTACCCGCTGACCGCGGAGCGGAGTTCCTCGCGGGCCGCCCGCCCTTTCGGTGATGGCGCGTGTTCGACCGCCCCCTCCTGAATCAACAGCTCCACGTCCCCGTCTCCGAGCGCCTCACGGTCAGCGTTCGGGCGGGCCGCGAAGGTGTCGTCCTCGGCGACGACGTCGTGGTAGGGGCTCTCCTCCGTGACGCCGACGCGGTAGATACCCTCGTCCAGGACGGCCCCGCCGCCGGCGGCGAGGGGGGCGACGACGCCGAGGAACGCCATCGCCAGGACCGCAATCGCAGCGGTTCGCCTGTCGATACCGCCGGCGTTTTTCGTGACCTCCCAGCGAGCGATGCGGAGTAGCTTCCGTGGCTTCACTGCTCGGGCCTCCGACCGCCCCCCGACTCGGCGACGTTCAGGAACACCTCTTCGAGGCTCGACTCCTCCGTCCTGATGTCGACGACCTCGCCGCCGGCGTCCTGGGCGGCCTCCCGGGTCGATTCGACAGCACCCATATTCTCGACGATCCGGTGGTACCGTCCGTTCTCGCGGACGCTATCGGGAACCTCGACTGTCGTGTAGACGTGGTAGGTCGTCTCGCCGAACTCCGCCTGGAGTTCGTCGAGGTCCCCCTTGGCGACGACCTCACCCTCGTTCATGATCGCGACGCGATCACAGATCGACTCGACGTGAAAGAGGTTGTGCGCGCTGAAGACGATGGTCTTGCCCTCCGCTGCGAGTTGCTCGGTGAACTCGATGATGTAGTTGGTCGTCAGCGGGTCGAGCCCGCTTGCGGGCTCGTCGTAAATGAGCACGTCGGGGTCGTTGATGAGCGAGCGGGCGATCGCGACCTTCCGTTTCATCCCCTTGGAGGTGTCGCCCAGTTGCCGATCGCGGTGTTCGAGGTCGAGTTCGTCGAGCGTGTCGTGAATCCGGCGCTCGGCGACCCCGTGGGGCACGTCGTAGAGGTCGGCGAAGAAGTGCAGGTAGGTCCGGGGCGTCATCTCCTCGTAGAGCGGCGACTCCTCGGGGAGAAAGCCGAGCTGTTTTCGCATCTCGGTCTCGCCGGCGTCGTAGCCGGCGACCGTCGCAGCCCCGCCCGTGGGTTCGAGCAGGCCGGCGAGCATCTTCAGCGTCGTCGTCTTGCCGGCGCCGTTGGGCCCGATGACGCCGAAGACCTCGCCGGCGTCGACCGAGAAGGTGCTCCCCTCGACGGCCGCGAAGTCGCCGTACTCCTTGCGGAGCTCGCGCGCCTCGATCATCCAGCCGGCCGTAACGGATGCTCGAATGTATAGTTTGGTCCCCCATTTTTACGAACTGAAACCGAACTACGGGTATGGAAAGCGACGTCGCAACGGAGCAGACGCCGGACGGGCGGCGGGTGATCGTCGCCCGCGGGGTCGACGCGCCCCGGGAGGCGGCCTGGGACCTGCTGACTGATACCGAGCGATGGCCCGACTGGGGCCCGTCGGTCCGGGCCGTCGAGTGCGACCAGCGATTCATCCAGCCCGGGACGACCGGCCGGGTCTGCCTCCCCGGCGGCGTCTGGCTCCCCTTCGAGATTGCCACCTGCGCGAAGTACCGCTGGACGTGGCGGGTGGCGAGCGTCCCGGCGACCGGCCACCGCGTCGATCCGCCTGCGGAGGGGACAGACGAGGGGCGGTGCCGGATCGTCTTCGAGATACCGCCACTCGCGGCCGGATACGTGCCCGTCTGTATGCGCGCACTCGGCCGTATCGTGTCGCTGCTCGAAGACGATCCGTCCTCGGTGGAGATGCCGGCCCACTAAGACCCATCGGAACTGCGCGTCACCTGCAACTCGTCGCCAGCCTCCGTGACTGCGAGCGCCAGATCGTCGACAACTGCGGCTGTCCGGGCCGGTACGATACGCCCGGCTCGATCCCGGGCGCTGAGTTGTGCGAGCGCCGTCACGAGGTCATCGGCCGTCTCCACAACCGGCATCATCGGCAGGAAGTCGACATCGAGGCCAGCATCTCGCGCGCGGTCGGTCAGCGTCCCGACGGCCGGCGGAGCGTACGCGTCCGCGAAGTCGATCGATTCGGCGAAGCCGGCGTAGTACACCCGGCCGTCGGTCGTCGGCCCCAGCACCACTTCGCTCGATCGGAGCTTCATCGCCGCGCTCCCGATCTGTTCGCGGGCCAGGAAGGGGACGGTCGGTCCGACGACTGCGGCAGTGTCGACGCTCTCTCGCTCGAGCAGGTGTGTCACCGTGTTGCCCGCGCGGCCGGCGAAGGTCTCCCCAACTTGTACCTCATATCGGGCCTCACCGGGCGATTCGAGCGCCCCGTCGAGCAGTTCCCGGAGACGCCCCTCTGAGTCGACGTCGCCGGGGACCTGGTCCGAGTCGCGGTAGTTCACCAGCAAGTCAGCCCCGCCGTGCTGGACTGCACGACAGACGTCGCCCAGCATCGCGCTGTACAGCCGCGCCGCCTCGGGCTCCGAGATCGGCCCTGATCCGAAGAGATCGGGGAGGACGTGACCCTCGACGGGCGGCTCCGCCAGCACTGCCACCGTTGCCATGCCCTCTCTCTGTCCGGCGACTCCTTGGCCCTTTTTGTTCCTGGCGCACAGAGGTGGGCACATGACCTCGAACGACGCACCCGGACGTCCGGCGTCGGCCGTCACCGCCCTGGCGGTCCTGGCCGCCCTCGTCGGCGTGCTTGGAGTGGTGGCCAGCCTCGCGACGACCAACGGCTTGCTGACCGGATCCACGTGGCAGGTGCCCGCACTGATCTCGGTCGGCGTGGTCGTGGTCACGTTCGCCCTCATTGTCATCGCTGGTGGGCCGTCCAGCAACTGGCGACGGACACCCTACTGGTGATACTCGTCGAGCGACTGCGCGCGCGTCTCGGCGTCGTCGGGGTCGTCGACGGGGCTTTCCGGGTGGTAGTCGGTGTCGTACGCCCCGGGCCGGTCGTCGAGCCGATCCGGGTTGATGCGCCCGGCGAGCAGCATGAAATCGAGCACGGTACAGGAGAGCATCGCCTCGACGACGGGGACAGCCCGTGGCGGCAGCGAGGGGTCGTGTCGACCGACGACCTGTATCTCCTTGCGCTCGCCGGCCCCCCAGTCCGCAGTCCGCTGTGTCTTCGGGATTGACGTCGGCGCGTGCCAGGTCACCTCGCCGTAGATGGGTTCGCCCGTCGTGATCCCGCCCTGGAGGCCGCCGTGGTCGTTGCCGACGGGCACGGGGTCGCCCGCCTCGCTCTCGACGTCCGGGTGGGACTCGCCGTCGTCGAAGACCCAGTCCTCGTTGCGGTCGATGCCGCGAACCGACCGAGCTTCTTTCCCGAGGCCGAACTCGAAGGCAGTAACGGCCGGCGTCGCGAACATCGCCTGCCCGAGCCTGGCGGGGAAGCTGTCGAACCGGGGCGCACCAAGCCCACGAGGAACGCCACGACACTCGAAGTAGACGGAGCCGCCAATGGAGTCGCCCTCCTCCTGGTAGCGGTCGATGGCCTCGCGCATCTCCTCTGCGGTCTCCGGGTGGGCACACCGGACCTCGTTTTCCTCGCTGTGTTCGAGCATCTCCTCGAAGGTGACTTCCGGTGCCTCGATGTCGCCGATCTGGTTGACGTGGGCCTTGATCCGGACGTCGTACTCGCTTTGCTCTAGGACCTGCTTCGCGACGGCGCCGGCAGCGACCCAGTTGACCGTCTCGCGGGCCGACGAGCGCCCGCCCCCGCCCCAGTTGCGCGTCCCGAACTTCGCGGAGTAGGTGTAATCGCCGTGGGAGGGGCGGGGCGCGGTCACGAACGGCTCGTACTTGCCCGACCGGGCGTCCTTGTTCTGGATGACCATCCCGATGGGCGTCCCCGTCGTGTAGCCGTCCTGCAGGCCGGAGTTGATCGACACTTCGTCGGGCTCACCGCGGGAGGTGGTGATCATCGACTGGCCGGGCTTGCGACGGTCCAGATCCGCCTGGACGTCCGCCTCGCTCAACTCGACCCCCGCGGGACAACCCGAGACCGTACAGCCCATCGCCTCGCCGTGAGACTCGCCAAAGGTCGTCAGCTGGAAGAGTCTGCCAAAGCGGTTCCCGTTCATTGCCCGCCTCTGGGGAGCGCGGGCATTTAGATGTGGCTCTTGCCTACTCTGGCGGAACAACTATCATACCAGTGATATTGGTACTGGTTGTCGTGCAAGAGGACAGCGCGAGCCTTGCACGAAGGCAATCGAATGGCAGAGAGTATGAGCTACACTCGTCATGAACCTGTTCCTGGTTCCTAGTACTCGAACCGCCTAAAGCTCCATATCAATCGATTAACCTTTTAGCTCTCCCCGAGAACCGGACGGCATGAAATACGCTATTGTTTCGGGAGCCGAAATCGACTGGCCGTCTGATGGTCGCGTATCGCTCACCGACTCGCTCGGCTGTGCCGAGACACAGGTCGAACTTTTCCGACCTGGCGAAAACGGGTCGGTCGCCGCATCGACAGAACGCGAGGGGGTCTGTGTCCCGCTCGAAGCCTCTGGCCGGATCGTTGCCAATAAGCGTGTTACAGTCCCTTCCAAGGGTGTCGCCTGCGTGCCAGCCGGGATGGGTGCCTCACTACGTGGTGGGGGAACCTGGCTGATGGTAAGCGCGACGACGGATGCCTCTCCCGGCGAACTGACTGTCGTCGACAGCACGGACGTCAGGTTCGCCCCTCCATCGACCTCTACTATCGACATCGCACGCCTCACGACCCGGTTAGGATGTACCAGTATGAAAGTCAATCTCCGGAGATTGGAGCCGGGCGAGGCCGTTCCATATCACACTGAGGGGAGCCAAGAAGAACTGTTTGTGCCATTGGACGGCCCGGGAAAGATTCTCATCAACGAGGAGCGCTACACTATGACAGCCGGGAGTGTAAGTCGCGTTGCACCGAAGACACCCCGTAGCGTTGTAAACGACGGCGAGGAACAGCGGACCTGGTTCATGGTCGGTGCACCTCCAACTGGCGATGCGGATAATTGGGATCCGGGTGCAGAGATCCTTGATTGGCCTGACTCCTCACCCGTCCCGGACGACAGTGAGTGATCGGTCCACCGTTGTTCAGTGGCTGATTCATTCGGCATCGGCGTGAACGATCAATTCGAATCCAGACGGAGAGTGGTTTCATAGTGATTGCTGTAACAGTTTACCGGAGCGACCGCCTGCTGTCCGGCGGTCGGATCGGTAATGGCTTACAGCAGTCACTATCAGGCACTGCAACAGGGCGTGTTATTGCTTGAAGAGTCGCCGGACTTCGTCGGCGACACCGCGATCAAGCGCGAGCATGTATTGATTACCTTGTTCGATTCGTGTATCATTAGTGACGATCACCGAGCGGGATACGTCAGCGATGAGTCTACTCCCGACCGGAAGGCCAATGTCGGTGACGCGTTTCCCACTGACAGGCGCGTTCTCCGCTGCTTCAAAGACGACGACCTCGATCCCCTCTGGCATCGCAGTAAACTGCTGGAAATCCTCGCCGAGGAGGTGCGTCAGAACCAACCGGGAACCAGCGTGCTCTGGATAAATCACAGCATCGATGAACTCTTCTCTGGTCTCTCGGTCGGCCGCTGTCGCCGTGTCCGCGCGTGCGATAGTTTGGGTCCCCGGAGCTATTTCTCGGGCCTGGGCACAGACGGCGATGTTCGTTCCCCCGTCGCCGGTCATCGCAGCAACGGCGTCGCTCCCCTCGATATTGGCCTGGGTGAGTATCTCGGGGTTGGTAGCGTCGCCCTCGATAATCATCGAGGTGTGACTCTCGCTTATTTCCTCGACGCGCTCCGTGTTCGGTTCGATAATGAACGGCGTGTGCCCGTATTCCTCCACGAGATTCGCAACTTGGAACCCGACCCGACCGCCGCCCGCAATAACGATCCGATTATCGAGTGACATAGCATGCTAATAGTTAGCTACCCACACGGATACAATTTGTCTTTGTCCGACACGGTACTGACTTCCGGTCAGATGGAGTTACCGACAATCTCTCCAGCGAACTAATCGTGAAAGAAGAGTAATCCGACAGATCGATTTGCTGACTACACGCTCTCTATATTGCGCGGTTGCGTCTGCCAACTCTGAAACAGATGCCACTGTTTCACTATTTTCGGTAAGAGCTTGGCTGAATGGTACGTCGATCAGCGCTCGTCGACAGCGGCGCCCAGCCCGGACAGGGCGTCGAAGAAGCCGGGAAAGGAGACGTCGACGTGTTCGGCACCCGTGACGGTGGTCGTCCCCTCCGCTACGAGGCCGGCCACGCACAGCGCCATGATGATCCGGTGGTCGGCCCGCCCGTCGACGGTCGCCCCCTCCAGGTCGGAGTCGCTCCCGTGGACGGTCAGCGCGTCCTCGGCCTCCTCGACGCTCGCGCCCAGCCGGTCGAGGGCCTCGGCCATCGCACTCACGCGGTCGGTCTCCTTGTACCGGACGTGCTCGGCATCGATGATGTGCGTCGTCCCGTCGGCTGCTGCACCCAGGACCGCAATCGTCGGCAGGAGGTCCGGCGTGTCAGCGACGCTGACCTCGATACCCTGCAGGTCGCCCCGCCGGACGGCGATCTCTCCGCCCTCTCGGTCCCACTCGACGTCGGCGCCCATCTCGGTCAGGACGTCCACAATGGCCTGATCGCCCTGGGCGCTCGGGCGCGCGCCGGTGACTGTCACCGCGTCGTCGCCCGCGAGCGCCCCCGAGGCGAGGAGGTACGACATCGAGGAGAAGTCGCCGGGTACGTGGTACTCGCCGCCTGGTGGGTCGTAGCGCTGGAAGCCGCCGACGGAGAACCCGCGCTTCGTCTTGCGCGCCGTGACGCCGAACTCGTCGAGTACTTCGAGCGTGATGTCGACGTACGGCGCCGACTTGAGTTCGGACTGCAGGGCGATGTCGACGCCGGCGTCGGTGTGCGGGCCAGCCATCAGCAGCGCGGTGACGAACTGCGAGGAGACGTCGCCGGGGATGGCGGCGGTCCCGCCCGTCATCGGGCCGCCGATGACGAGGGGCGCCTGGCCGTTCTCGCGGGTGCTCTCGGCTCGCCCGCCCAGCTGCTCGATGGCACGGAGCAGGGGGCCCTGCGGGCGCGAGCGCAACGAGTCGTCACCCGTCAGAACCGTCAGTCCGGGGGCGAGGCCAGCTGTCGCCGTCGTCAGCCGCATCGTCGTGCCGCTGTTGGCACAGTCGACGATGGCGTCGGGCGTCTGTGGGTCGCCGTCGAACCCATCGACGTCGAGAACGGCCTCGTCCTCGTGGTACTCGACCGACCCGCCGAAGGCTTCGACCGCGCGCATCGTCGCCCGCGTGTCGGCGCTCACGAGCGGGTCGTGGACCCTCGCCCCGTCGGCGTACCCCGCGGCGAGGATGGCGCGGTGCGTGTAGCTCTTCGAGGGGGGTGCCTGAACCGTCCCCCCGACCGAGGACTGCGAGATGTACGCGTCCATACCCGCCCGGTCGGCGCCGGGGCGTATCACAGTAGTGGTTGCGCGCGGCGAACGGCGGCTTTTTTTCGCGCCGGCCCCACCACCCGGCATGGATCCCGACCTCTCCCCGCTCGATGCACACCTCACAGACCGGGGCGCCGACGGCTACCTCGTCTACGCCGACTCGGAGGACGCCGACCAGTACTACCTCTCCGGGTTCGACGCCCCCGACCCGTTCGTGACGCTGTACGACGGCGACGTTCGACTGCTCTTTGCCCGGAGCCTCGAATACGGCCGCGCCAGATCGGAGAGCCGCGCGGCCACGGTCGAGCGCATGACCGACTTCGGCCACCAGCAGCTCACGGAGGAACACGGCCGCCACGAGGCGACCGACCGCGCGCTCGCGCACTTTTTAGACTCACACAGCGTCGACTCGGTGGTCACCCCGCCGCGGTTCCCGCTCCGGGCGGCCGACGGCCTCCGCGAGCAGGGCGTGACCGTCGAGGCGGACGACGAAAGCGTCGTGACGGGTGTCCGTGCGACGAAGACGGACGAGGAAATTGACCACGTCCGCACCGCACAGCGTGCGAACGAGGCGGCGATGGCACGGGCCGAACAGCTCATCACCGGGGCGTCGGTCGACGACGGGGGCCGCCTCCTCCACGAGGGCGAACCGCTCACGAGCGAGCAGGTCAGGGGAGAAATCGAGATGGAACTCCTGGGACACGGCTGTGCGCTCGACGAGACCATCGTCGCCTGCGGGCGCGACGCCGCGGACCCCCACGACCGGGGGAGCGGCCCGCTCCTGGCAGACGAGCCGATCATCGTCGACATCTTCCCGCAGTCGAAGGCCACGAAGTACCACGCCGACATGACCCGAACCTTTCTGCGTGGCGAGGCCGACGAGACGATCCGGGAGTGGTACGACCTGACCGCGGAGGCGAAAGCGGCCGCGCTCGACGCGGTCGAACCGGGCGTGACGGGCGAAGCGGTCCACGACGCCGTCTGTGACGTCTACGAGGACGCCGGGTTGCCGACGCTCCGGAGCGACGGGAGCGCCGAGACGGGCTTCATCCACAGCACGGGCCACGGCGTCGGCCTCGCTGTCCACGAACTCCCGCGGGTCGGCCCCGGCGGCGGCGAACTGGAGCCCAGCCACGTCGTCACAATCGAGCCCGGCCTCTACGACCCCGAGATCGGCGGGGTCCGCATCGAGGACATCGTCGTCGTCACCGAGGACGGCTACGAGAACTTCACCGACTACCCACAAGAACTCGTCGTCGGTTGACCGCGCGGGAACGATCATGAACATTTATTAGGGATGGGGTTAGAGGTAGTGGTATGATCCACGCGGCACGCGCTGTAGGCCACGTACGCTGATTTTTCGGCCCGACAGCGTCGTCCGCGAACTGCCCCCACACGCCACACAATACATGAGCACACAACCCCGACCCCGACCGACCGAGACAGATTCCACGCGCACCACGACACACCCGTTTGCGTCACGAAATGCACCCTATACCTTCTCGCCGCACAACACCAACCCCTGTCCGGAGATGTTCTCCGGAAAGTGGACCACAGACGAGCGGTGACACAACGCCTTTGCCAGGCGGCGACGTTCTCGTTTGCGTGACCGACTACACGACGGTGTCGATACCGAAGGATCTCGCCGACAGGGTCGAGGAGACAATCGAGGGGACGAGCTTCTCCAGTACGAGCGACCTCGTGCGGTTTCTGCTCCGGAGCATCGTCATCCAGCACCAGCAACACGGGGAGCTGACGGAGGCGGAGTTCACGGAGATCGCGGATCAACTCCGGGATCTGGGATACCTGGAGTAGGTGTGTCCGGTCTGGCGCGCGGACCGTTATAACGCCGGCCGTTCTTCGGGGGGCTCGACGTCGAGGACGGTAAACTCCTGCTCGCGGCCGCTCCGGTCGAAGACCGCGAGTGACTCCTCCGTCCAGGGCGGGACGGCGACGAACACCACCTCGTGGAGGTCGTCGCGCTGCGACAGCCGGAGGTCGCCCCGGGGATGAGAGACGAACCGGCCCTGGGTCTGCCCGGCCGGGGTCCCGAGGTCGACGCCGAAGACGGCGCTGACCGACCCGCCGGAGCCCGGCATGTAGAAGTGCGTGAACACGGGTGTCTCTGGGTCGAGATCCACGTCGGGGAGGTCACCGGCACGGGTCACCGCCAGAGGGATCGTGGTCCCGTCGGGCTCGCGCTCGCCGGCGAGGCGCAAAAGCGTCGTGACGAGACCACGCGTCACGTAGAGCACAGTCATCCCGGCAGGAACGTCTTGATGTTTTTCAGGTAGAGTTCCGGCGTCCGGCCGCGGGCGCCGGAGAGGGCGTCTTCGAGTATCGCGGTCGCATCCTCGTGGATTCCGGCGCCGTGGCCGACGAGAATCCGCTCCGGATCGAAGCGCCCGAGCGACGTCGGGGGCTTCAGGCGGAGGGCCGGGTGGACGCCGAGTTCCTCGCCGCCGGCGAGGAAGTAGTCCGTCGTCCCGACCGCCTCCGGGACGACCAAGGTGTTGCTCTCCTCGTCGTAGAGTGCGATCTCGGTCCAGGCGAAGTTGTCGACGACGGTGTGGGCGGTGTAGTCAGTGTCCCCCAGAGAGCGGTAGAAGCGTTCGATCGGCGCGTCGATGGCCTCGGCGACGCCGTCCATCGCGCCGGGGACATAGACAGAGACGTCGTGTCGCCTGGCGAGGACCCCAGCGTCGCGCTTGTGCCGGTCGAGCAGGACCACGACGCCGGCGACCTCGCCGAGGTCGGCCAGTCGGTCGTCGATCCCCTCGGCGTCGATCGGGTCGACGACCCAAACCTCGCCGTCGACCGCCAGCGCGTGACTCGCACGCTGCATCGTCTCCTCGGGGTACGGGAGCCACCCGAAGCCCGCGGTCCCGCCCTCGGTCTCGAACTGGTCGATCACCTGCGGGTCGGTCGCCGGCCCCGAACCTTTGAGTCCCATACCTTCCCTACGCCGTCAGCGGTGAAAAAACGACTACCCAACTCGGTCGGTACTCTCGGCGAGTGCAGGACAGTCCCGGTGACTCTTTGCCGGATGCGTTCGTAGGGCCAGGCATGCTCTCCGGGCCACGATGGCTTGCACTCGAAGTGAAGTACCTCGACCGCGCCCGCTCGTTCTACGAGGCGTTTCTCGACCTGGATGTCCGCCGCGAGAGCGACACACGGGCGGCGCTCGGGGTGGGCGAGACCGACCTGATCCTGCGGTCGCCGAGTACCGTCCCGCGGGGCGGGCTCCACACCCACTACGCGATGACGGTCCCGTCCGCCGAGTACGACGACTGGTTCGCCCGCCTCGAGGAGCGGTTCGACCTCGTGGAACACCAGTTCGGCGACGCGCGCTCGCTTTACTTCTACGACACCGAGGGGAACTGCGTCGAACTCGGGGAACGGTCGCGACCGGACGCCACCGGTGTCTGTGACCTGTTCGAGGTCGTCTTCGAGGTCGAAGATCTGTCACGGGCAGTGGATTTCTACACGGCCGTGGGCTTCGAAGTCGTCGACCGCGGCGCGGACCGACAGCGCGTCCGCCTCACCTGTGGGGCCTTCGACGTCGAACTCTGGGAGCCACACCTCGGGCTCGCGGACGCCCGCGGCGGCGTCCACGTCGATCTCGGGGTCGGGACGGACGATCCGACTGCAGTGGCCGAATCAGTCAGAGACGGGGCACTAGCCATCGAGCCACTCGAGGACGGCGTTCGCGTCCGGGATCCGGACGGACACTACCTGACGTTCCTCCCTTAGTCCAGGCGGTCCGCGTCGATGCCGACGTCCGGCGGCGTCACGACGAGAAACCCCCGGAAGTGCATCAGCTCGCCGCCGCCCTCCTTGATATCGCGGGCGAAGCCGGCCGCGAGTTCGTTCAGGTCTCCCTCGACGTTCAACACGAGGACGGCCCCCGACTCGACGGTCGATATCCAGTCCTCGGGCGGGGTCGTCCCGTCGAGGATACCCAGGACCACCCGGCCGGACCAGTTC
The DNA here is from genome assembly GCA_036626435.1 of Haloarculaceae archaeon. Taxonomy (GTDB): domain Archaea; phylum Halobacteriota; class Halobacteria; order Halobacteriales; family Haloarculaceae; genus SW-9-67-25. The sequence goes on along the minus strand of JAZKRS010000004.1, from coordinate 40,842 downwards.
CCCTCCTCGCCCTCGTCGAGTGCGTCCTCGACGGACTGCAGGTCGAGGCCGTCGAAATCGCTCATACGCTCCCCTCGGGGAGCGGAGGCAAAAATCCCCCGGCGCTGGCGGCTGGCGTTCGCCTGCTCGACGAGCCGTGACACACGCTCTCACCCGTATCACCCTACGGATAGATTTATATGCGGGCGACGTCCTTGTATCAGATGCTTATGTCCAACACGGAGGATTCGTCGGATACCCCGGCGGATCGAGTTCTTCCAGGGTACACTGAGTAGTACCTCCGAGATCGAGGACGCACGAATTTTCGACACCACGCTCCGAGACGGGGAGCAGACGCCGCGAACGTCATTCTCGTACGAGGACAAACGCGAGATAGCGGCGCATCTCGACGAGATGGGGACCCACGTCATCGAGGCCGGATTCCCCGTCAACTCCGAGGCGGAGTTCGAGGCGACCCGCGACATCGCGGCTGCCTCGTCGACGACAGTCTGTGGGCTCGCCCGCGTGGTCGAGAAAGACATCGAAGCCGCGCTCGACGCTGGCGTCGACATGGTACACGTGTTCGTCTCTACCAGCGACGTCCAGCTCGAGGACTCGATGCACGCAACCCGCGAGGAGGCCAAAGAGCGTGCAGTCGAGTCCGTCGAACGCGTGAAAGAGGCCGGCGTGGAGTGCATGTTTTCGCCGATGGACGCCACGCGGACCGAGGAACAGTTCCTGCTCGAAGTGGTTTCGGAGACCGCCGGGGCAGACGTGGACTGGATCAACATCCCCGACACCTGCGGGGTGGCAACGCCGACCCGCTTTGGCAAGCTCACCGCGAAGGTGGTCGACGCCGCCGACGGTGCGCGGATCGACGTCCACACGCACGACGACTTCGGGCTGGCCGGGGCCAACGTCCTGGCGGGCTACGAGGGTGGCGCCAGCCAGGCGCAGGTGTCGGTCAACGGCATCGGCGAGCGCGCAGGCAACGCCGCCTACGAGGAGGTCGTGATGGCGCTGGAGTCGCTGTACAACCTCGACACCGGCATCGACACGACGATGATCACCGAACTGTCGGACATGATCGAGGAGAAGTCGGACGTCCCGGTCCCGGGCAACAAGCCGGTCGTGGGGGACAACGCCTTCTCCCACGAGAGCGGCATCCACGCCGCCGGCGTCATCGAGAACTCCGACACCTTCGAGCCCGGCGTCATGACCCCGGAGATGGTCGGCGCCGAGCGCGAACTCGTTCTCGGCAAGCACACCGGCACCCACTCCGTCCGGGAGCGCCTCGTCGAGGCCGGGTACGACCCGACCGACGACGAGGTTCGGGAGGTGACCCGCCGCGTCAAGGACTTCGGCGCACAGTCCCAGCGGGTCACGATGTCGGAACTGGAGAAGTTCGCCCGCGAGGTGGGCGTCGCCGAGCGCGAGGAGGTACGTGCGTAGGCCCATGGCCCCCCGGCAGGGTGTCCGCAGCGACACACAGCGGAGAGCGCCGGCCCACGTGCGAGCGCACGCGTCACGGAAGGCTTATTACGGGGCGCGGACAGACAGTCGTAGTGATGCGACAATCCGCCCGTGGTTCGGCCGGTCGCGGGGCCACGAGCGGCGCGCTTCTCCTCGGCAGTATTGTAGGGGCTGTATAGCCCCTCACTCACCCAGTCACGCGTTTTCGGGCGGTATCGCTCGCTTCACAGGTAGACAGACAACAATGACACACAACGATACGACGGGACGAACATGAGCGAACGTGCGTCCGTCCCACGGGAGGAGGCAGAGGACGCCGAGGCCGGGACGGCCGAGGACGAACCAGAGACAGCCGTCGAGACGGGTGCGGAGTCGGTCGTCGCCGGACTCGACGCTGCGGGTGTCGAGTACATCTTCGGCGTCACCGGCGGTGCGATCATGCCCGTCTACGACGCCCTGTACGAACACGAGAACATCACCCACGTCACGATGGCCCACGAACAGGGCGCGGCCCACGCCGCCGACGCCTACGGCATCGTCACCGGCGATCCGGGGGTCTGCATGGCCACCTCGGGGCCCGGCGCGACGAACCTCGTGACCGGTATCGCCGACGCCAGCATGGACTCGGACCCGCTGATCGCGCTCACGGGACAGGTGCCGACGGATTTCGTCGGCAACGACGCCTTCCAGGAGACCGACACCATCGGCGTCACTCAGCCGGTCACCAAGCACAACATCTTCGCCGACGACGCTGACGGCGTCGGGGACGACGTCGGCACGGCCTGGGCGCTGGCAAACGAGGGTCGGCAGGGGCCGACGCTGGTCGACCTGCCCAAGGACGTCACGAAAGACGAGACGGACCGTGAACCCGGCAAGCCACGGACGCCGGACACCTACGACCCGCCCGAAGAGGCCGACGACGTGATCGTCCAGGCAGCCGCGGAGGCGCTGGCCGGGGCCGAGCGACCCCTCATCCTCTCGGGCGGTGGCGTCATCAAGGGCGAAGCCTGCGACGAACTCCGGGGGTTCGCCCGCGAGTACGAGATTCCGGTCATCACGACGATGCCCGGCACGGGCTCGTTCCCCGAGGACGACCCGCTGTCGATGGGCATCGCGGGGATGCACGGCACCGGCTACGCGAACCTCGCCGTCTCGAACACCGACCTGCTCCTGGCAGTGGGGACCCGGTTCGACGACCGCCTGACCGGCGACATCGAGACGTTCGCGCCGGATGCCGAGATCGCACACGTCGACATCGACCCCGCCGAGATCAGCAAGAACGTCCACGCGGACTACCCGCTGGTCGGCGACGCAAGGCAGGTGCTCCGGCAACTCGACGACGCGGTGCCGTCGGCGCCGGACTGCGAGGCGTGGAACGAGACGTGCGACCGCTGGAAAGAGGAGTACCCGCTCGATTACGAGACGCCCGAGGACGAACCGCTCAAGCCCCAGTACGTCGTCGAGAAGTACGACGAGGTGACGCCCGAGGACACCATCGTCGCCGCGGGCGTCGGGCAACACCAGATGTGGGCCTGGCAGTACTGGACCTGGACAGAGCCCCGGACGTGGGTAACCTCCCACGGCCTGGGGACGATGGGCTATGCCGTGCCCGCGGCCATCGGCGCGAAGCTGGCTGCGCCCGAGAAGGAAGTCGTCGCCTTCGACGGCGACGGCTCCTTCCTGATGACGGGCCAGGAGCTGTCCGTCGCAGTGCGGGAGAACCTGAACATCACGTTCGTCGTCCTGAACAACGAGGCGGTCGGGATGGTCCGCCAGTGGCAGGACGGCTTCTACGAGGGGCGACGGATGGCCTCGGAGTACCCGTGGATTCCCGAGTTCGACAAGCTCGCGGAGGCCTACGGCGCTCAGGGACTGCGCCTGGAAAGCTACGACGAGGTCGAGGAGACGATCAAGACGGCCCGTGAGTACGACGGTCCGACGGTCATCGACGCGATCATCGACCCCTCGGAGAACGTCTACCCGATGGTTCCGAGTGGCGGCGACAACGCCCGCTTCGCACTGAACGAGGACCACCTGGAGCAACTATGACGCAGGGAGAACTCCCCGGTCCCGGACCCTTCGACAGGATGCACCCCGAGGGCCGGCGCAACTCGCAGGGTATCCGGATCGACCCCGAGGCCGAGGCCGAACACCCGCCCGAGCGGACGGTCCTCTCGGCGCTCGTGAAACACGAGCCGGGCGTGCTGGCGGAGGTATCCGCCCTGTTCAGCCGCCGGCAGTTCAACATCGAGACCCTGACCGTCGGCCAGACCGTCGACGATCGGCTGGCCCGGATGACCATCGTCATCGAGGAGCCGAGGCCGGGCATCGACCAGGCGAAAAAGCAACTGGAGAAGCTCGTCCCGGTCGTCTCGGTGCGGGAACTCGATGACGACGCCGTCCAGCGCGAGCTGATCATCGTGAAGGTGAACGGCGAGGACCCGGACAAGGTCAACGCCATCACCGACATGTACGACGGCGAGACGCTCGACGCCGGACCGCGTTCGATCACGGTCCAGATCACGGGGGACGAACAGAAGATCGACGACGCGATCGACGCCTACGAGCAGTTCGGCATCCGCGAACTCGCACGAACCGGCTACGCCGCGCTGGCCCGCGGCGAGGCGCCGACCGCCAGGGTTTCACATCCCAACAAGGCACCGACCGACGCACAGGTCCAGACACGGGAGGCTACAGATGACTGAGTTCACGTCACCGATCTACTACGACGAAGACGCGGACGAATCGTACGTCGAAGACAAGACCGTCGCGGTTCTCGGCTACGGCAGCCAGGGCCACGCCCACGCGCTGAATCTCGCAGACGAGGGGGTCGACGTCGTCGTCGGCCTGCACGAGTCCTCCTCCTCTCGGGAGGACGTCCACGAGGCCGGCCTGGCAGTCGCGACGCCCCGGGAGGCGGCCGCGCAGGCCGACATCGTGAACTTCCTCATCCCCGACACGATCCAGCCGGACGTCTACGGGAACGTCGAGGATCAGCTGGACGAAGGCGACACCCTCCAGTTCGCCCACGGATTCAACATCCACTACGGGCAGATCGACCCGCCCGAGTACGTGGACGTGACGATGATTGCCCCCAAGACCCCGGGCCACCTGCTCCGTCGACACTACAGGCGCGACCAGGGCACGCCCGGCCTGCTCGCGGTCTACCAGGACGCCACAGGCGAGGCCAAGGAGGAGGCGCTGGCCTACGCGAAGCTTCTCAGCTGTACGAAGGCCGGCGTCATCGAGACGACGTTCCGCGAGGAGACCGAGACCGACCTGTTCGGCGAGCAGGCCGTCCTCTGTGGCGGCGTGACCGAGATGGTCAAGACCGGCTTCGAGACGCTCGTCGAGGCCGGCTACTCGCCGGAGATGGCCTACTTCGAGTGTCTCAACGAGCTGAAGCTGATCGTCGATCTGATGTACGAGGGCGGGCACATGGAGATGTGGAACTCGGTCTCGGATACCGCCGAGTACGGCGGGCTGACCCGCGGCGAGGAGGTAATCGACCGCGAGGGGATGGACGACATTCTGGAGAACGTCCAGAACGGCGAGTTCGCACGCGAATGGATTTCTGAGAACAAGGCCAACCGCCCGGCCTACAAGCAGTACCGGGAGGCGGAACAGAACCACCAGCTCGAGGAGGTCGGCGAGCGCCTACGCGATCTCTTCGAGTGGGAGGACGAACAATGACACAGATGGGAGACATCGACCACACGAACCCCTACACGGACGACCCGTTCGTGCAGACGTACCGACGCGGACAGATCGTCGCGGCCGACGGCGGCGAACGCGACGCAACCGAGGACGAAGAGGACCCCGACAAGATGGAGGACGTGCCCCACACTTCCCCGAACGACGGGACGAACCGCACCTTCGAGCGGGGGAAGGAAGGGCGTGACGAGAGCGTATGAGTAAGGGTACACTCTACGACAAGGTCTGGGAGAAACACAGGGTCACCGAACTCCCCAACGGGCAGGACCAGCTGTTCATCGGGTTGCATCTCGTCCACGAGGTGACCAGCCCGCAGGCCTTCGCGATGGTCCAGGAACGTGACCTCGAGGTCGCCTTCCCCGACCGGACGTTCGCCACGACCGACCACATCGCGCCGACGGAGGCAGAGAAGCGCGAGCGCCCGCTGACCGACGACCAGGCCGAGGAGATGCTCTCGGCCCTGGAGCGCAACGTCTCCGAAAACGGGATCACCTTCTTCGGGTTCGAGTCGGGCAAGCAGGGCATCACCCACGTCGTCGCGCCCGAGCTGGGGCTTTCCCAGCCCGGGATGACCGTCGCCTGTGGCGACTCTCACACCGCCACCCACGGCGCCTTCGGCTCGATCGGCGTCGGCGTCGGCACCTCACAGATCCGGGACATCCTCGCGACGGGCTGTATCGCCGCCGACAAACAGAAGGTGCGGCGCATCGAGGTCGAGGGCTCGCTGGGTGACGGCGTCTACGCGAAGGACATCATCCTGAAGATCATCCAGGACCTCGGCGTCGACGGCGGCGTCGGCCACGTCTACGAGTACGGCGGCCCCGCCATCCGCGAACTCGGCATGGAGGGGCGGCTCGCGATCTGCAACATGTCCATCGAGGGCGGCGCACGCGCGGGCTACGTCAACCCCGACGAGACCACCTACGAGTACCTGCGCGGCCGCGAGTACGTCCCCGAGGGCGAGGCCTTCGAACAGCGCAAGGAGTACTGGGACTCCCTCAGATCCGGCGCCGAGGCCGAGTACGACGACGTCGTGACGATCGACGTCGACGGGATGGACCCGCTGGTGACGTGGGGGATAAACCCCGGCCAGGTCATCGAGGTCTCGGAGCCGGTTCCGGCACCCGAGGACTTCGCGGCCCGCACGGACCGCGAGGCCGCACAGGACGCGCTCGACCACATGGGCCTCTCGCCGGGCGAGTCCATGCTCGGCTACGACGTCGACGTCGCTTTCCTCGGTACCTGCACGAACGGCCGCGTCTCCGACTTCGAGCGCGCCGCCGAGATTCTGGAGGGGCGGACGGTCGACGACGGCGTGCGCGCGCTGGCCGTCCCCGGCTCGGAGACGGTCCGGACCGAGTGCGAACAGCGGGGCATCGACGAGACGTTCATCGAGGCCGGCTTCCAGTGGCGGCGTGCCGGCTGTTCGATGTGTCTCGCGATGAACGACGACTCCCTGGAGGGTGACGAGGTCTGTGCGTCCTCCTCGAACCGCAACTTCGTCGGCCGCCAGGGCTCGAAGGAGGGTCGGACGGTCCTCATGAGCCCGGCGATGGTCGCAGCCGCGGCCGTCGAGGGCGAAGTCACGGACTGCCGACGCTTCCTGGGTGACGACACCCCGGCCGTCTCCCCGACCGACGTCGAGGAGGTGGCCGACTGATGGGGGACGATCAACACATAACGGAAGTCAGTGGCTCCGGCGTCCCGATCCCGGGCGACGACGTCGACACCGACCAGATCCTCCCGGCGCGGTTCCTGAAGGAGGTCACCTTCGACAACATGGCGGAGTACCTCTTTTATGACGTCCGCCGGGACGAGGACGGGGAGCTCAACGACCACCCGCTCAACCGCTACACGGAGGCGAACATCGCCGTCGTCAACTCGAACTTTGGCTGTGGCTCCTCGCGGGAACACGCCCCCCAGGCGATGATGCGCTGGGGGATCGACGGCGTCGTCGGCGAATCCTTCGCCGAGATCTTCCGGGACAACTGCAAGTCCCTCGGGATTCCGGCGATCACCGCGGGTCACGAGGAGGTGTCGGCGCTCCAGGGATGGATCGAGGACAACCCCGACGGCGAGATCGAGATCGACGTCGAGAGCGAGGCGGTCCGCTACGGCGACACGGTCATCGAGGGGTCGATCGACCGCGCGATGAAGGAGGCGCTGGTCGACGGAATCTGGGACACGACGGCGCTGATGTACTCGAACATGAGCAAGGTCGAGCGGACGGCCGAGGACCTGCCGTACGTCTCCTCGGACGACTGATACTGGCGGCTGTTGGCTCGTCCGGCCCCCCTGCGGGAGAAGGCTATTTCATACCGAGACCCATAGTGCGTCGTATGGCCGAGGAGAGCGCCCCGACCGAGTACGTGTTCCCGCCGAAGGGGAGCAACTCCCTGCCGCGGTGTTCCCACGATTCGGTCGAGCGCCTCGGCGTCGACGCGGGCCAGAATCAGTACGCTCGCTGCCGGGACTGCGAGTCGGTCATCGTCACGTTCACCCCGGACGACGAGTGGGAGCGACAGCGCGAACGCCTCTCGACGGAGGAGCGCAACTGGAACCCGCTGCTCGACGCGTTGCGGACCAAAAACACCGGCGCCAACACTGACCCGCGACGCGACGACTCGTACGGGGACCGATCGTTGACTGGACGGATTCGCGCCAGGTGGCGGCAGTTCCGGGAGCGGTGACCGGCCCGACGATCACGCGGGCGAGGGCTTTTCGACCTCGGAGATGTAGGCCGTGAGGTCCGCCGTCGAGAGCATCCCGATGACGCCCTCGGAGTCGTCGACGACCGGCAGGTGGTGGATCTTGTACGTGATCATCTTGTCGGCGGCATCGCGGATCGGGTCCTGTGCCTCGGCCGTGATCACCTCCGAGGTCATGTACCGCTCGACTGTCGTCTCCACCTTCGGGTTGCTCTCTGCCACGATGTGCACGAAGTCGGTGCTGGTGAGGATCCCCCGGAGGTGGTTGTCCTCGTCGACCACGACGAGCGAGCCGATGATGTGCTCGCGCAGCCGTTCGGCCGCCTCCTCGACGAGGGTGTCCGGTGTCACAGTCACGACGTCCGGAGACATCAGTCGCGCCACGAAAATATCGTCCATACTCGGGGTGTCGGCTGGTGGGCGCTAATGCCTGTCGATCCTGGACGGGAGCGGGCCGTCCGGCGTCGACGGGTCGTCGGTTCTGGGCCGTCCGGCGCGGATCGAAATCCCCATAGCGCCCGCTCGCACAGGTCGATCCATGACACACGAGATTGCAGTCGTCCCCGGCGACGGGATCGGGCAGGAAGTGACGCCGGCCGCAGTCGAGATCCTCGAAAGCCTCTCCCCGGCGTTCGAGTTCGTCTACGGGGAGGCCGGCGACGCCGTCAGGGACGAGCGCGGCGACCCGCTGCCGGCAGAGACCCGGGACCTCGTGGCCGCCGCCGACGCCACGCTGTTCGGCGCTGCCGGCGAGACTGCCGCGGACGTCGTCCTCCCGCTGCGTTCGATCGTCGGCTCCTTCGCGAACGTCCGTCCGGCCCGGGCCTATCCGGGTCTGGATGCGATCAGGCCCGACACCGACCTCGTGTTCATCCGGGAGAACACCCAGGGCGTCTACTCCGGCATCGAGTCGGATATCGCCGAGGGCGTGCGCACTCTGACGCGAGTCATCACCGAGGAGGCCTCCCGCGAGATCGCCGAGTTCGGCTTCGAGTACGCGAAGCGCAACGGGTACGACGACGTCACCATCGCACACAAGGCAAACGTGATGCGCAAGACCGACGGGCTCTTCCTCGACACCGCGGAGGCCGTCGCCGAAAAGCGTGGCGCGGACTACGAGACGGCGCTGATGGACGCGCTGGCGATGCATCTCATCCAGAACCCCGGCGAGTACGGCGTCGTCATCTGCCCGAATCTCGCGGGCGACGTGCTCTCCGATCTCGCGGCCGGCCTCGTCGGCGGCCTCGGTCTGCTCCCGAGCGCGAACGTGGGCGCGGAAAAGGCGATGTTCGAACCAGTCCACGGCTCCGCGCCGGACATCGCCGGCCAGGGGATCGCGAACCCGGCCGCGACGATCCTCTCTGGAGCGATGCTGCTCGACCACCTCGACTACGGCGAGGCGGCCGACCGGGTCCGAACGGCCGTCGAGGGCGTCCTCGCCGAGGGGCCACACACCCCCGACCTCGGCGGGGAGGCCTCGACCGAGGACGTGACCGCGGCGGTCGTCGACCGGCTCTGAGCCCCCGTTCCAGAAGGTACTTACTCGGCGACAGGCTGAGTGACGACAATGAGCCGGCAGGTCGAGATCAGCGTCGTCCTCCCCGCGTACAACGAGGAGGAGACGCTCCCGGCCACCGTCGAGATGACCGTCGAGCGGCTGGCCTCGTTCCTGCCCGCGGGCTCCTTCGAGATCATCGTCGCCGAGGACGGCTGCGAGGACCGGACGCCCGAGATCGCAGCGGAACTCGCCGCCGAACACGAGGCCGTCAGGCACGTCCACTCCGAGGAGCGCCTGGGCCGTGGGGGGGCACTCGAACGCGCCTTCCGGGCGGCCGAGGGCGGGACGCTCGCCTACTTCGATACCGACCTGGCGACGGACATGCGACACCTCGAAGAGCTAGTCGAGAGTGTCCGGTCGGGCGAGTACGACTTCGCCACCGGGTCGCGGTGGCTCCCCGACAGCCGGGCCGACCGGCCAGCAAAGCGCGGGATTCCGAGCCTCGGCTACAACACGCTCGTGCGCCTGTTTCTCCGGTCGTCCCTGCGGGACCACCAGTGCGGGTTCAAGGCCTTCGACCGCGAGGCGCTGTTCGACGTGCTCGGGGAGGTCGAAGACGAGCACTGGTTCTGGGACACGGAGGTGCTCGTGCGCGCCCAGCGTGCCGGGTATCGCGTGCGTGAGTTCCCCGTCGACTGGACGCCGAAGGGCGACTCGAAGGTCGACATCGTGCGGGACGTGTTCGGGATGGGCAGCCAGATCGTCCGGACCTGGTGGCAGGTGGCGGTCAGCCCCCGGATCACCCGGCGGGTGAGCCTCGCGGCCGGGACTCTGCTCGTCGTCGCCGCCCTGCTTTTGATGACAGTGTACCTCGACCCCGCGGAGGTCCTCGCGCGGATGTCCGAGGCCGACCTCGCGCTCGTCGCGCTCAGCGCGGCCGTCTACGCCCTCTCGTGGCCCCTGCGGGGGCTTCGCTACCGGGACATCCTGAAGACGCTCGGGTACCACGAGCACTGGGACTTCCTGACCGGCGCGGTGTTCGTGAGTCAGACGGGCAACCTCGTCTTCCCGGCCCGGGCCGGCGACGCCGTGCGCGCGTACGTCGTCAAGGCCCGCCGCGGGATCCCCTACACGTCCGGGTTCGCGTCGCTCGCGATCGAGCGCGTGTTCGACCTGTTGACGATCACGCTTCTGGCCGGTGCGGTCACGCTCGCGCTCGTCGCAACGGGATCGATCGCGGACCTGCAGGCCGCGCTGCTCGGGGGCGCCGTCAGCAGCGAGGAGGCGGCCAGCGGCCGGACAGCGGTCTTCGTCGCCTCCGGTGTCGGTCTCACCGCCGTCCTCGCTGTCGTCACAATCGTCCTGAGCGCCCGGAGCCGGCACAACTACGCCCGGAGGGTCCTCGGTCGGCTGAGCTCCGACGCCTACGCCGACTACGTGGCCGGGAAGATAGAGCAGTTCGCCGGTGACGTCCAGATGGTGGCTCGAGACGGGTCGGCCTTCGCCCGCGTCGGTCTCAACAGCCTCCTCATCTGGTCGATCGACGTCGTGACCGCCATCGTCGTCCTGCTCGCATTCGACGTCTCTCTGTCGGGTCCGTCCCTGCTCGCGGTCGGCTTCTTCGCTGTCAGCGTCGGCAACCTCGCGAAGGTAATTCCGCTCTCGCCCGGCGGGATCGGCCTCTACGAGGGCGCGTTCACGCTTCTCGTGGTTGGCCTGTCCCCGATCGGGCCGGTCACCGCGCTGTCGGCGGCCATCGTCGATCACGCCGTCAAAAACGCCGTCACCATCGTCGGCGGCGTCGGGTCGATGGCCTGGCTGAACGTCTCGCTGACGACCGCCGTCCAGCGGAGTCGGGACGTCGAAGCCGAAGCCCACGACTGATACTGTCGGACGAAAATCCTGCGGATTTTCGCCCGCCAGTATTTGAAGAGGTGGCCGCCGTGTCCGGGTCGTTCGTCACCGGACGCTGTCCGGTTCCTCACGACCCTCTGTCCTGTCGGCCGTCAGTACGGCCCTGTGGGAGACCAGCACACACTTGAATACCCGGTGAACGATGATGAAAAACGGACGATCCGTGGCGTCAGACGCGCGTCGTACTACGGATAGCGAAAGATTTAAGTCATTTTCAGGAGCATGTACTCTCACCAATCGAACCCCGGGATTTTTACAGCCACATCCTTCCCGGCCGGTTTCCGTCCCACAATGAGCAACTCTAACACACGAACGCGTACGGAAGAGACAGAACAGACAACAGACGAATCGGAACGGCCGGCCTGTCCCGAATGTGGCGGTCACCTGGTCGCCGACGACGAGCACGGCGAGACAGTCTGTACCGAGTGTGGCCTCGTCGTCGAGGAGGACTCAGTCGACCGCGGGCCGGAGTGGCGGGCCTTCGACTCCAAGGAGAAAGACGAGAAGTCCCGCGTCGGCGCGCCGACGACGAACATGATGCACGACAAGGGCCTCTCGACGAACATCGACTGGCGGGACAAGGACGCGTACGGCAACTCGCTGTCCTCGAACCAGCGCAAGAAGATGCAGCGGTTGCGCAAGTGGAACGAGCGCTTTCGCACCCGCGACTCCAAGGAGCGCAACCTCAAGCAGGCGCTCGGCGAGATCGATCGCATGGCCTCCGCACTCGGCCTGCCCGAGAACGTCCGCGAGACCGCAAGCGTCATCTACCGTCGCGCACTCGACGAGGATCTGCTGCCCGGCCGCTCCATCGAGGGCGTCTCGACGGCGTCGGTCTACGCCGCCGCGCGGCAGGCGGGCGTCCCGCGGTCGCTCGACGAGATCACCGACGTCTCTCGCGTCGAGAAAAGCGAGATCGCACGCACCTACCGATACGTCGTCCGGGAGCTCGCCCTGGAGGTCAAGCCGGCCGACCCCGAGAGCTACGTTCCGCGGTTCACCTCGGATCTCGACCTCTCGGAGGAGTCCGAGCGCCGCGCACGCCAGCTCCTCCAGAACGCCAAGGAGCAGGGCGTCCACTCCGGGAAGTCGCCGGTCGGGCTGGCCGCCGCAGCCGTCTACGCCGCCGCGCTGCTGACGAACGAGAAGACCACACAGGCGGCGGTCAGCGAGGTCGCCGACATCTCCGAGGTCACCATCCGCAACCGGTACCACGAACTGCTCGAGGCAGAGCAGGACATCCCGGTCGCATAGCGGGTGGCTTTTTCACCCGACCCCCGGTAGGTCGGCCATGGACTTCGAGGAGTTCGTCCTCGCGGCCGCGACGGGCGATCTCGGCGACGAGCCGGCCGCCCGCGGAGACGCCGACGCCGTCGAGTTCCGGATGGATCTCGCGTCGAATCCGCTCGCACAGCTCCGCGAATACGACGGTGCGTTACCCCTGATCGCGACGAATCGCGTCGAGTGGGAGGGCGGCGGGGCGCCGGACGAACCCGAGCGGCTGTCGGCCCTGGCGGAGGCCACAGAACACCCCGCCGTCGAGGCCGTGGATCTGGAACTCGAGACCCTCCAGGACCGTGACGCCGAGCGCGTGGTCGATCACGCACGCGCTCACGGCGTGGCTGTCGTCGCCTCGGTCCACGACTTCGAGACGACGCCCGACCGGGAGCGGCTGTCGTCGCTGCTCTCGGCGGCCTGCGAGTACGGCGACGTGGGGAAGCTCGCGATCACCGCGGAGTCGCCGGGTGACGTGCTGGGGCTTTTGCGGGTCACGTGGGAGGCGACGGTCGACGGGCGGCGAGTCGCGACGATGGCGATGGGCGAGGCGGGTCGCCACTCCCGGGCGGTCGCGCCGCTCTATGGCTCCCGGATCGGATACGCGCCGGTCGATCCGGCCGAGGCGACCGCACCCGGCCAGTACGACCTGGCGACGCTGTCGGAACTGATCGCGAGCCTCCGGTCGGAACATTTTACATGACCCGCGAACGCACCTACGAACCGTGAGCGACAGCCTGCGTGGAAGCACCGGCCGCAAGCGTCCCTGGCTAGCGGTTGCCCTTGCGATTCTCTATCCCGGCCTGGGCCACGTCTACCTGCGCAAGTGGGGGCGGGCGCTTCTGTGGTTCGTGCTGATCGTCACCTCGTCGGTCTTCCTGATACCTGACGACGCAACCCCAACCACGATGTCGGTCGACGCGCTCGTCACTGCGGCGGAGGCGATCCCGACGGAGGTGAGTCTTCTCATCCTGGGTCTGTCCTTCCTGAGCGTCCTCGACGCCTACTGGCAGGCCACCCAGATCAACGAGCGGGCACGCCCGACAGTCGACGACCGTGGCGAGGTGCAGGCCGAGGACTGCCCGAACTGCGGGAAGGAACTCGACGAGGACCTGGCGTTCTGTCCGTGGTGTTCACAGCGGCTGGTCGAACCCGAGGACGACGAGGAACCGGCAGCGGGCTGATCGATTACTTCTCGATGATGCTCTCCTCGACGGCCTCGCCGAAGTGACGGGCAGTGTCCTCGTAGTAGACGAGGATGTCGTCGCCGGCCTCGAGGTCGGTGACGGCCTTTCGGCCCGCCTCGCGGGTGTGGACCTTGATCGTCTCGGCGTTCTGGAGGAGCGTCTCGATGCGGTCGCCGTCCGCTGTTTCGGCCCCGACGCGGAACATCGGCCGCTTCTCGATTTTCGCACGGCCGACGACGGCCTCGCGTGTGTTCCCCGCGGTGTCGACAATCTGGACCTGCGTCCCGCTTTTGATCTCCGAGAGGTACTTCGTCTCGCCGCCGGGGGCGCGGACGTAGGCGTGGACCGCGCCGGCGTTGACCCGGAAGGGGCGGGAGGCGACGTACGGCGATTCGGCGGTCTCGGCGTGGACGAAAAAAAGCCCGCGAGAGAGCGACCCGACGAGCATCCCTTCGTCGTGGTCCATCATGCTCCCCGTGTCGATACAGACCCGGTCGGCCGAGCCGGTCCGCTCGACGGTCGTCACCTCGGCGTACTCCAGTTCGAGGTGTTCTCGCTCGATTTCGTCGCGGACCTCGACGGTCTCGCGGATCTCGTCGGGGTCATCCGTGTCCAGCAAGACGGCGTCAGCGCCGAGTTCCAGCGTCTCGTAGGCGGTGCGGGCTTCCTCTGCGCTCTGGACGCCGGCGACGAGCGTCGTCTCCTCGCCGATGCGGGCGATGAGATTCTCCAGGGGGATGATCTGCCAGTCCTCGCCGACGACGATCGTGTACTCGGCTTCCGTTGCGACCTCCTCGGCGAACGTCTCGTAGCCCTCGTCGTAGATCCGGACGTACCCGCCCTTCGGCGTCGGGCCATCCTGCCGGAGCGCGGAGAGGTCCGCCGAACCGGCGAAGTCCGGTGGTAGCGAGACGGTGCCGTCGCCCTCCCCGTCCTTCCCGACGACGGTGGCGTCGGCCTGCGGGCCGTCGCGTTCGGCTTCCAGAACGTGGACGTCGTCACCGGCGAACGCGGCCACGTTGACATCGCCCAGGTCCCGGACGCGGTTGACGTCGGCCTCGTCCACGAGTATCCAGTCGACGCCGGCCTCGAGCCCGGCCGTGATGCGACGCTTGCGGTCCTCCCACTCGCCGACCTCGTCGTCTGCCTTGAGCCAGACGGCGCGTGTCATGTGGGTACGCTCGCGTCCGGGTGGCTTCAACGTGGCGGATCGACGGGGCTACCGGAACTGGCGGTCGAGCGCACGGCGGACGACCGCGTCCGGACTCGCGTACCCGCGTGCTGCCCCGTAGGCGTCCATCTCTGCGAGGAGCCCTGTCGGGATCTCGACGTCGACTGCAACGTGCCCGTCGTCGGTGTGCATATCTCAGAGAAGATCCCTGGCGGGCATAAGCCTGGTGTGCCCGTCAGACGCGCGGCTGACGTTCACGGCTCGTGGCCCATCGTTATGTCACCCAGCGAGGCCAGGCAGCTCGCACACCGGTAGTGCTTGACCAGCCCGTCCGCCTTCATCTCGACAGCATCGCTTCCACACCCACACGACTTCAGCTGCGACGGCACAGCGGCTTTCGACCACTCCATCGTTTGTACGGTCGAGTCAACCATCAAAAGCGTGTCGTCAGCCTCGTTGACAGGTCAGTGCGCCCGGGGCCCGAGCCTCACTGCGGGCGCCCCTGCCCGTCGGTGGCGAGTGGACGGGTCGTTTCGGTCAGCGCCCCCTCGAAGGAAGCCGGAGTCGGGGGAGTTTCTGCGAGAACCCGCTGCGTCTCCAGACGGTCCTGGATCGCGTCCGTCACACGGGGATGGGTCCCCAGCGGATCGGCGTACGCGATCCCGCCGCGGTCGAGTTCGAGCTTCGCGGGAATCCGATCCTCGGTGGCCGAGTTCGGGGCGACAAACAGCGGCACGGCCACGGCCGACTCCGTCGGGGCGTTGTACCTGACACACTCGACTGCGGGGTTCTGCGTGAGATAGCAGGTCAGGACGTCGGCGTACTCGGCCCGTTCGCGGGCGCGGGCGGCGTGGTACTCGGTCACCTGCCGGTGGTAGGTCCCGGCGGTGTTCCCGAACCCGACGAGGATCAGCGACGTCGCGGGGTCCGCGGTCGCACACGCCCGGGCACGGGCCAGAACAGCACCGGACACCGACGGGCTCCGGCCGACAGGCTCGCAGTAGTGCACCTCGACGTCGGCCGACGAGAGGGCCGCCGGCAGCACGTCCGTCGTCTCGTGGGTGTGGGCCATGCATACCGGCACCGCGTATGCCCGCTGTGCCGGGATCGACGACAGCGCGCCCCGTAACTCGCGCTGTGGGTCGTGCTCGTACGTGACGACGTGGACCGACCCCGCGACGCCACGGTCGCGGAGCCGATCGGCGTGGTGCTCGTAGATTCCGCGTCCACCTGTCGCGTCTCGACCGATGAGGAGGAGTGCGTCGTCTGTCATGTGGTTGACCCCCGTGGCTTGTACAATCGATATTGTATTAGGCCAACTGGGCTTGTATACGGGGACGAAAGGATTCCACAAATAA
This sequence comes from Haloarculaceae archaeon, assembly GCA_036626435.1. Taxonomy (GTDB): domain Archaea; phylum Halobacteriota; class Halobacteria; order Halobacteriales; family Haloarculaceae; genus SW-9-67-25. The sequence goes on along the minus strand of JAZKRS010000004.1, from coordinate 24,565 downwards.
GTTGTGGTCATGGATATCTCGTGTCAGCAGCCGTTCGGCGACAGTATCAGAACTAGTCCGGCGGCTCCGAGTGCTCTACGGTGGCTTCGCCATCGGTCTCGTCGCGCTCGTCACCCGCCCCGGTGGTGGACGTGTCCACCTCGTCGGGATCAGCTGGCGTGTCGACGGACTCGATGACCGAATCGTCGAGAACGGGTTCGGAGACGATGGTCGTCTCCTCGGATGCCCGAATCGCGCCCTCGACTTCGGCCTCGTGGTGGAGTTCGACGAACGCGCCGGAGACGTCCCCCCGGATCTCGGCGCCGGGCCCGATCCGGACCGTCCCCTCGCGGGTCGTGACGTTGCCCGTCACCTGCGTCCCCGCGCCGACGGTGATGCCCTCCTTCGCCCGGAGGCTGCCGAACACCTCGGTCTCGCGCCCGACGACCAGCGAGGCGGCGCGGACGTTGCCGTGGAGACGGCACGCGTCGCCGACTCTGGCGGGCGTGGAGACGCGCCAGGCGTCGTCGCCCACCTGGGACCCCCGCGGAATCACGACGGGCTGACCCTCGTCGCTCCCGTCCATCATCGCCGAGAGCATCTCCTCTGCCGCCTCCTCCTCGCCGATGCGAAGCAGCTGTGAGAGGTAGACGAAGAGGAAGACGATGGTCGGCATGGGGTTGCGGATGACGATCCAGCCGTTTGCCTCGAACCCGTCCTCGATGTCGACGTCGTCGCCGATATCGAGGTCGCCGGCGACCTTCAGTTCGCCGCCGACGTGGACGCGCTCGCCCAGGTAGGCGTCCTCGGCGACGAGGACGTCCTCGGCGACGTCACACCACATATCGAGCCGGCAGTCGCCCTCGGCCTCGATGTGACCGCCGAAGGAAACGCGCTCCCCGGCGATGACACTCCTGCCTCGGACACCGAACTCGACGGTGCTCTGTCCGCCGACGATGACGTCCCCATCTGCCACCAGGTCGTGTTCCTCGACGGTGGTCCCGTCCGGGATGACCAGTTCGTCGAGGGGATCCGAGCGAAACGACGGCACAGGGTAACAAGGTGTCTCGGCCGTATTAAAGCCTGAGGCAGCGTCTGACGGACGTCTGACGGGTGCACGACGCGAATGGGCTGTCGAGCGACGTCGTCGCCGATGACGACGCCCGTCAGGAAGCGCGTGATCTGCGAGAGCGTCCGGGCGACGAACGGGTGTCCACGCTCCCAGAGTGCGTGTTCGACGCTGGCCTCCGATCCGGCACGCGCTGCCGACATGGTAGGTGGCGACGTGGCATACCCATCGACCGGGACGAGACACCCCCTGCTACGAGGTACGCTCGCCACCGTCTCCAGCTCCATGTACAGGCGGTCAAGGCGACTGCCCCGGGGCTTGACCCCGGGGTTGAAGCCGACAGCATTATACTGTTTGAGTCTGTATTGTTCAGTATTGGACAGATGGAATGCTACCCGAAACTACGACAACGGGGTGTCGTCACGATCCCAGAAGAAGTCCGAGACGGCCTTGAACTGGAGGAAGGCGACCAGCTGAAACTCACCGTCGAAAAGCTCGACTAACAACACATGGTGAAACACACGCTTCGCTTCCGCGCGTACCTGCCCGACGATGTGGCAAGCGAAGCGTGGCACCAGATCAATATCCTTCGGCAGATTCGCAACCACGCCGTCCGAGACTACTATAACTCGGACTACAACGACCGCCCATCAGAGTACGACCAACACGGCAAACTCACCACGTGGGCAGACCAGTGGCCGACCTTTGCAGAACCATCACAACATGCCGCTCAACAAGCCATCAGCCAGATATACACCGATCTGGAAACACTGCAAGAACGTCGAAACAAAGGCTACAACGTCGGGCGGTTGCAGTGGCAAGGTGCGGGCGAGTTTCGGTCAGTGTCGTACAATCAACCCCGTCGCTGGAACGTGGATCACAACACGGGCGACGACCGATTCGTGCGACTCCGACTCGAAAAGATCGGTTGGTTCAAACTCCGGGCAGAACGCGACGTTCCACCAGCAGAGGACATTGATGAGGTCATCCTCAAGAAAGAGACAACGGGCGAGTGGTACGTCTCACTGGTCACTACTGTGGAAGACACACCCGAGAAACCGTCACTAGATGAGATTGACCCCAAAGACTGTGTGGGTGTTGACCTCGGCATCACCAGCTACATCCACACGTCTGAAAACCTGTCCGTAGATACGTTAGATTTGTCCGACGAGTACGACCGCTACGCACGCGAACAGCGGAAACTCGATCGGAAAGAACACGGCTCTGCCAACTGGGAGAAACAACGCCAACAGGTAGCCCGAGCCAAACGCAAAATCAAGCGGAAGGTACGCGACTACCAGCACAAACTGACGACGTGGCTGGTGAAAGAGTACGATGTTGTGGTTGTTGAGGACTTGGATGTGAAGCCGATGCTGGAAACCGGGCAGAACGCCAAGAACAAGCAAGACGCCGCGTGGTCGCGGTTCCTCGAACTTCTGAAGTACAAAGGCGAATTGCACGGCACACACGTTGAGACGGTCGACTCTCGCGGGACGACCAAAGAGTGTTCGGTTTGTGGTGTCGAAACGGCGAAGCCGATCTGGGTACGCGAGCATTCGTGTCCAGCGTGCGGACACACGGAAGACCGCGATCTCAATGCAGCGAAGACTATTCTCAATCGTGGTTTGAAACAGTTAGGGGCGGGACGCTCCGAATCAACGCCTGTGCAGACTGCGCTCCCTACGTTCACCCCTCATCGGGAGGCGGTGGATGCAAAGCGCGTCGTTGAAGCAGGAAGCCCCGGGGCTTGACCCCGGGGTGCGTTCACCGTCCGCCCTCGTAGGTCTCCTGGCCGGTGGTCTTGTCACGGAAGGGGACGAAGATACTGGACCGTCCGCCCGTCACTCGTGTCCATCTCGACGGGCTCCGGGTCGTCGTGAACGCTCGCCGTCGCCTCGATGCGGTACCCGGGATCCGGATCGAAGTACGCGAGGCCGTCGAAGCCGTCCCGCTCTGCCGGCGGAATCGGCGACTGGGGATGGTCCGCGAAGAACTGGTCTTTCTCGGCGCGGTTTGCCCGCAGTTGCGCTTCGTACCCGTCAGGCGCGTCGGCGTCAGTCATGGCGAGAATACGGGGTCAACGGGTATCAGTCCGGCGGCTCACCGGATCAGGAAGCCGTCTTTCAGCGAATCCGCCGGATCGAAGACGAACTCCGACCGGCCGAAGACGTGTGCGTCGCCCGTGACACGCGGGACGACGGCATCGTAGCCGCCGTAGGTCGTGCGCTCCTCGACGGAGCCCGTGAACGTCGATCCCACGATGCTCTCGACGACGAACTCCTCGCCGGGAACGAGGTCGCCGGCGGCGGCACGGAGCGCCACGCGCCCGGAGACGCCCGTCCCCGTCGGGCTGCGATCGACTTCCCCGTCGGCGAAGATACAGACGTTCCGCGAGTCGACACCCGGCGCGTCCGCGTCCTCGCAGATTATTGTGCCATACAGAAAGCCGAGGTCGGCCTCCTCGGGATGGGCGATATCGCGTGTTTCCCTGACTCGCTGCTTGACGGCGCGGCCGACGCTGACGAGTTCCTCGACGGATCCGGGCTCGACATCGACGCCCAGGTCCCCGGCGTCACAGTAGGCGTAGAACGCGCCCCCAAAGGCGAGGTCGTACTCGATAGCCCCGAGGGCGGGAACGTCGACGGTACAGTCCGTCTCGTAGACGAAGGAGGGGACGTTCTCGAAGGTCACGCTCCCGGCAGTCCCGTCCCCGTCGGTCTCGACCTCCGCGGTGACGAGGCCGGCGGGCGTGTCCATCCCGACAGTCGTGACCGGCGGGGTCGGGTCGACGACGCCGGCCTCGACAGCGACTTTGCCGAGCGCGACGACGCCGTGGCCACACATCGTGGAGTAGCCGTCGTTGTGGAGAAAGAGGACGCCGAAGTCGGCGTCGTCGGTGACTGGCTCGGTGAGGACTGCGCCGTACATGTCGGCGTGCCCGCGTGGCTCCCACATCAGCCTGGTCCGGTACTCGTCGAGAGTCGACTCCATGTACCGGCGCTTTTCGAGTATCGTCTCCCCCGCTATCTCGGGCAGCCCGCCGGTCACGACGCGGAGCGGCTCCCCGCCCGTGTGTGCATCCAGCGTCGTGACCGTCTCCCACTCCTCGGGCGTCTCCCAGTCGACGTCCATGTTGGTCGGTCCTACGAGCGACAGGGGCTAAAAGCGTGGCGTAGCCGGCGGACGACCGGTCAGACGATCGCGTTGAACGGCCCCTCGATGATGAAAAACAGCGCCTTGTAGCCCGCATACGAGAGGACGAGCAGACCGGCGACGATGGCACCCTTCGGGCGCTCCAGCGGAATCTCCCGGCGCGCCTCGACCTTGCGGCTCGCGAACTCGAAGAAGTCCGTCAGGAACAGTCCGAGCACGAGGACGGACAGGACGGTCCCGGGGTGGAGATCGACCGTCATGTAATAAAACGCCGCGAGGACGAGTATCACGTTCGTCGTCTCGTGGGGCAGGAACCGGCTGACTGCCTCTGCGCCGTCTTCGGCCTGGCGCTTGTGGCGGTCGTGTGCGATCTTCCGCGTGACGAAGTTCGCCAGGACGAGAACGAGGATGACGGCCTCGATGACGACCAGGTCGCCGACACCGAGTTCTGCCGCCAAGACGCTGTCGATTGGGCCGAAGATACTGGCGTCTGCCATGTCCACATGTCCAACCTAGGCACATTAGAGTTTTTCCAATTTCGCGTTGCCCCGGCCGAACGGTGAGACGCTCTCCGGGAGACGCACAACTTCGAGACGCCCCGCCGGGTCGAGACGGATCGGATCGCCGGACTGGACGGTGCCGATCGACCGATCGTCGACCAGCGCCTCGACTGGCGCCTCGTCGCGCTCGACTGTCACCGTGAGGTCCCCGAGAGGAACGACCCAGTGGTCGAGCGTCGTCGCGAACGGCGAGACCGGAACGACGACGAACACGTCCATCCCCGGGGCTGCAACCGGCCCACCGGCCGCCCGGGCGTAGCCCGCTGTCCCCGCGGGCGTCGCGACCACCACGCCATCCGCGCGGAACCGAGCCACGCGCTCCCCGCCGGACCTGACCGTGTACTCGGAGATTTCGGCGGGCTCTGCGGTGACGAGCATCGCGTCGAGGGCGCCGATCGTCCGGGTGCCGTCCGGGGCCTCGACGGCCACGAGGGGATGCTGGTCAATTTGCCAGTCGCCGGCAAGGATCCGTTCGGCCGCGTCCGGGAGCGCTGACGGCGGGGCCGATCGGACCCCGCGCCCGGCATCGACCGGGAGCACCGGGACGGTGGGGTTCCGGCGGGCGAGAGCTGTCAGCGCTCGCTCCCCGACGGCGGCGATAACCAACGGCTCCGCGTCAACGACCGCGTCGACGTCACCGGTGACGACCCGAACGCCGCCCGCAGACAGGGCCCTCGCGGCGTCACTATCGTCGCCGACGACGCCGACGAGCGTCGCCCCTTCCTCGCTCATACCCCAGGGTGACGCCATGCGGGCAAAAATGCACCGTCCCCGCGCCGATCCCCCCGCCGTGCGGTCAGCCAGTGGCCCCGGCGGCTTCAGAGCGCGGGTCGAGACGGCCGGTAGTGAATGGTTTTTTACTGCGTCGCGTCGAGAATTCGGGTATGCAGGACGTACTCGCGCAGTGGCGGCCGGTCGTCGACGAGGCCATCCACGACCTGCTGCCGCGAGAGATTGACGACGCCTACCTCGCGGACTTCTTCGGCGGGGCGAGCTACCGCTACCACCCCGATGGGATCCAGCGGGCGCTCGCCGATCCAATCTGGAATCTGCTCGACCGCGGCGGAAAGCGCTGGCGCGCCATCCTCTTTCTCATCATGGTCGACGCCTTCGGCGAGGACTCCGAGGAGTACCTCCACTACGCGTGTGTCCCGGAGATCCTCCACAACGGGACCATCATCGTCGACGACGTCGAGGACGAGGCCAGCAAGCGCCGTGGCGACCCGGCGCTCCACCACCAGTACGGGATCGACATCGCCCTGAACGCCGGCAACGCGATGTACTTCATCCCCCTGAAGGTCATCGACCGCAACAGCCTCGGCCTCGAACCCGAGCGGCGGCTGGCGGCCTACGAAATGCTGACGCACGAACTCAACCGCACACACCTCGGACAGGGGATGGACATCTGGTGGCACAACCAGAAGGAGATCACGGTCGACGAGGATCAGTACCTCGAGATGTGTGCGTGCAAGACGGGCTGTCTTACGCGGATCGTCGCCCGGCTGGCGGCGATCGTCACCGGCCAGTCCGAGGACGTCGAGGACGCGGTCGCGGGCTACGCCGAGGACATGGCCATCGCCTTCCAGATCGGCGACGACATCCTCGACATAAAGCACACGCTCGACCAGGCCGGCGACTTCGGCAAGGCCTTTGGGAACGACATCCGCGAGGGCAAGAAGACGCTGATGACGATCCACGCCGCGGCCGAGGCCCCGCCCGAGAAGGTCGCTCGCCTCGAAGAGCTCCTCTGGATCGACGATAACGACAACGAGGAGATACTGGAAGCGATCGACATCATGCAGGAGACGGGCAGCGTCGAGTACGCACACGAGACAGCCCGCGACCTTGCGACTCGGGCCCGGGGGCACCTCGACGACCTCGACCTGGAGCCGACGGCCGAGCGCAACCTCCGCGAGTTCACGAAGTTCGTCATCGATCGCGAGACCTGAGACGGGCGACCGTGGAGCCGTCAGGCGGGCTCCCGAAGCGTTATCCCCCAGGCAACCTAATATGGGTCCATGGCTACGGTCGAGTTCGTCCTCGCAAACCTCCCGCTCGTACTCACCCTGATCGGGGCCGGGCTCATCATCGCAGAGGCGTTTGCCCCCGGCGCGCACTTTTTCGTCGTCGGCGTTGCCCTCTTTGCAGCCGGCCTCGTCGGGGTCGTCTTGCCGCCCGCACTCGGCCCGCTCAACCTTCTCATCATGGCCGTTGTGGTGGCCATCGCGGCAGCCGGGACGCTGTGGGCCTACTGGGAGTTCGACATCTACGCCGGCTCCGGGAAGGACAGGACGAGTGACTCCGAGTCCCTGCGCGGACAGATCGGTCGCGTCACCGAACGCGTCACGCCCCGCAACGGCGAGGTCAAACTCGAGGACGGCGGCTTCAACCCCTACTACCAGGCCCGGAGCGTCGACAGCGAGATTCCGGAAGACGAGGAGGTCATTGTCATCGATCCCGGCGGCGGGAACGTCCTCAAGGTGGAGTCCTTTGCCGACGCGAAAGACGACATCGACCGCGAACTCGAGCGCTCGCGCGGGCGGGATACGGCCGATGCGACCACGCCGAATTCGGACAGTACCGGGGCCGAGTCCAGCACCGAGGCCGAACCCGAGTCGAGTGGCTGATCCGCTCGGACAAACCCTTTTGAGTAGCCGACACAAAGGGTAAGTGTCATGCTCCCCGCAGTCGTGTTGCAGTCGGCACCGGGGGTATTCCCGATCGTCGCAGGGATACTCCTGCTCATCGTAATCGTAACGGCCTACAAGAGCATCGTGATCGTCGATGCCTACGACAAGGAGGCCTACACCCGCTTCGGGAAGTACCAGGGTCTCCTCGAGCCCGGCCCCAACTTCGTCCTGCCGTTCGTGACGAAGACCTACCGCTTCGACATGCGGACACAGACCCTGGACGTGCCTCGCCAGGAGGCGATCACGCGGGACAACTCCCCGGTGACCGCCGACGCAGTCGTCTACATCAAGGTGATGGACGCCGAGAAGGCCTTTCTCCAGGTCGACGACTACAAGCGCGCCGTCTCGAATCTGGCACAGACGACCCTCCGTGCGGTGCTGGGCGACATGGAACTGGACGACACGCTGAACAAGCGCCAGCAGATCAACGCCAAGATCCGAACCGAACTCGACGAGCCCACCGACGAGTGGGGCATCCGGGTCGAGTCAGTCGAGGTCCGCGAGGTCAACCCCTCCAAGGACGTCCAGCAGGCCATGGAGCAACAGACCTCCGCGGAGCGTCGCCGCCGTGCGATGATCCTCGAAGCACAGGGCGAACGCCGCAGCGCCATCGAGGAAGCGCAGGGTGACAAGCAGTCCGACATCATCCGCGCACAGGGACAGAAGCAAAGCCAGATCCTCGAAGCACAGGGTGACGCCATCTCCACGGTGCTTCGCGCGAAATCAGCCGAGTCGATGGGCGAACGCGCAATCATCGAGAAGGGGATGGAGACGCTGGACTCCATCGGTCAGGGCGAGTCGACGAAGTTCGTCCTCCCACAGGAGCTGACCTCGCTGGTCGGCCGCTACGGCAAGCATCTCCAGGGCAGCGACGTCAAGGAGAACGGCCACGTCCTCGAGGGCCTCGACTTCGACGATGAGACGCGAGAGATGCTCGGCCTCGACGACATCGAGGAGATCCTCGGGCAACTCGACGACGAGGACAACGTCATCGACGTCGAACAGATGGAACAGGAAGCCGAGGCCGTCAAGACCGGCGAGGCGACGGCGGACATCAAGGACCCCGACGAGGTCATCGACGAGATGGACGAGGAGATCGGCGGCGGCGGGGCCAACTTCAACCCGAACGCCAGCGAAGACTCCGAGGGCGGGGCCGAGTAGCCCCCTGCTGGCAAGGGAAGGTTTTTCCGCTCGTCTCACCAACCAGTACGTGATGCCCCGGAAACGGGAGGGGGAAGTGGACGAGTCAAAGCGTGCGACCCTGCGCCGATTCGCGGCGCTGGGCGCGGCTAGCCCGTTCGTTGGCCTCGCGAGTGCCGGGACCAGCGAGAGCGACAGCGACGCACCCGGCGCCATCACCGGCTACCTCGCCGCCACGCCGGGCGCACACTTCTCGAAGATCCGCGACGACCTGCAGCTGGGGACCGGCGAAACACAGCACCACCTCCGTCGTCTGGAGAGCGAGGGGGCGGTCGAGAGCCGCAAGGACGGCGACTACCGGCGATACTTCCCCGCGGGGCGGTTCGACGAGTTCGAACAGATCGCGCTCGGCTACCTCCGGCGCGAGACACCGCGCGGGATAGTGATCGCGCTGCTGGAGGATCCGTCGGCGACTGCGGGCGAAATCGCGAATCGCCTCGGCGTCTCCCGGCCGACAGTGAGTACGTCCGCCAAGCAACTCGACGACACCGGACTGTTGAGCCGGGAAGACGGCTACGCCGTCGAGACGCCCGAGACACTCCTGGTCTTGCTCGTCAGGTACGCCGACTCCTTCGGGGAGGACGCAGTCCAGTTGGCCGCACACGCCGACGAATTCGTCGCCTACACTGGCTGACGGACCCGTCGAGTGCACTGCCGGTCAACAACCTCGGGGTCAAGCCCCGAGGCTTGTCAGTGGACTCCCGCTCTAACCGTGAATATCTGTCTTTGACGTCGGATTCGCCCCTTACTCCTCGACTGTTCGGCTGACCTCGAGCGTGTAGTCGACCAAGACGTCACGGCCGAGTAGCACCGGATAGGACATCTTGTCCCGGTCGGTTACGCTCGCGGTGACGGTCCGCCACCCGCCGTTGAGATACAGTTCGACATCGACGAGCGGGCGCGTCTCGGTGCCATCCCCCGCAGCGGAGCGCACTTCGGTCGTATCTACGAGCGGGCCTGCACCGATCCGTCCTGCCAGCTTCGTATCGATGCTCGTTCGTTCGGCACCAGTGTCGGATTTCGCGACGGTCGACTCGACGCCGTCGGTCCCGCTGAGTTTGACACGGGTGGTGTACCCGAGCGTATCCCCGCTACTCTCGTCGAGTGGCGGTTTGCAGTCGGGTACCGAATCGTCGAGTCTGTCTGAAATCTCCCTGACGCGAGACTCCGCCAGGGCACCCCCGGCCCGGTCTACCGCGGCCTGAACAATGTAGGGGGCAACTGATCGCCCTGTCGCGGTGAACAGCCCCTTGAACCCCGCAGTCGCGTTCACCTCCAGAATGTACCAGTCCCCGTCGACGGACATGAGATCGACACCAGCAGCGTCGAGACCGAGCACGGCGGCAGCTTCGGTCGCCAGCCGGCGCGGACGAGCACCCAGGTCGTCAGTGATATCCGCTACCTCGCCACCCAGCGCGACGTTCGTTCGCCATTCACCCTCCGGTGCGTGTCGGCGCATGGCACCGACGACCGCATCGTCGACCACGTAGGCCCGGACGTCGGTCGGTCGCTCCCCGCCGCTGTCCAGGAACTCCTGGATGTACGTCTCCTCGTTTCCGATTGTCGGGGAAACTGATCCCTCCGGCGAAACGATGGCCATCCGTCGTCCGTTCGTTCCGACAGTCTGTTTTTGAACCGCCGAGTCCGCGAGAAAGTCGTCCCACTCCTCGACGGTCCGGGGAGTCCGCCCGAAGAAGGCGTCTGGAACGGGTAGCCCCGCTGCAGACAGAAGTGCGCTGGCGCGGTACTTGTGGAGTGTCCGCTGGACTGCCTCGGGTGGGTTCACGACCGGTGCGGTCTCCCCGTAGAGGGAGGCGAGTTGTAAATCCTCGAAGAGGTGGTCGCTTTTCGTGAGTAACAGCCGGTTTATAACCACGTCCACCGCCGGGTCGAGCTTGACCGTTCCGCCCTCGATCCACGACGTGACGTTTTCGTCGCGAATCCAGACGGGTTCGTGTCCGAGTTCCCGGACGGCATTCAGGATCGCTTTCGTCTCTTTGCTGTTGTGGGTACTCAACACCCCGACACGACACTGCCCTTCGATCGATTCTGTTGTGTCCGCAGCACCTCTGCGCGTCGAGGACATCCCTCTTTTTGGTCCCGATGGAGCCGGCGAGCGAGCCATGAAGCTGGTAAAAATTGCGGCTATCACACAAAAGCAGTTGTGCGGAACAGTACCGGGCGTACATATTCCCTGTTGGTTTGATGTGGCGTGAGCGACGGTGACAGAACACCATGAGCGATAGCGGCACAGACGCGTTCACATACGACGGCGGCCAGGTACACCCCGGAGAGACCGCGGAGTTTCGGTACCCCGTCAGCGAGACCTATCTCGGCGATCCAGTTCACATCCCGGTGACAATTATCAACGGCCCTCGGCCGGGGCCGACGGTGTTTCTCACGGCAGCAATCCACGGAGACGAACTCAACGGCATCGAGGTCGTCCGGGAGGTTGCCCAGGAGTGGGATCACACTGACATCTGCGGCACACTCGTGTGTCTGCCCGTGTTGAACGTTCCCGGATTCATCGCACAGGAGCGGTACCTGCCGATCTACGAGCGCGACCTCAACCGGGCGTTCCCGGGCAAGCAGGGCTCGACCAGTTCGAACCGGATCGCCCACCGCATCTACACGAACTTCCTCGAACCCTGCGATTTCGGGTTGGACTTCCATACGTCTACCCGGGGCAGAACAAACATGTTCCACGTCCGCGCCGACATGGAGGACGACGACGTGGCACGGCTCGCCCGCGCGTTCGGTTCGAACCTCATCATGTCAGGCGAGGGATCCTCGGGCATGCTGCGACGCGAAGCCACCGAGGACGGCGTCCCGACGATCACCATCGAGATGGGAGAGGCCCACCGTTTCGAACGGGCGTTGATCGATAAGGCACTTGTTGGTGTCCGTAGCGTCTTCGCCGAGTACAACATCTACACCCAGGAGACGGTCCGGTGGCCGGGATGGCGGACCGTCATCGAGGGCTGGGACGAGAAAACGTGGCTCCGTGCCGATGCCGGCGGCATCGTCGAGATGCACTACAGCAGAACGGATCTGGTTCACGAGGGGCAGACAATCTGTACGATCACGAACCCGTTCAAGGCAGAAGCCACGACTGTCGAGGCACCGTTTACGGGCATCGTCGTCGGTGTCCTGGAGAATCCGGTCGTGTATCCCGGCAATCCGCTGTGTCACTTCGTCAAAGTCGGCGACCAGCAGCAGGCTATCATCGAAAGCGAACCGGCTGCAGATGGCCGTGGTACGACACAGCGCTAGGTGACCATCCAGGTCGTACTGGAGGAGTAGCCCCACTTCTCGACGTCGACGTCGAAGTTCCCCTCCTGGATGGCGGTCATGTTCGTCCCGACCTCCTTCGGGGACATGTCGAGTTCCTCGCCGATGAGCCGCGACTTGAAGTAGGTCCGCTCGTCAGCGTGTTCGCGGAGGTACGCGAGGATGCGCTGCTGTTTCTCGCTGAGGGACGCCGATCCCGACTGACCTGATGCGGCTGTGCTCATATCTGGTCTGGACGGCGCTCACACCCTTATCAGGTTTGGTACAGACGGTTAACCGCATGACAGCGCCGGATTCGATCGGCGACGGCCGACTGAAAGCGGGCATATGGCCGGGTAGAATGGCCGTGGTGGTACGTCCGACAACGGGTGGCCGCCGGTCATACTGACGGCTATAACTTCGTGAGCAGATTCGACCCCGCGGGGGGTCGAAATCGCTCACGGGCTTATAGCCGTCAGTATCAGACGTTTTCGTCGATTATCTCGCCGACCGCGAAGTTCGACTTGACCTCGGTGACCTCGACCTTGACGCGTTCGCCGATCTCGGCGCCGGGAACGATGATGACGTACCCGCGTTCGACCCGTGCGATGCCGTCGCCCTGCTTGCCGATGTCCTCGATCTCGACGTACCGGATCTCGCCGGGTTCGACAGGCGGTTGGGGCTCCGACGGCGATGTCTCGGTCGTCTCCTCGCCCCCGGACTCCGGCTCGTCGGCTCTGATGAGCGCGACACGGTAGGTGTGAGAGGGATCGATAGATCCTGTCTCGATTTCACGCTTCGGGACCTCGACGACGTAGCGGTCCCCGTCCGCGGTTACTTCAGCACTGAACAGACACAGGAGTTTATTCGAGATTTCCACAGTTAGTGAGCCTCCGCCGGAACGACGGGCGCCATCCTCAAAGTTTTTGCCGTCGGCGTCCCCGCTGTTCGGCCGGGCTACCGGCGTGTCCCGTCGGGAGCCTTCGGGCCCTCCGAGTCGTGGACGACCACCTCGCCAGTTCCGGGATCGGCGGGCTCGTAGGCCCCCAGGACGGCGATTGCCTCCTCCAGTTCCCGGATCGCCCGTTCCTTGAGTGCGGCCGCCAGTGCCTCGGCGTCCGCCCGTGAGATGTCACGGCCGAGGCCCTCGCACTCGTGAGCACGGACGATACCGTCGCGGTCGACAGCCTCGCCCATCGGCTGGCTCGTCCCGCCGAGGGCGACGCTGAAAGGGTAGGTCCGGCAGATCAGTGGCCGGTCCTCGTGGACGGTGCAGGCGCCGACCCCGTCGGACTCCTCGTAGAAGGCGCAGTCGCCACAGCTGTCGGTCTGGAGCGCCCACTCGAAGGTCTCTCCCTCGGGGCCGTCCTCGCCGTCGGTCAACCCGTACGGCATCGGCCGTGCGACGTCGCGCCAGTCGTACGCCCCCGCTTCACCGGCCTGTTCCTGGAGGCGACGGATCTCGTCGGGAAAGGCTGTCGCCGTGTGGTCGGACCCGTCGCTCTCCGCCGTACAGCAGGCGCCACACCGGGTACACTCGAAGCCGATGGACTCGATCGCGTCGGCCAGTTCCGCGACCGAGAGCTCGCGAGCCCGTATCAGTTCCGTCTCGAGGGGGTCCACAGTGGTGGGTGCGATTGGACGCCCAAAAGCCCGTCGCCGTCGGAGCGACTCGATCCGAACGCTTTCACACCCGCCGGCGCTACCTCGACGTGTACCCGCTCGCGACGCCAGAGCACGCGGCACACGAGTCGGCGGTGGCAACCATGGGATACGAACTCCGGGAACACACGGCGGACGTGGCGGTGGAAGCGACTGGTGAGACGCTGGGTGACGTCTTCGCCGCCGTCGCCGACGGGATGGCTGCCGCCATGTGTGAGGCGGTTCCCGACGGCGGCGAGCGCTACGAGGTTTCCGTGACTGCCGAGAACCGCGAAGCCCTGCTGTTCGACTATCTCGACCGTCTCATCTACGAACGGGACGTCCGGTCGGTCCTGCCCGTCGACAACGAGGCGAGCGTCAGGGAAGCCGACGGTGCGTGCCAGGTCGATGGGTCCTTCCGCGGTGTTCCCCTCGCCTCAGTGACAGCCCGTGACCTCAAAGCAGTCACCTACTCCGAGATGGACCTCTCGGGGTCAGAGGACGGCTGGCGGGCCTACGTCGTTTTTGATGTGTAGCAAATTTTCTCCCCAATTCACTTCATTATCGAAGCTTATAGCGGCAAATAATAGGATGAAAAATGATTTATAACCCCCATCTACCCAACAGACACTTACCGGTGTATCCCCTAACAGGAGTATGACTTCGGTACGTTCAGTCGGCCGGGCGGGGCCGGACGCAGCAGGGACAAAGAGCCACAAGGCCATCCTGTTCTGTCCCCGCTGTCGGCACCGGAGCGCGATCGAGGGCGACTGGATCCACGTCGTCGAGGAGTCGGCGATCGACGTCCACTGTCCGGACTGCTGGCGAGAGATTACCTCGCGTCCACGGTAGCGAAGGAGCGAAGTACCGGAGGCCAGTAAGTGTGGGTGTGAAGGAGTTCGAGCGCAAACAACTGCTGGAGCGCATCGAACGCGAGGGGGCGACGATCGGCGCAGAAATCCCCGACGAGATCGAGGTCCAGGGCGAGGAGGTCGCGCTCCAGGAGTTCGTCTTCGAGATACGGCGACGCGAGACGGTGCCGCCGGGGGAGCGCGAGCGCGTCGAGCGCGCGAAGCGAAACCTCCGTCGCGAGCGCCTCCAGCGCAAGCAGCGCATCGAGGACGGCAAGGTCCCCTACGAGAAGGGCGAGGAACTCGCGCGGGCGGTCATCGGCATCGACCGGGCGCTGAACGCGCTCGAACAGCTCGGGACAGTCGACCTCGAAGGCGAGGCGAAGGCCAAGGAGGCCGCCGACCGCAAGCGCTGGATGAAGTTCCTCCAGAAGGCGCTGGGCCACGAAAGTGACGAAGCCGGCCGGAGCGGCTCGCGAAGGGGGCTGGGGCGATGACGGACAACGCCGAGATAGCCGCCCTGCTCGAGGAGTTCGCCGATCTGCTCGACGCGAAGGGCGTCGAGTACAAGCCCCGCGCGTACCGCCGCGCCGCCGAGAACGTCCGGGACCACCCGGACTCGGTGGTCGCCCTCGCCGAGGAGGGGCAAGACGCGGTCGCGGAGATCGAGGGCGTCGGCGAGGCCATCTCCGCGAAGATCGTCGAGTACGTCGAGACCGGGAGCATCGAGGAGCTGGCGGAGCTGCGCGAGGAGCTGCCGGTCGACATGGCAGCGCTGACAGGCGTCGAGGGCGTCGGGCCAAAGACCGTCGGGGCGCTGTACGAGGCACTCGGCGTCCGCACACTGGAGGACCTCGAATCCGCCGCCAGAGCCGGCGAGATACAGGACGTCGAGGGCTTTGGCGAGAAGACGGAGGAGAACATTCTGGAGGGCATCGACTTCGCCCGCCAGGCCCACGAGCGCGCGCTGCTCAGTGAGGGGCGGCCCCGCGGCGAGGCGGTCCGGGAGTACCTCGCGGGCGTGGACGCGGTCGTCGAGTGCGAGCTGGCCGGGTCGATACGCCGCTTTCGGCCGACCGTCGGCGACGTCGACGTTCTCGCGGCGAGCGAGGACGGGGCGGCGGTCGTCGACGCCTTCACCGACTGGCCGGACGCCGAGACGGTCATCGAGGCCGGGCAGAGCAAGGCCAGCCTGCGAGCGGGCGGCCTCCGTGTCGACCTCCGCGTCGTCGCGCCCGGGGAGTTCGGGAGCGCACTCCAGTATTTCACCGGGAGCAAGGACCACAACGTAACACTCCGGAACCGCGCAATCGGCCGGGATCTGAAGATGAACGAGTACGGCGTCTTCGACGTCTCTGGTCTCGCGGACCCCGACGACCAGCGCGCCGGCGAACGCGTCGCGGGTGAGTCCGAGGCGAGCATGTACGAGGCACTCGATCTCCCGTGGATCCCGCCCGAGCTCAGGGAGGACCGCGGCGAGATCGACGCCGCGGCGGCCGGCGACCTCCCGGACCTCCTCGCAGTCGAGGACGTCCGTGGCGACCTCCACGTCCACACGAACTACTCCGACGGGACCGAGAGCGTCGAGGAGATGGTCGCCGGCGCAGCCGCCTTCGGCCACGACTACGTCTGCATCACGGATCACGCGACCGGCCCCGGGATGGTCGGCGGCGTCGGGCTGGACGACGAGGAACTCCGCGAACAGCTCGGCGTGGTGCGGGAGGCCGACGACGGGGCCGAAATCGACGTCTTCGCCGGCGTCGAGGCGAACGTCGCTGCCGACGGCTCGGTGTCGGTCGCCGACGACGTGCTGGCCGACCTCGACCTCGTCGTGGCCTCGCCCCACGCCGCGCTGAACGGCGACGGGACCGAGCGCCTCGTCGCCGCCGCGAAGCACCCCCACGTCGACATCGTCGGTCATCCGACTGGCCGACTCATCAACGAACGCGCGGGGCTCGACATCGATGTCGACCGGCTCGCGGAGGTTGCGGCGGAGCACGGGACTGCCCTCGAAATCAACGCCGACCCCCGGCGGCTGGATCTGCAGGGGCGCGCCGTCCAGACCGCGCTCGACGCCGGCGCGACCATAGTCATCGACACCGACGCACACCGGCGTTCGGCGTACGATCACGTGCGCTACGGCGTCCACACGGCCCGCCGGGGATGGGCCGAGGCGGCCGATGTCCTCAACGCGAGAGGCGCCGACGGCGTCCGCGAGTTCCTCGAGGGCTGAGACCATGACTGACCGCCTGCTGCTGGACGCGATGCTGGGGAAGCTCGCAACCTACCTCCGGATGTGTGGCTACGACACGGCCTACGCGCTCGAGGAGGGCGTCGAGGACGACGAGGCGGTCCTGGGGCTGACAGAGCGAGAGGGGCGGCGGCTGGTGACGCGGGACGAATCGCTGGCCGCGCGGGCCGGAGATGCGGTACTGCTGTCGTCGCGTGACGTCGAGGACCAGCTCCGGGAACTTCGGGCGGTGGGGTTCGACCTGTCGCTGGCCGACGAGCCGGGGCGGTGTGGCGCCTGTAACGGTCCACTGGCAGAGGTTGCAGAGACCGAGCCCACGCCGGAGTACGCACCCGACCCCGCACAGACCCGGATCTGGCGGTGTACCGACTGCGGGCAGCACTTCTGGAAGGGGAGCCACTGGGCCGACGTCGCGGCGACGCTCGATCGTCTGGAGTGAATTCCATCCCCAACCCCGACCGAGGTGCCGATCCGAGTCCGGAACGCCGATGTACTCCCTCCCAGTACTGGCATGTAATGACCCTCTCGGAGCAGGCTTGCGCGCGCCTGGTGGACGTCGTCGAGCTCCAGCCGACGAAAAACGCCACCCTCCAGGACCGGTGGGGGATGGACAGCGGCAGCGAGGTCCACGCCTACCTCGAAGACGAACTCGGAGAGTACTACTACCGCAACGATGACAGCCTCATCTGTGCCACCCCCGAGGCCGAGGCGCTGATCGCCGGGGAGGAAACTGATGACTCCGAGCGCTTCGTCGACGCCACGGATCTCCAGGCGGTCGCCCTCGATGTCCTGCCCGGCCCCGACGAGGAGCACCAGAGCGTCGTCGCGACGCTGCACGCGCTCCGTGACGCCGGGCGTGATCCGACTGTCGACGAGGTCCGCTCCGCGCTCCACACCCTCGTCGACAAGGGTGCCGTCGAGCGCGTCCGCAGGGCCGTCCCCACCTTCCGTCTCGCACTCGAACGCGAGTCGATCCGCATCCGCGACCGGGAGTGACCGGCGTCATGTCTCCCGTGCGTCCGGCCGCTGGCGTGCCCGCTGGCGGTCGAGCAGGCGCTTGATGGCGGCTCCGGGCCCGCCTTCGATGGGCCAGCCGTGCTGGCGCCAGGTCGGCGGCTCAGGCTCGAAGTCGGGACAGGAGCCAGCACACTCCCCGGGCGTCTGGTGACGACCCTTGGCCGCACAGTACGGCCGTGCGACGCTTTCGCCAGGTTGCAGGCGGAAGCCCCGGCAGTCGGGGCGCATCGCGTCGGCGTAGGACCGCCAGCCCCGTTCGTAGGCCCGCTCGGCGATCTCGAGTCGCTTCGCCGCCTTCCAGTCCGGGTCCGCGTACTCGAAGCGCGCCCCAGAGACGTCGTGGCCGCCCCCCTGTGGCCGGTCGAGGATGCGCGTCCCCGGCTCGTCGACTGCGAGCGTCCGGGGTTGCCAGACCACCTCAACCGCGCTGGCGCCGCGGGCACCCGGCTCGACGGTCAGTATCCCCGCCTCGACCGGGATATCCTCGAAGAGTGCTGGCTCGATCCGCCCGTCCGCCCTGCTGGTGGCGACCCACACCTCGTCTGCGAGTGCGAGCGCGACGTCGTGTTCGATCTGTCCGACGAGCGCCCGAGCCGCGCTCGCGTCGAGGTCGGGCTTGTTTTCGACGGCGACAATCCGCTCGACCCAGTCCGGGTACGGCCACTTCCGGCGGAGCTGGATCCGGGTGTCGGCCTTCCGGGTCTCGACGACCCCCCGGTCGGCCGCGCGGTGGACTGCCTCCCTGACGTACCGCCAGGGGTAGCCCGGGTCGGGAAGTGCGTCGCGGTACCACTCCCACACCTCAGGTGCGTTCCGGACGACGTGGAGGAGGTCGGAGTCGAGTCGCTGTGTGCCGAACCTGGCCCGGGCTGCGAGGGCCGCGGGGTCACACTCGAGGACGATGGTATCCCAGCGCCGCCGCTTCGTTCCCAGCTGACGCGCGACGAGGACGGGAATTTCACGGCCGGAACCGGGGGGCCAGTGGCGCTCGGCCCACTGGCAGACCTGCAGTTCGAAGGCGAACTCCGAGTTCACGTCGGGGGGTCGGGCCCTGCGAGCAAGAATCTACCGACGGCTTTCTCAACGCTTTTATCCGCGAGAGGGCTTCCTTCTGGTATGAGCGAGCAGGACGCGGCCGACTCTGAGAACCCCAGCGAGGACGTGACCCCCCGAGCCGACGCAGTCGAGGATATCGCCGAGGAGCCAGAGGGCGATCCCGACGAAGCGCTCTCGGAGATCATCGGCGACGCCGGCGGCGAGGAGAGGACGGACGACGAGGACAGCACAGTGCCGGACCCGGGGGACCTCGACGTCGAGGAGGAGCTGCTCGACCGGGTCCGCGAGACATCGCCGGAGACGACCGCACGCGGGATCGCGCTGCTGCGCCAGCGCGTCGCCGCCTTAGAGGGCCAGGTCGAATCGCGTGCGGAGGAGATCGACGACCTCGAATCGCGCCTCGCACGCAAGCAGGCTGACTTCGAGAACTACAAGAAGCGCCAGAAGGAGCGCATGGCCGAAGAAAAGCAACGCGCGACCGAGGACCTCGTCGAGCGTCTGCTCGATGTCCGCGACAACCTCGAGCGTGCGCTCGAACAGGGCGAGGACGCGGAGATCCGGGGCGGCGTCGAGACGACGCTCAAACAGTTCGACGAGCAACTCCAGCGCGAGAACGTCGAACGGATCGACCCGGAGGTGGGTGGGGACGTGGATCCCCAGCGCCACGAGGCGCTGGCGACCATCGCCTCGGCACAGCCCGAGGGGGCGATCGCCGAGGTCCACCGACCGGGCTACGAGATGGGCGGGAAGGTGATCCGGGCGGCGCAGGTGGCAGTCAGCGACGCCTCGCAGCGAGGCACCGAGGACGAGGACGAGGCCTGATACTGACGGCTATAACTTCGTGAGCATAGTCGACCCCACGGGGGATCGACATCGCTCACGGGCTTATAGCCGTTAGTATGACCTGGTTCGCCGTTCGTACCAGAACTGCTAATTGGGTGCACACGTTACAAGGGATAGACGGACATGCTCGAAGCCATATTCCGGGTGGATGTCCTGCTGTTCCTCGCTATCGGGTTACTCGGCGGAGCCCACTGTATCGGGATGTGTGGGCCGCTCGTGACGATGTACTCGGAACGAATGACCCCGCGCCCGGACGGCGGGATGGCCACCGAGAGCAGCCCCGAACCGCGTGGGCATCTCACGCTGTACGAGGTCCGCCAGCACGCCCTGTTCAACGTGGGCCGGGCAGCCAGCTACACGCTGCTGGGCGCTGCCTTCGGTGGGCTCGGCGGGTTCGTCTTCGTCACTGCGGATCAGCTGACCGCCGTGGCCGACCTGGTCCGGGGCGGTGTCGGGATCGCGATCGGCGTGTTCGTGATCGTGGCTGGCGCGAAGTATCTGGTCGGGGGCGGGGCCGCAGGCATCCAGCTCCCCGGTGTCGGCCGGGTGACGAACTGGCTCGCCGTTCGGGTACAGCGGTTCGTAAACAGCCCGGGTATCGTCGGGCTGGGAGCGCTCCACGGGCTGTTGCCCTGCCCAATACTCTATCCCGCCTACCTGTTCGCGTTCGCAACTGGGTCGGCAGTCTCCGGCGCTATCGCGCTCGCAGCGCTGGGAATCGGCACGATTCCAGCAGTCTTCGCCTACGGAACGCTCATCGAGTCGGTGGATGCGGTCCACCGCCAGCGGCTCCATCGGCTGCTCGGTGCCCTCTTTCTCGTTCTGGGGTACGTCCTGCTGGCACACGGGCTGATGGCAGTCGGGATCCACATTCCACACCCCATGCTCCCGCACTACCAGCCGCTGGGCGGGGGCATGGCGATGTGATCCAGAGAGCAGATACCTGCGCCCGGACACGAACCCGCCATGCAACAACTCGTCCAGCCCATCAATTCCACTCCCGAGTATGGTCCTGACGCGCATGACCGACATACTGTTAAGAGATGGCGAGTGGCACGTACTGGTGTATGCCTCACGTATCTCCCGTTGACCGCGATAGAGTAGACGATCCGGAGCTGGAAGAGATGTTCGCACAAATCGAACAGCTGGAGGGGAGTTTCCCGTCGCACTACCGGGCCGAACTCAACTTCCCCGAGTACTTGAAGACAAAATTGCGTGCGACGGTCACCCTATGGCAGGAGGGGGAACTCTCACTGCCGGAAGTACAGCACGTGGGCATCGCCATCTCGCAGGCCAACAACTGTAAGAACTGTACGGGTGCGTTCTGTACGGTGCTCTCACACGGGCTGGGCGTTGACGCTCAGTACGTTGAAACGTTTCTCGAAGAGGGGAGCAAAGCCGTTGACGACGAGCGATTGCGGGCGATACTTGATTACGCTCTCCTGGTCAATGACAACCCTGGTGCGGTAACCGACACCGAGATCAAGCGACTCCAAGACGCGGGCCTGGATGACCGGGGCATCGTCCAGCTCACTCATCTGGTGAGCGACTTCGCGTCCTGGAATCGCACTAACGATGCCCTAAACACCGACTACGAGTATGATCCGCGGTGGCTGGACGCCGCGTCGCTGAACTAGCCGTGGCGTTCCTTTGTGGGTCAGAGACAGACCTACAGCCCCGGGTCACTGAAGCGTTCCTCTTGTTCGTAAATGTTCACGAGTTCTTCGATGAATTCTTCGACTGTTTCCTCTTCCTCGAGATGGTCTTCCAGACGCTCTGTCAGTTCGTCACTGAGTTCAACCGTTCGTGACATTATGGAGTGAACAATCGCCTTGTAGTAAAAGATGTCGCCAACTACGGCTCGAAGAGACGGGGTAAAGCGAATGCAACGTCGTCCCAGTCAATGGAGTGTCTCAGCGAACCAGTCGGCCGCCAGACCGGCGACCTCTTCGAGCTCCCCTTCCCCTTCAAAGAGGTGGCCGGCGCCTGCAACGACGTGCAGTTCCTTCTCGCAGGAGAGCCGATCGTAGGCCTCGCGGTTGAGTTCAAGTACTTGCGTGTCGGCTCCGCCGACGATGAACAACGTTGGTGCTCGTACCTCGTCGAGAACCTCTTCGGCTAGGTCGACCCGTCCACCTCGCGAGACGACGGAATCGACATCGGCGCTTCTGTGTGCCGCCGCCCGTAGGGCGGACGCAGCACCCGTACTGGAGCCGAAGTAACCTACGGTCAGGTCGGCTGTGTCGTCACGAGCCCGCAGCCACTCGGTGGCTGCGAGGAGACGGTCGGTCAGCAGTGGAATATCGAAGCGGTTCTCCCGAACTCGGTCCTCTTCCTCGGTGAGCAGGTCGAACAGCAGAGTGCCGAGTCCACGCTCGCGAATGACCTCTGCGACGAAGTTGTTGCGCGGGCTTTTCCGGCTTGAACCGCTCCCGTGAGCGAAGACAACTATCCCCGGTGCGCCATCCGAAACTTCCAGCATCCCTTCGAGTTCGACATCGTCGGCCGGAATTGACACGAGATTCTCAGACGGTTGGGCCATACCGGAACAGACGGTCCCCTCAGAGTTTATCGATGGGGTCATTCCTATCCTGTGAGAACGTCCGTATGCTACAGGAGGGTGTGGCACCGAGAACCTCCACGCTCCAGTACCGCGGCGGTGACTGGTGTCCCCATCTCGGCTTTCGAAAGAAGAATTGCGCGGATATCAACCTATTAGCGGGCGCACCATTCTCACGCATTCAAAATAACCAGGAATCACTTATTAGGTGACCACCTACTGTAAAATACGATGGGTAGTGACAAAGAAGAATACATTTTTCTCTGTCCTGAGTGCGAAGAGTGTCTGAGAGTAAATATGTCAATGAAAAGTACGCTCATCGAAAGGGGATGCGTCATCTGTGGAACGACTGTGACAGAGGAGTCGTTCACGAAAGGGTCGGTCCCTGATTCGTCTTAATCAAACTGGTGGGCAGACTGGTATCGCTCGCGCGTCCGTCCCAGGCGTCGCCCGGCTACTTCATCTCCTGGAGCTGATCGATGAGCTCTTCCTGGGAGGCGTCGGATTCGAAGGAGACGTCGCCATCGTGCGTGTTCTCGTGGACGGTGACCCCGTCGTTGTCGTCGATGTCGTCCGCGTCCTGGTCCTTCTGTTCGGATTCATCGTAGCTTCCAAAGCCCATACACCTACACAGAGACACCCCGCGTATGAAAGAGGCGCGGTTTGTGGATTGTCTCGAGCGGCAAGCGCGATTGTCAAGAGGTCGGAAGAATATCGCCCAGCGAGGCGCCGACGGCCATGACGACGGCTGTGACGAGCGTCTGACTCGCTGCGACCCCGGGTTCGCCCGCCCAGTCGACCCGCCCCCAGAGGGTCATCAGGACGAGCGCGGCCCCCGCTGCGATTGTCAGGATGCCCACGAGCCGCAGCGGGATCAGGCCGAAGACGAGGTCCTCCTCGACCTTCGCGAACTCGACTGCCCGCAGGATGCCGAGGACGACTGCGAGGCCGAGTGCCGCCGTCAGGCCGAGGTACAGGGGCCGGCTGGCGATGAAGGCGCCGACCTCCAGCGTGCCCTCCTCGACGACCATGGGGATGCCGAAGATGAAGCTCCCGACGAGCGCCTCGCCGGCGTCGCGCAGGTCGAAGGCCTCACGCAGGCGCCCGAACGTCCGCGGACGGGCCCGCCGTAGTGTCTGCATCGCCTCCTGGACCTGCTCGCGCTCCTCTGGCGAGTCGACCAGCTCCTCGAGTTCCGCCAGTTCGTCCATGGCGTCGCCGAGGTCGGGAGTCTCCGGGCCAGTCTTATCGGTCGCGTCGTCGCTCACGGCCACCCCCTCCACCGGAACCGGGAGAAAGTAGTCGGGCGGATGAGGAGTGTTTGCAGTCCGTGCATACTCTCCCTGTCGCGGGCGAGCGCAAAAATCTGGCTCTCACTCCTCGCGCCGGTCCCGCGACCCGTCGAGATCGGGCCGGTCGCCCTCGAAGTGACGCGCCGCCTGGAGTTGGGAGTCGACGACGGTGTTGACCTGTTCGCCCCAGTCGTCGTCGGGGTGGGTCCGGACATAGGCTGCCCAGGCGCGAATCTGCTCCCGACGCCGGGCGCGGTTGGCTGCGTGTTTCTCCTCAAGTGGATCCGAGTCGGTCATACTCCTCCTCGACGTCAAGGCGCCTGACGTACGCTTCGAGCGTCTCGTGGGTAAGCGTTTGCTCAGTGACTTCGTAGAGGTACAGTGCGTCCTCGAAGTCCTTCTGTGCCCCCATATTGAGCTTGTAGGCGATCTGGAGCTCTATCGACCCAATCTGCAGTGTCCCCTCGGCCAGTTGGACGGGGACGGTGTTCTCCAGTGACAGTCTGTCGTACTCGTCTGTTGCAAATTTGAGTTCGACGTTTGGCACCCGGTGACCCTCTTCGGCGACGCGCACGGGCAAATCATCGGACAGAGTGGCGTGCATATCGTCCAGAGGCATCGCCGATCCCCAGTATCCCGCATCTCTCAGAGCCGCTGTGAGTTCCGCGGCTCGCTGCTCGTCGAACCGCTCGACGATCACGTCGATGTCCTCGGTCGCGCGGGCGCGTCCGAACAGAACCGCAACGTAGCCGCTGACGACCGCGTATTCGATACCGAGATCCTCCAGTATCCCGACCACACTGAGAACCAACGTATCGAGTCCGTTGGGTGGTTTGTCGATGACAATTCCGTCCTCGGTGAACTCCATGTCCTCAGTTCGTCGCTTGCAGGAATAAAGACACCGCGAACAAGTTTCAATCGACACGGCCGTCCGCAGAGTTGTCACTGGTCGGTCGTAGCGCCCGAAAGAAAGTGCGAACGTCAGGGCCGGAGGTTACTCCGGTGGTTTAGTTGTGGCGGCGGGCCGCCAGCAGCGCGGCGCCGAGCATCGCGAGCAGCGCGACGATGACACCGAAGCCAGGTCCGCTGTCACCGGGCGTCTCGGTCGGTTCCGGCGTCGGTTCCGGCGTCGG